>JAZKZS010000056.1:0-3005 GCA_045612765.1 Acutalibacteraceae bacterium
GAACGTGGCCAAGTTCTTGCAAAGCCCGGTTCAATCAAGCCCCACACCAAGTTCCATGGTCAAGTATACGTATTAAGCAAGGATGAAGGCGGTCGTCATACTCCTTTCTTCAACAACTATCGTCCTCAGTTCTACTTCAGAACTACTGACGTTACCGGTGTTGTAGGTCTTCCTGCTGGCACTGAAATGTGCATGCCTGGCGATAACGTAGAAATGGACGTTGAACTTATCACTCCTATCGCTATCGAAGAAGGTCTCCGTTTCGCTATCCGTGAAGGTGGCCGTACTGTTGGTTCAGGCGTTGTTACTGCTATCAACGACTAATTCTTTCTGAATTAAATAAAAACCGTGAGGATTTTCCTCACGGTTTTTTGTTATGCTGTAATTATAAATTGGGGTTTATCGCTCGGTTGGATGGATATATTATTGGCTCCCTCTGACGAGGTTAGTGAAACGGGCGAGGCGGTAGTGAATAACAGTCCGGTGGACTGTTAGAGCCGCAGAGGGACCGAGCACCGCAGTGCGAGAGCTGGCACGAGGAACTCGTGTCTGAGGGAGAGAAAGTGCTTATTTACAGTGTTTTCGGTCTCTCCCTCCGTCTTTTTGCTTTGCAAAAATCCAGCTCCCTTTACACAAGGGAGCCTTTTGTTTTTACAATTCCGTCCGCCCGATAAACTATAATTTTAAATAGCAATGAAAATATTGATAAAATCTATAATCTATGATAAAATTTATTTAAACTTAAATTGAAAGGTTTTATGCTATGTTTAATTTTTTTGCTAATGAAAATGCAAAGCAAAATTTGCAATACATAATAAACGGTGCGGATTATAACCACATAAAAAATGTTCTTCGAATGAATATTAGTGACACCTGTCTTATAAGCTGTGGCGGTAAAAGTGATTTGTGCCGTATTGTATCTTTTTTTGAAGATGGCGTTGTGTTAGAAATTGTGGAAGAAAATTATAACGATACCGAATTACCCGTTAAAATTTATTTGTTCCAAGGGCTTCCCAAGGGCGACAAAATGGAATATATCATTCAAAAGTGCGTTGAGCTTGGCGTTTTTGCGGTTGTTCCTGTTGAGATGAAGCATTGTGTTGTTAAGCTTGATGATAAAAAAGCAAAATCGAAGGTTGCTCGCTGGCAAAGCATAAGCGAAAGCGCCGCAAAGCAAAGCAAACGCAACATTATACCCGAAATTATGAATGTTTGCAGCCTTGACAAAGCGGTTGATTTTGCAAAAACGCTTGATTTAATAATAGTGCCGTATGAAAATAAGGACGGTATGGCGGCAACGGTCGATGCACTTTCTACCCTTAAAACCGTTAAAAGTGTGGGCATTTTCATTGGGCCCGAGGGTGGCTTTGATGAAAAGGAAATTGAAAAAACACTTAATGCCAATGCCAAGGTTATATCGCTTGGTAAACGAATTTTGCGTACCGAAACTGCCGCAATTACGGCTGTTTCGATGTGTATGTTGGAAATTGAAAAGGAAATTAATTAATGAAACAACTGCCAAAAGATTACGAAACCCGAATGAAAACGCTTTTGGGTGCTGATTTTGAAAAATATCTAGCCGAGCTTCAAAACCCACCCGTAAAAGCATTTAGGGTTAATACCGATAAAATTGATTTAGAAGAATTTGAAAAAATCAATGTTTTTGGGAATGAAAAAATTCCGTACGTTCAAAACGGTTATTACCTAAATTATGAAAAGGTGGGCAACCACCCATATCACCACGCGGGGCTAATCTACGTGCAAGAGCCCGGCGCAATGGCACCTGCCGAATGTGTGGATATTAAGCCCGATTGGTTTGTGCTTGATATGTGTGCCGCCCCTGGTGGCAAAAGCACCCAGCTTAAAAATAAGTTGGGCGAAAACGGTGTGCTTGTATCAAACGAAATTGTGTCCTCACGCTGTAAAATTTTAACAGGTAATATCGAACGCTTGGGGCTTAAAAACACCGTTGTTACTTGTATGGACACCGAAAAATTAGCATCACGCTTTGAAAACTCATTTGATTTGGTTATGGTGGATGCACCCTGTTCGGGCGAGGGTATGTTTAGAAAAGAAGAAATTGCCATTGATGAATGGAGTCAGGAAAACGTTTTAATGTGCGCAAAACGTTCTGCCGAAATTTTGGAAAATGCGGTTAAAACCCTTAAAAGCGGCGGTTATATTGTTTACGCTACCTGCACCTTTTCGCTAGAAGAAAACGAAATGACGGTTGATGCTTTTTTGCAAAACCACCACGAATTTGAAATTGTACCTGTTAATGAAATGGTAGCAAAACACACCGCCGACGGCATAAAATTTGACGGTTGTAAGTGTGAAAATATAGGTTTTGCACGCCGTTTTTATCCCCATATCGCTAAGGGCGAGGGGCAATTTATGGCGGTTTTACACCATAAGGGCGAAAAAACGGCTAATAATTATGTTGTTAATCAGCCAAAGAAAATTGACAAAATCGTGACCGATTTTCTTGATGATACCTTGACCGATTACGATAAAACTAATATAAATTTATACAACGGCAACCCGATTTATTATAATAACCGTTTGCCAATAGGCGACCGTACCGCTTTTTGCTGTGGTGTAACCATTGGCGAGGTGCGAAAAAATTACATTTTGCCTCATCACCAATTTTTTATGGCTTTGGGGGATAAATTTAAGCGAAAAATCAATTTGTCGGCCGACAGTGTGGAAATTTTAAAGTATTTGCACGGTGAAGAATTCGATACCGACTGCCAAAACGGTTGGGCGGTTGTTATGGTTGACGGCTGTACTGTTGGCGGCGCAAAGGTTTCAAACGGTCGCGCTAAAAACCATTACCCCAAGGGATTAAGGATTAAGTAAATTGAGGTTTATCGGTGAGAGTGATTTGTCAAAAGCGCCCCTTGTGTAAAGGGGAGAGGGCCGCGCGTATGCGTGGCGAGGGGATTGTTTTATCATTACAAAACATAACAAATAACATGTTTTTTATTTTTTACAATCCCTCAGTC
>JAZKZS010000057.1:0-8651 GCA_045612765.1 Acutalibacteraceae bacterium
TCATTCGAACAAATGTATGGTACCGTAAGCGCTAAGTTAGTAATTACCTACAGCGACGATGTTATTGAAGCTGATGCAGTAAGCTTCGACTTTGCCGACGGTATTGATGCTTCAGACAATGCTGTAGCAGAAGCACTTGAAACACTTTTAAAGCAATAAAGGAGGAACCGAATAATGAATTTTGAATTACCAGAAATCAAAAAGGTTTCTTTCGAAACTGAAAATGTTGCTAACGGTTTATTAGATTTCGACACCACAATTAGCGGTTCGGATTATTAAGCAAATTACCCCACGGATGAGGCATCATCCGTGGGGTTTCTTTTTTATTTGTGGTTTTAATTGGGGTTTATCGTACCTAATTGATTGCACAAACTAAAGGCTTCTCCAGCGGAGAAGGCTAAATTTGAAATATCATTCCAAATTACGCATTACGAATTCCGACTTAAGTCACCGATAAACCCTCAATTTAATGAAACATTGTTTGAAAGCCGTCAACCATTTCGCCTGCGGCTTTTAAAAGCTTTGCGCCGCCTTTTTCAATGTTTTTGTTGTCCTTCAACATCATTTTACCGACAACAACAGCGGTTGCGCCCGCAATCATACCGGCACCCATACCCTTTAAAAAATTCATTGTTGAATTGCTTTGCATAATAAAAAACCTCCTTTAGAACTATTTTGTCCTAAAAGAAGGTTTTTATTTTTTTATCTAATATTTTTGCTAAAAAACCAATAAACGTACCCGAAATTATTGCCGAAAAAATTAAAATTGGCAAATAAAACAAGGTACCCGCACCCAAAACCATAAGCGCAACTGCCGACTGGGTTAAATTATGGGTTAATGCCCCTAAAACACTAAAGCCCACAGCACCAAAAATTTTTGTTTTCGAAACAGGCCACATAACCAAGGTGGAAATTACACCCGCCGACAACGAAAACAACAGCGCAAAAGGGCTTACAAATAACAAATTTAACAACACAATTCGAATAATATTAACCAAAACTGCGCCTTTAACGTCATTTTTTAAAATTAAAATTAACGCCACACCGTTTGCAAGCCCAATTTTTACACCGGGGGCAATAAAGGTGAGTGGTAAAAGGGTTTCAAGGTAAGAAAAAACAAGGCAAATAGACGCCAATATACCATATAATGCGACCTTTTTCGACATGATATCCCCCTATTCCACCGTAATTATAACTTTGTTTGGAATACAAGCAATTTGCTCGCCTTTTTTGTGGATTTTTTTATGCTTAACACAAACCTGATTTTTACATATAGCAGAGGTAACCTCTACCTTACCGTTTTTTATTTCAATAATGTTTGTGCCTAAATCAATTATTTTATTTTCACTTATAGGTCCGCTATATACCTGCTTATTATTTTGGGTAACAACCACTTTTTTTCCATTTTTTGTAAAAAATAAAACCGCAAATAACAGGCCTAACCCCACTAATGCAAGGCAAATTATAAGTTTTAAGTCGGCTTTTTTCATTTTATCACCAAATATATTCTAACACACCTTTACAAAAAAGAAAAGATATTATATAATAATATATTATGAAAAAAATTTTTATACTTTTGTTAATGCCAACCGTTTTGCTTTGCGGTTGCCATAAAAGCGAAAACACAAAGTCACAAATTTTGATGGACACCGTTTGCACTATCACCGCCGATTGCAGTGAAGAAGCATTAAACGATGTTTTTAAGCTTTGTGAAAATTATGACCGGCTTTTAAGTCCATCAAGCCCTGACGGCGAAGTTTCTATGATTAATTATTATGATGAAATGGAGCTGTCACCCGAAACACTTGAAATTTTAACCAAAGCACTTTATTATTGCCAAAAAACAGGTGGCAAATACGACATTACCATAACCCCCGCCGCCGACTTGTATGATTTTGAAAATCAAACAGCACCAACCGAGGACGAATTAAAAAGCGTGCTTTACAAGGTTGGGTATGACCGAATTGAAATTAAAGGCAATTTTGTCTACCTTAACAACACCGATATTAATTTAGGCAGTATTGCAAAGGGCTACGTTGCTGACAAGCTTGTAAAATATCTTAAGGATAACGGCGCACAAAACGGTATTGTTAATTTAGGCGGTAACGTTGCCGTTTTTGGCAAGGTTTATACCGTTGGTATTCAAAAGCCCTTTTCAAACGAGGTAATGCTTACCGTAAAAATTAAAAACGCATCGGCCGTGACAAGCGGTATTTATCAGCGTTGCTTTGAAAAAAACGGTAAATTTTACCACCATATTTTAAATACCGATACAGGTCTTCCTGTTGAAAACGAACTTGCTTCGGTTACTATTTTGGGTGAAAATTCGTCCGAATGTGACGTGCTTTCCACCGTTTGTATGATTTTGGGTGAAGAAAACGCCAAAAAGTTTATAAACCAAACCGCAGGCTATGAAGCCGTTTTTATTAAAAAGGATAATTCGGTTTCGGTATCAAACGGTCTTAAATTAAATAAAAATAAGGTTGTTTACAAATAGTTGCAACTTTTTTAAATTAACTGTGTTAAAATAGTTAAATAACATTTTTAAGAGGTAATAAAATGAGTATTCTTTCAGCCCTTTTCGGTAATTACAGCCAAAAGGAAATTAAGCGTATCATACCGCTTCAAACAAAGGTTTTAGCTTTAGAAGAAGAATATAAGGCTTTGACCGATGACCAGCTTCGTGCAAAAACCGACGAATTTAAGGAACGCCTAACCCTTGGCGAAACCCTTGACGATATTTTACCCGAAGCCTTTGCCGCTTGCCGTGAAGCGGGTGACCGTGTACTTGGTATGCGCCACTTTCCAGTGCAAATTATAGGCGGTATTATTTTACACCAAGGCCGTATTGCCGAAATGAAAACAGGTGAAGGTAAAACCTTGGTTGCAACACTCCCTGCATACCTTAACGCACTTTCGGGCAAGGGTGTGCATATTGTTACCGTTAACGATTATCTTGCAAAGCGTGACTCGGAATGGATGGGCAAACTTTACAAGTTTATGGGTCTTACAGTTGGTCTTGTTACCCACGGTATGAATAAGGAAGAAAAGCAAGCAGCCTACAACGCTGACATTACCTATTGCACCAATAACGAGCTTGGCTTTGATTATTTGCGTGACAATATGGTTATTTACAAGGAACAAAAGGTACAACGTGGCCACAACTTTGCCATTGTCGACGAGGTTGACTCGATTTTGGTGGACGAAGCACGTACACCCCTTATTATTTCGGGTCAAAGTGATAAATCGACCGACCTTTACGAAGCCGCAAACCGACTTGCCCGCAGCCTTAAAATGTTTAAGGTTAAGGAAATGGACGACAAAGCCAGCGACGAGCAAATGGGTATTGAGGGCGATTACGTTGTTGACGAAAAGGCAAAAACTGCCGTTTTAACCCCCGACGGTGTTAAGCGTGTTGAACAGTACTTTAACATTGAAAACCTTAACGACAGCGAAAATATCGCTATCGCTCATCATATAAATCAGGCAATCCGCGCTCATGGTATTATGAAGCGTGACGTTGATTACGTTGTAAAAGACGGCGAGGTTATTATTGTTGACGAATTTACAGGCCGTTTAATGTACGGCCGCCGTTATAACGAGGGTCTTCACCAAGCAATTGAAGCAAAGGAAGGCGTAAAGGTTGCAAAAGAATCTAAAACCCTGGCAACAATTACCTTCCAAAACTTCTTCCGCCTTTATAACAAGCTTTCGGGTATGACCGGTACCGCTATGACCGAAGAAACCGAATTTCAAGAAATTTATAAATTAGACGTTGTTGAAATTCCCACCAATAAGCCCATTGCCCGTATTGACAAAAACGACGTGGTTTACAAAACCGAAAAAGCCAAGTTTATGGCAGTTATCGATAAAATTGTTGAATGTCATGCAAAGGGTCAGCCTGTGCTTGTTGGTACAATTACCATTGAAAAGTCTGAGCTTTTATCCCTTTTGCTTAAAAAACGTGGTATCCAGCACAACGTTTTAAATGCTAAGCACCACGAAAAAGAAGCCGAAATTATTGCCCAAGCAGGCAAACTTGGTGCAGTTACCATTGCTACCAATATGGCAGGTCGTGGTACCGACATTATGCTTGGCGGTAATGCTGAATATTTGGCAAAATCGGCACTTCGTCACGACGGCTTAAGTGAAGAGCTTATTATTGAAGCCACAGGCTTTGCCGAAACCGAAGACCCCAAAATTTTATCAGCCCGTGAAAAATATTCGCAATATTATGCTAAATTCAAGGCTGAAATTGCCCCCGAAGCCGAAGCGGTAAGACAGGCAGGCGGTCTTTGCATTATTGGTACCGAACGTCACGATTCACGCCGTATTGACAACCAGCTTCGCGGTCGTGCAGGCCGTCAGGGTGACAACGGTGAAACACAATTCTTCGTATCCCTTGAAGACGATTTAATGCGTCTTTTCGGTGGTGAAAGAATTTCCACCCTTATGGACACAATGCGTGTTGAAGAGGATATGCCCCTTGAAAGCAGTATGCTTTCAAAAACTATTGAAAGCGCCCAAAAGAAAAAGGAAGGCATTAACTTTGCCATTCGTAAGAATACTTTACAGTATGACGACGTAATGAACAAGCAACGTGAGCTTATTTACACCCAACGTAACAAGGTACTTGACGGTGAAGATATTAAGGACACTGTATTTAAGATGATTTGCGACACTATTGATTCTTACTGCAGTATTTACCTTGCCGACCCCATTGCTGACAATTGGGACTTAAAGGGTCTTCGTGAATACTTTATGGGTTGGCTTACCTTACCAAATGACTTTAACTACACCCCTGAAGAACTTTCAAAGGTTGACAAGCTAGACATTGCAGAAATGCTTAAAGAACGTGCCGAAAAGGTTTACGAAACGCGCGAAAACGAGCTCGGCAATGATATGATGCGTGAAATTGAACGTGTAATGCTTTTACGTTCGGTTGACACTAACTGGATGGATCATATCGACGCTATGGACCAATTGCGCCAAGGTATTGGCCTTCGTGGTTACGGTCAGCACGACCCTGTGGTTGAATACCGCAACGATAGCTATGATATGTTTGACGCTATGACCACCGCCATTCGTGAACAAACCGCAAAATTGGTGCTTACCGTTCGTGTAAGACGTGATGACGAGGTTAAACGCGAAAAGGTTGCCGAGGAATCAAGCGCAGATAATAAACCCAACACCGTTAAAGGTAAGGGTGCGGTAGGAAAAAACGCCCTTTGCCCCTGCGGTAGCGGAAAAAAATATAAAAGATGCTGTGGTAAAGATATAGATTAAGCGGCGCTTAATCTATATCTTTCACTTAAATTGCCAATTGGCAATTTAAACTTCATATTTGTCCTTTGGACAAATACTTCATTGTAACTTGTTACAACTTCATTTCAAACCAAAGGTTTGAAACTTCACAAACAAAACCCTTGGGAAATTTCTCAAGGGTTTTAAAATAGGGTTTGAAAAATGGGATTATATTGAAAATAACCCCAAAAAATACGCATTATAAAACCAAGACGATTAATTTCGCCTTGGTTTTTTTAATAATTGGTATTCATTACACCTTTTATTCATAAAATTATACGGGTGATTTTATGAATAACGAACTTTTTGAAAAATATAAAAACGAAATGCTTAAAATGTATAATTCAGTGCGACAACCCGAAGAAGTAGCTGTTGCCACCACACCTGATGTTACCACAAACGGACGGCTTTTAGGTATGGTAACCGCCTTTAACGAACTTTACCCCATAGAAAATGCAAAGGTTACGGTTTTTACGGGCGAATATGAGGATATGACGGTTATTGACAGCGACATAACCGACAAAAGTGGTAAAACCAAGGTATTTACACTTGAAACCCCCGACAAAAATTTATCTATGGCGCCTGATTTATCGCAAAAGCCTTATGCAACCTATAATATGCTTGTCGAATCGGACGGATTTTTAAAAAACATACACCTTAATATACCCGTTTTTAGCGGTATAACATCCATTCAGCGGTCGGATTTAATAATTGATGCCGACCAAACAGGTAACGAGCCACAAATTTTTAACGAAGGGCAAAAATATAATTTATAAGGTGATTAAATGGCTGAAATTTTGTACCCCGTTATACCACAAAATATTACGGTGCATTTAGGCGCGCCAACTTCTAATGCCGAAAACGTTACCGTACCATTTGTCGACTACGTTAAAAACGTAGCATCAAGCGAAATTTATCCCACCTGGCCCGAAAACGCCTTAAGGGCTAATATTTACGCTATAATTTCTTATGCGTTAAACCGAATTTATACCGAATGGTATCCTTCAAAAGGGTATGATTTTGATATTACCAAGACGACGCAATTCGACCAAGCCTTTGTAAAAGACCGAGAGGTTTTTGAAAATATTTCACTTATTGTTGATGAAATTTTTAACGATTACGTGGTACGGCAGGGCGAAATTCAACCACTTTTTACGGCATTTTGCAACGGCACAACCTCGACCTGTGATGGTTTGTCACAGTGGGGTACCGTATCCCTTGCCGAAAACGGACTGACCCCCTTTGCAATTTTGCAAAATTATTACAGTAACAACATTGGTATTGTAGAAAATGCCCCCGTTAGTGATAATATTGAAAGCTACCCCGGTGTGCCGCTTAAACTTGGCGATGCGGGAAATAACGTTGATATTATTCAAACACAGCTTTCACGAATTTCAAACAATTACCCTGCTATACCAAAAATCACCGACCCCGAAGGTGTATTTGGTGTGGGAACACAAGAAGCGGTTCGAAAATTTCAAGAAGTGTTTAATTTAAACCAAACGGGCGAGGTTGATAAATCGACCTGGTATAAAATTAAGCAATATTATAACGGTGTAAAAGGTCTTGCCGAGCTTAGCGGTGAAGGGGTTACCATAAGTGAAGCGGCGGTACCTTTTGTAAACGAATTAAGCGAAGGCACAAGCGGTATTCCCGTTACCACAATACAGTATTATTTGGCTGTACTTGCCTATTTCAACGGCGCTTTAGCCCCCGTTGCACGAACCGGCTATTACGGGCCCGAAACGGTGCAGGCGGTGGAACGCTTTCAGCGTTTTTATGGTTTAACACCTAACGGAATTGTTGATACTAAAACCTGGAACACCATTCAAAAGGCTTATGCCGATACGGTAGCGGCTTTGCCCAGTGGTTATTCGGGCAGTAATGCCAAGCTTTACCCCGGTTACTTTTTAACCAAGGGTGAAAGAAGTGAAAATGTCCGTGACCTGCAAACATATTTAAATTTTTTAGGGCAAATTATACCCGAACTACCAACCCTTTCGGCAACGGGTTATTACGGCGACCAAACCGAAAATGCGGTTAAAACCTTTCAGCGACTTTTTGGACTTCAGGAGTCGGGTGCGGTTGGACCTGTAACCTGGGCAACAATTGCAAAAGAATATGATTATTTAAATAATCAATAAAAGCGGTTGATTTTTGAATTTTTGGGTAGTATAATTTAAGACAGTTACTTTTTTGATAGGAGATTTTAAAAATGGCAGATGAAAAAACTTCGGGCTGCAGTGGAAACTGCAGTAGCTGTGCTCAAAGCTGTGGCTCACGTCAAGAGCCCCAAAGCTTATTAGAGCCAACAGGCGAATATAACAACATTAAGCACGTTATTGGTGTTGTAAGCGGTAAGGGTGGCGTTGGTAAGTCAATGGTTACCTCATCCCTTGCAGTGCTTATGAGCAAAATGGGTTACAAGGTTGGTATTTTGGACGCCGATATTACAGGCCCTTCTATTCCTAAATCCTTTGGTATTAATTCAAAGGTTTACCAAAACGAGCTTGGTATTTTACCCGCCGAAACCAAAAACGGCATTAAAATTATGTCTATTAACCTTCTTTTAGAGGATAAAGAAGCACCTGTTTTGTGGCGTGGTCCCGTTATTGCGGGGGCTGTTAAGCAGTTTTGGAAGGACGTTGTTTGGGGCGATATTGATTACCTTTTTGTTGACTGCCCCCCAGGCACAGGCGACGTTCCCCTAACCGTTTTCCAAAGCCTTCCACTTGACGGTGCGGTTATTGTTACCTCACCGCAGGATTTGGTTTCGATGATTGTTAAAAAGGCTTATAACATGGCAAATATGATGAATATTCCCGTTTTGGGCATTGTTGAAAATATGAGCAGTGTTATTTGCCCCGAATGTAAGACAGAATTTAAAATTTTTGGCAGCGGCAGTGAAGGTATTGCCGAAGAATTAGGCCTTGACCTTCTTGGTAAAATGCCTATTGACGTTGATTTGGCAAAAGCAGTTGACAACGGCTGTTTTGAACTTTATGATAACGTATTTTTAAAGACCGCCGCAGAAAAAATTGATTCTAAAATTAATAAGTAAACCAAAAAGCGACCTTTTTATATAAGGTCGCTTTTTTATATAAAAAATATTCAAATTATAGTTTATCGGGCAAACGCCCAATGCGTAATTCGTAATGCGTAATTCGTAATTATTGTACAAACCCTTGCCTCCATCTGATGAGGGAGGTGGATTTTTGCGAAGCAAAAAGACGGAGGGAGAGACCGAAAGCACTGTAAATAAGCACTTTCTCTCCCTCAGTCACGAGTTCCTCGTGCCAGCTCTCGCACTGCGGTGCTCGGTCCCTCTGCGGCTCTAACAGTCCACC
>JAZKZS010000058.1:0-11428 GCA_045612765.1 Acutalibacteraceae bacterium
CCAACGGTTCTTTTCTTGGGGATAAAGGTCGAAAATGCCCTGTTCCTTTAAGGATTTGCCCAAGATAACCTCGGTTGCAATGTCAGCAAGGCTGTAGCCTGTGGCTTTTGAAAGGAAGGGAACGGTACGTGATGAACGTGGTTTACTTCGATAATATAAACGTTTTCGTTTTCGTCAACGATAAACTGAATATTATAAAGACCCACAATGCCAATGCCAAGACCTAATTTTTTAGCGTACTGTAAAATTATGCCCTTAACTTTGTCAGAAATACTAAATGCGGGATAAACACTTATAGAGTCACCGCTGTGGATACCTGTTCTTTCAACAAGCTCCATAATACCGGGGATAAACACGTCTCTGCCGTCGCAAATTGCGTCAACCTCAACCTCTTTACCCTGAATATATTTATCAACCAAAACGGGACGGTCTTCGTCGATTTCAACTGCGGTTTTAAGGTATTTACGAAGCTGATTTTCGTCAGCAACAATTTGCATTGCACGGCCACCCAATACGAATGAGGGGCGAACAAGCACAGGGTAACCAATTTCGGCAGCGGCTTTAATACCGTCTTCAATTTTGGTAACCGCCTGACCCTGAGGCTGTGGAATGTTAAGCTCTTTAAGAATTTTTTCAAAGCTGTCACGGTTTTCGGCACGCTCGATAGCGTCGCAGTCGGTACCGATAATTTTAACACCACGGTCACGAAGGGGCTCAGCCAAGTTAATTGCAGTTTGACCGCCAAGGGAAGCAATAACGCCGTCGGGTTGTTCAAAGTCGATAATATTCATTACATCTTCGGGTGTTAAAGGTTCGAAATAAAGCTTGTCCGCAGTTGTATAGTCTGTCGAAACGGTTTCGGGGTTGTTGTTAATAATAATTGCCTCATAACCCGAATTTTTAATGGTGGTTACAGCGTGAACGGTTGAATAGTCAAATTCAACACCCTGACCGATACGGATAGGGCCTGCACCCAAAACAACAATTTTCTTTTTATTTGTTAAAATTGAGGTGTTTTCACCTGTGTATGAAGAATAGAAGTAAGGAATGTATGCACCTGTGTGGCAGGTATCAACCATTCTGAAAACAGGTGAAAGCTTGTTTTCTTTACGGAACTTGTAAACGTCCAATTCGCTGCATTCCCACATACGTGCAACGTATTTATCAGAAAAGCCCATTTTCTTTGCGCCTTCAAGCACGGCAAGGTCAAATGGATTATTTTTAAGGGTTACTTCCATATCAATAATACGTTTAATTGCTTCAAGGAAGAAGGCGGTAATTTTTGTAATGTTGTGAATTTCTTCAACAGTTGCGCCACGGTATAAAAGCTCGGCAATTGCAAAAAGGTTATCGTCACGGAATTCGGCAATATAATCACGAAGCTCAGCGTCGGTCATATTGTCAAACTTGTGGTGGTAAAGGTGATTAACACCAATTTCAAGTGAACGTGTACCCTTTAAGAGTGATTCTTCTAAGGTTGAGCCAATGCCCATAACCTCGCCTGTTGCCTTCATTTGTGTACCAAGTGTGTTTGAAGCGTTGGTAAACTTATCAAATGGGAAGCGGGGTAATTTTGCAATAATATAATCAAGCTGGGGTTCAAATGCGGCGGTGGTGTTGGCAATTTTAATTTCGTCAAGTGTCATACCAACTGCAATTTTAGCGGTAACACGTGCAATGGGGTAACCGCTTGCCTTTGACGCCAAAGCAGATGAACGTGAAACACGGGGGTTAACCTCGATTAAATAATATTCGCTTGTGTCGGGGTGCTTTGCAAACTGAACGTTACAGCCACCTTCAATTTTAAGCTCACGAATAATTTTAATTGCGCTGTCGTTAAGCATTTTAAGGTCGTGGTCACTTAGTGTCATAATAGGAGCAACTACGATAGAGTCGCCTGTATGAACGCCAACAGGGTCGATATTTTCCATACCGCAAATGGTAATTGCCTTATCGCTGCCGTCACGCATAACTTCAAATTCAATTTCCTTATAGCCTTTAACGCTTTTTTCAATTAAAACCTGATGCACGGGTGATAACTTAAAGGCATTAAGACCAACCTCGATAAGCTCGGCTTCGTTGTATGCAAAGCCGCCGCCTGTACCGCCCAAGGTAAATGCAGGGCGCAATACAACGGGATAGCCAATTTCCTGTGCAGCCTTTTTAGCTTCTTCAAGGCTGTAGGTGATTTGTGAAGGAATGGTAGGCTCGCCAATAGATTCGCAAAGCTCTTTAAACATTTCGCGGTCTTCGGCACGCTGAATACTTTCACTGCAGGTGCCCAAAAGCTCAACGCCACATTCCTTCAAAATGCCCTTTTCTTCAAGCTGCATTGCAAGGTTAAGACCTGTTTGACCGCCAATACCGGGCACAATAGCGTCGGGACGTTCATAACGGATAACCTTTGCCACAAATTCAAGTGTTAAGGGTTCCATATAAACCTTGTCGGCAATGGTGGTGTCGGTCATAATGGTTGCAGGGTTAGAGTTGCAAAGTATAACCTCGTAGCCTTCTTCCTTAAGTGCAAGACAAGCCTGTGTGCCTGCATAGTCAAATTCGGCAGCCTGACCGATAACAATAGGACCGGAGCCGATAATTAAAATTTTCTTTAAGTCTTTTCTTTTTGCCATAATTATTCCCCCAATTTATTCTTTACAATAAATTACCTTGCCGTCAAGCACGGTAATTAAACATTCGCCGTATAGCTTCATATTTTTAAACGGTGTTGCTTTACCGAGTGATAAAAAGCTTTCGGGCTTTACTGTTATTTCTTTATCTAAATCCCACACGGTTGTACCGCTTTGTTTAAGACCAAAACGCTCACGCGGGTTTATTGCCATAATTTCAACAAGCTTTTCAAGTGTTATTATGCCCGTTTTTACAAGGTGGGTATACATAACCTGAAAGGCGGTTTCAATTCCAACCACACCAAAAGCGCTTTTTTCAAGACCCTTTGATTTTTCTTCCATACTGTGTGGTGCATGGTCGGTCGCTATCATATCAATAGTGCCGTCCTTAATACCCTCAATCAGTGCCAAGCGGTCAGCCTCGCTTCTGATTGGCGGATTCATTTTAAAGCGACCCTCTTCCTTTAAGTCCATATCGTTAAAGACAAGGTAATGCGGTGCGGTTTCACAGGTAACGTCTACCCCGTCGGCCTTTGCCTTGCGAATAAGGTCTACACTTTCCTTTGTGGAGATGTGGCACACGTGGTATTTACAGCCCGTTTCTTTAGCAAGGCGCAAATCCCTTTCAATCGGGCCCCATTCACTTTGACTGCATATACCCTTATGACCGTGAAGCCTTGCATATTCACCGTCGTGTATATAGCCACCGTATAAAAGTGAATTATCTTCACAATGTGCAACAATCATTTTACCTAAACGCTTGGCATTTATCATTGCCTTGCGCATTAATTCTTCACTTTGCACGCCACGTCCGTCGTCCGAAAAGGCAATAGCCTGTGTAAGCTTTTCAAAGTCGGTTAACTGCTCACCCTTTTGTCCAATCGTGATTGAAGCGTAAGGATGTACGTTAATCACTGCATCACGTTTTATAATTTCCAACTGTTTTTCTAAATTTTGTACACTGTCGGGTACTGGGTTAAGGTTTGGCATTGTTAAAACGTCGGTATAACCGCCGTGAGCACAAGCCCTGCTACCCGAAAAAATAGTTTCTTTATATGAAAAACCCGGCTCTCGTAAATGTACGTGTACATCACAAAAAGCCGGTAAAACAACTAAATTATTAAAATTAGAAACAGTAACGCCTTTGGGGAAAGAAAAGTCCTGTAAAACGAATTGTTTATTCATATAAACCATTGCGTTTTTAACTGTCACAAAAAACACTCCCTAAAAGTTGCCAAATTTCAATATATTTTATCATACTATATATATATTGTCAAGAAAATTGAGACTATTTTAAAGAAATAAATTGTAAATTTAAAAAGTTTGTGTTACAATGATACAAACCTATAAAATAAGGAGAAATGTACGTGTCATTTCCGCTTGATAAAATTAGAAATTTTTGCATTGTTGCCCATATAGACCACGGTAAGTCTACCTTGGCTGACCGCTTGCTTGAGCATACCCAATCGGTAGCAAGCAGAGATATGGAAGAACAAATTCTTGACAGTATGGATTTGGAGCGTGAACGCGGTATTACCATTAAAGCCCACGCCGTTACCCTTTATTATGATGCCAACGACGGTGAAAGATATGAGCTTAACTTAATCGACACCCCCGGTCACGTTGACTTTAACTATGAGGTTTCACGTTCACTTGCCGCTTGCGAGGGCGCAGTTTTAATTGTTGACGCCAGTCAGGGCATTGAAGCACAAACCCTTGCCAATACCTATTTGGCGGTTGACCACGGGCTTGAAATTTTACCTGTTATTAATAAAATTGACCTTCCCTCTGCCGAGCCTGAGCGTGTTAAGGGCGAAATTGAGGATATTATTGGCATCCCCGCCGACAATGCCCCCTTAATTTCAGCAAAAACAGGCATTAATATTGAGGAAGTGCTTGAAAAAATCGTAACCGAAATTCCCGCGCCAAAGGGTGACCGTGAAGCACCCCTTTCAGCCTTGATTTTTGACTCTTACTACGACCCATACAAGGGTGTTATTGTATATTTCCGTGTGGTTAGCGGTAAAATTAAAGCAGGCGACGCCAT
The DNA here is from genome assembly GCA_045612765.1 of Acutalibacteraceae bacterium. Classification (GTDB taxonomy): domain Bacteria; phylum Bacillota; class Clostridia; order Oscillospirales; family Acutalibacteraceae; genus UBA737. The sequence continues at coordinate 4,675 of JAZKZS010000058.1, forward strand.
TAAAATGATGGCAACCGGCGCACAGTTTGACATTGTCGAGCTTGGCCGTAAGCGTGCCACCTCGCTTGAGCCTTGCGACGTTTTAGAAGCGGGCGAGGTTGGTTATTTAGCCGCTTCAATTAAGACTGTAAGTGAAGCACGTGTTGGGGACACCATTACCTTGGTGGATAACCCCACACCACAAGCGCTTGAAGGCTACCGCAAGGTTAATCCCGTGGTTTTCTGCGGTATTTACCCCGCCGACGGCGCAAAATATCCCGATTTGCGTGACGCTTTAGATAAGCTTCAGTTAAACGACGCTTCCCTTTTGTTCGAGCCTGAATCTTCAAACGCATTAGGCTTTGGCTTCCGTTGTGGCTTTTTAGGTCTTTTGCACATGGAAATTATACAGGAGCGCTTGGAGCGTGAATATAATTTAGACCTTGTAACCACCGCACCAAGTGTTGAATATAAGTTCACTTTATCCACAGGTGAAACCGTTACGGTGGATAACCCCACAAACTACCCCGACCCTGCAATTATTGTTGATGCGCTAGAGCCAGTGGCAGACGTTCACATTTATTCACCAAGCAGCTTTGTTGGTACAATTATGCAGCTTTGTGAGGAACGCCGTGGCGTTTACACCGATATGAAATATATGGGCGACCGTGTTGACATTCACTACATTATGCCTATGGGCGAAATTGTTTACGACTTTTTCGATGCATTAAAATCTCGCACAAAGGGTTATGCTAGCTATGACTATGAAATGAAGGGCTATGAAAAGTCAAAGCTTGTAAAATTGGACGTTTTACTTGCGGGCGATATGGTCGACGCACTTTCATTTATTGTTCACAACGACAATGCCTACACCCGTGCACGTAAAATTGCCGAAAAGCTTAAAGAATTTATTCCAAGACAATTGTTTGAGGTGCCCGTTCAGGTTGCGGTTTCGGGCAAAGTTATTGCACGCGAAACTGTAAAGGCAATGCGCAAGGATGTGCTTGCAAAATGCTACGGCGGTGACATTACCCGTAAAAAGAAGCTTCTTGAAAAGCAAAAAGAGGGTAAAAAGCGTATGCGCCGCTTAGGTAACGTTGAAGTACCGCAAGAAGCCTTTATGGCAGTGCTTAAATTAGACGAGTAGGTGATAAAATGGCAAGAAAAAGCAAAAGACAGCAAGCAATTATGCGCCGCAATTTGTTTTTGGGCAGCATAAGCGTTATACTTGTTGCCGCTATCGTGCTTATTGTTTGGATTGTTGGCTCAGGCCTTGGTATAGGTAACAACAATTCGTCGCAAAACAGCACAAACTCAACCACAAGCCAAACTGATAGCGAAGATAATTCTTCACTTGATAACACCTCAAGCGAAAATAATTCAAGCAAGCAGCCATTACCCAGCACGCCCGAGCCTGTACAGGTTGGCAGCTTTAAGGCAGATGCAAACTTTACCAAAACCATTTTGGTAAATATTAAAAACCCCTTACCGAAAGACCACAATTATAAAGAAAATATAATTGTTTTTCCAAACGAATATAAGTGGTTTTCGCAGGATGCCGTTTACCGCAAGATTGATGCGGATATTTGGCCTTATTTAAAGGCTATGATTGATGCCTGCCGTGCCGATATTGGCAAGGATGCAATTGGTATTATTTCGGCTTGGCGTGATTACGGCACACAGGTTACCCTTTATGATGCACAGGTTAAAAAGTGGAAGGATAAAGGCTATTCACAAGAGGATGCTATAAAAGAGGCATCATCTCGTGTAGCAGTGCCCGGCACCAGCGAGCACCACACAGGCTTAGCGGTTGATTTTAACACAACCGACCAATCCTTTGAAAACACAAAGGCGTTTAAATGGCTTAAAGAAAACGCCGAAAATTACGGCTTTATAATGCGCTATGAAAAGGAAAAAATGGACATTACAGGCGGCATTATTTACGAGCCGTGGCATTGGCGATTTGTTGGTATTAACATTGCTAAGGAAATGAATTCGCTTGATATGTGCTACGAAGAATATTGCCAATATAAAGGCATTGGCAATTACGTTTATTAAATTAAAAAATCCACCCGTTTGGGTGGATTTTTTCTATCTTCCCGCCTTTAATTTGGCAAATAATTTTGTGCTTCGGCATTTCACAAACGAAATTGCCTTGCCTTCAAGCAGGGTTAAGGTTACGTTATTCATTTTAATTGGTATAAGCATAATTTTCATATACCTTGAACGTGGCTTTGCATATTTAAGCGCCCATTTTACACGTGGGTTTTTAAGCATTTTTTTAATTTCGGCACGTTTTTCTTTAGTTTTTAAGCTGCATTTTGGGTTGGTTAAATTTTCAACACAGCCAATAAAGCGTTCAATATAACGTCTTGCCACAAATTCCTGTGCGGCGGTGTTTTCTATACCCCAATTTTTATAAAGCTCTTCCATCCAGCCGTGTTCTTCCTCACGCTTTTCGTACATATTGGGGCGGTAAGCGGCGGTTTCACTTTCGGCACGCTTGCGTATAAAGTGATAATACTGCTTATCGGTTATGGTTACACGTTCAATATTTTTAACAACGTCCAAATTAAAGGGAAAATCGTCCCACAAGGTTTTTTTGTAGCGAATATTATTCCCCATTATATATTCGGCACGGTAAAGCTTGTTCCAAGGGGTGTAAAGCAAGTTTTTATCAAAAAGGCTGTGTGCATTTTGGCGGAATTCTTCAGCATTTTTGTAAACCGCACATTCGCTTAGTTGGTTGTCGGTGCGGTATTCGGTATCGCTGTAATAGGTATCAATAAAATAACCCGAAACAACAAGCTGCGCGTTGTCACGCTCGGCAAGGTTGTACATATCCTCAAGCATAGTGGGTTCGGCCCAATCGTCCGAATCCATAAAATAAAAATACTTACCCTTTGCCTTTTCAATTGCAATATTTCTAGCGGTTGGTGCACCACCGTTTTCAGTGTGAAAAACGGTTATGCGGCTGTCGTTTTTAGCATATTCGTCGCAAATTTCGCCGCTTTTGTCGGGTGTGCCGTCGTCAACAATTAAAAATTCCCAATCGTTTAAGGTTTGCGCCTGAATACTTTCAATAGCCTTGCCGACGTAATCCTCAACCTTATAAACCGGCATTATAACGCTAATTTTAACTTCATTCATACTAAAACTCCTTGTCGCAAAGTTCTAACGCCGAAGCAATAACCTTGTCCATATCGTAATATTTATATTCAGCCAAACGGCCACCAAAAAGCATATTGCTTTCCTTTTCGGCTTTTGCTTTATATTTTAAGAAAAGCTGGTTATTAAGGTCGTCGTTTACAGGGTAATATTGCTCCATACCCTCTTGCCAGTCGGCAGGATATTCGCGGGTGATTACCGTTTTATCAGACACCGCATTTTCAAAATGCTTGTGTTCAATTATGCGGGTATAGGGTATTTCACGTTCGGTATAATTGGTAACCGCTACCGTTTGAAAATATTCCTTATCCAAAATTTCGGTTTCAAACCTTAAGCTGCGGTAATTTAATTTACCAAATTCATAATCATAAAGGCTGTCAAGCGTACCGGTATAAAGCACCTTTTCGCCCATAGCGTTAAACTTTTGGCGGTCGGTGTTATAATCGGTGTTAAGCATAACGTCGCACCCATCAAAAAGGCGGTCGATTAAAACATTGTAGCTACCAATTGGTATGCCCTGATAAATATCATTAAAATAGTTATTGTCATATACGTAACGAACAGGCAAGCGCTTAATTATAAAAGCGGGTAAATCCTTACAGTCACGACCCCATTGCTTTTCGGTATAGCCCTTAATAAGCTTTTCGTAAATGTCACGCCCAACAAGGCTAATTGCCTGTTCTTCAAGGTTTTTAGGCTCGCCCTTAATTTCTTTTGTTTGTTCTTCAATAATCGCCTTTGCTTCTTCTGCGGTGGTTACCCCCCACATTTGATTAAAGGTGTTCATATTAAAGGGTAAATTATATATTTCGCCCTTATAATTTGCAAGGGGTGAATTTATAAAGCTGTTGAATTCGCAAATTGAATTTACAAAATCCCACACACGAGTATCACTTGTGTGAAAAATATGCGCGCCGTATTTGTGAACATTTATGTTTTCAACCTTTTCGCAATAAATATTGCCCCCAAGATGATTTCGTTTTTCAATTACAAGACAGGTCTTACCTGCTTTTTTTGCGTGATACGCAAAAACGGCCGAAAACAAACCGGCACCAACAAGCACGTAATCATACCTTTTCATAAAATCACCTCAAAACAAATATATACCTAATTATTGTACCATACATTTACAAAAAATTCCACACAAATAATATTTTTAAAATAAAATTAATTTTTTTGTTGACAAGTGGCATTGTCTTTGCTATAATAATATGGCGCTGTAAAAAAACAGCTAATATTTGCGAGTGTGCTGGAATAGGCAGACAGGCACGTTTGAGGGGCGTGTGTCAACCGACGTATGGGTTCAAGTCCCATCACTCGCACCAAAATCCCAAAGCAGACCTTTAGGTTTGGTTTGGGATTTTTTATTTATAAAATTGTGATGGGACTTGAAGCCTAAGAGGGCTGCGAGTGTCAAGAAAAACAGTCCGGTGGACTGTTTTTTAACGAGCAGGTGCGCAGGCGGGTACCAAATGCGAAGCATTGGGTCGCCAAGCAGGGCAAGTTTGCAAAGCAAAATTGCGTCCCATCACTCGCACCAAAGCATTCAAACCCGAACCTTTTACCAATCGGTGAAACGTTCGGGTTTGTTGTTTTCTTAAAAGATGTTAAATAAGCCTTTGTTTGTGGCAGTACAGAGTTAGTCGCTCTGTACTGCCACTCCTTCGTTTCAATCAATTTCGCACATAAATGAGATTTGAAATGAAGATTTTCAAAACGATTGTTTTCTTCATATCAATTATTTAAAACAATAAATGTTGTAGGAAGTTCACGAGAATTCCAATTTGTATTCAAAACGTTCCTCTCAATTAAAATTTTCGTAGGAATACAAACGGCATTAATGAATTTATCCATACTTGCAATTCCCGCAACCTGACTTTGTAAGTGTTTTGGAGTGTGCTCACTAAGAATCTTTGTTGCAGTGGCATCCATCTCTAAAATCGCTTCTTTTAAGTTATGGTTAATGAATTCACTCACAAGCTTTACAACTTTATTATATTGCTCTAAAGTTAATACTGGCATAGTAACTTTATATGATTCGTCGGGTTTTAAAACATATCCTTTTTTAATCATATTAGCAACAGCTTCTAAATCATATTCACTAAAGTTTTCACAATTGTGGCGTGCTACATCACACAGTATATTAACGTATCGCTCATTACCATAAAAGTCGTGATGATCGCCTTTTGGATTGGGTAAATAGTCAAAGAAGTGAATCCTGTCACCTTGTCTGCTGTTTTCTTGTGAAAAATTAAATATGAAATCTTTTATTGAGTTATCTTTTTCCACAAGCCAAATATAAGCGTTATCTCCCCATGCGGTTTTAGGAAAGCTTGAAGCATCATTAGTATTAAGTACGTCTGTGTTATATAGGGTTATTGCCGCTAATACATAAGTCATTAATTGCCAACGTAATGAGTTATCGGAGAAATCGTTTCCAACAAAACCAATTGCTTTAAAATCATCAAGATGTTTATCAAGAAACTCGCTAATGATGTCTGCTATTTTTCTGTGATATATTTCAACATTACGCCGTATTTCTTCAGTACACTCTGTTGTAATAACAATAATATTTGCTTTGTAGTGTGTTCCATCCTTAATAATTATTGCTTTATCAACCAGTGCTTTTAATTCATCATCAATATACGGAAGAGGAATACCTGTTTCAAGACTGATTTGTTGAGCAGTAAGCGAGTCGTTGTAACAAGCATTTACTATATTTTGTCGCATTTTATGATTCATAAACTCCCAAAAGCGATTTGGTCCTGAACCATTATATAGAGGAATAAGGTTTTTAGGGTTATAACTTAATTCACCGAGTTTGCGTTCCATATTCATACCTTCTTTCAGAATTTTTCTAGACTTGAATAGTAGGTATTTAACCATACTTTCAGATAAATTTAATTTGTCGGCGATTTGATGACAACTATTTCCATCTATGTAGTAAAGTATGGTGGCTTTACGATACTTCTCTGATAATAAAGATAGCTCACGTCTAAGCAAATAGATATCACTATTATTATCAGGCTCAAAATCTACTAATGTGTTTGCTATGTCATCAGTTAATTCACAAGTCTTAGATTTTAATTTTTTCTTGTACCACTGTTTATAGACATTTTCTGCAACTGCCCACATAAAACCGTAAAATGCCTTATCATCACGAATGTTTTTTACTGATCTAAAAAGTTCTAAAATAATATCCTGTGATAAATCTTCAGCATCTTGACGGTTGGAAGTTTTTGTTAAGCAAAACGAGAAGATAGTTTTAGATACTTCGGTTATTTGCTCGTATAACTGCGATTCATTCATCTTATCGCCTCCTTTCGTGTTTTTAGAAGCTTCTACACTAATAGTGTGCATAGGTATGAATTGGTTAAACTTTTTTGATTAATTATAGCACAAATATAAAACAAATAAAACATTTACAATTGACAATTTTGCAAACGCCTATATCTTTACGACAACAAAACAGTCATAACATTTAATTATAAGGAGGCAAGCAAAACCGTAACCTTAAAAGAGGTAAACGGTTCGATTATAGAATGCTCAGGTGCACCAAAAAAGAAGTAACTTTTGTATACCAAAAGTTACTTCTTTTTTTATCCAA
>JAZKZS010000059.1:0-10862 GCA_045612765.1 Acutalibacteraceae bacterium
ACGGGTACGATATCTGAATCTATTACACTTTTGAAAAATGAATTTATATCCATTAGTTTTCTCCTTAAATAGTTTGCTTTAAAAATATTATAGCATTTATATCTGCTTTTCTCAATCCCTGTTTTACTGCTTATCTAAAACCAATATACTTATCTCCAAATGTGCAGATATATTTGCCCGTTTGTATATCAATACAAAAAATGGAAAGAATATCTAATACAATATTAACGGAGGTAAGTTTATGTTTAAACACGAAAAGATGCTTTTTCATCCTGTAGCAGTAGAGAAACCGAACCCGCAGTATGCGGCGCTTTTACAAGAACAGCTTGGCGGCGGTAATGGTGAGCTTAAGGCGGCTATGCAGTATATGTCGCAGAGTTTTAGAATTAAAGACCCTGAAATCAAGGATTTATTCCTTGACATTGCGGCAGAAGAACTCGGTCATATGGAGATGGTTGCACAGACTATCAACCTATTAAACGGACACGATGTTGATGCCGACAAGGTGCCCTGTGGGGAGATTCAGTCCCACGTGATTCTCGGTCTTAACCCCGGTCTTATCAACGCATCGGGCTATTCCTGGACGGGTGATTATGTAACTGTTACAGGTGATTTATGTGCTGACTTGCTCAGTAATATCGCATCCGAGCAACGCGCGAAGGTGGTTTATGAATATCTTTATCGCCAGATTGATGACAAAAAGGTACGCGAGACTATTGATTTTCTCCTAAACCGCGAGGAAGCGCATAATCAAATGTTCCGTGATGCATTTAACAAGGTGCAGAATTCAGGCTCTAACAGAGACTTCGGCACAACAAAGGCTGCTAAAATGTATTTTTCTATGTCGGATCCAGGTCCTAACGCTTTTGCGACAAACGACACAAAACCTGTTTCTTTTGATAAATAGTAAAAACCTCTCTGCTATGTGGCAGAGAGTACATAGTTGACTTTCGAATTTTATATGCTATAATTAATAAAAAATATTGGTCACCGGAGGCAGAGTGCCGTAGCGCTCATATGCCGGATTAGGTGTCCGAGTGAGCTCGGGTTATTGTGTATGCAATAGCCGGAGTTTATTATTTTTAGGAGGTTTATATGAAAAAGACTAATGTTACACTTGTTCCATTGACAGAGGATGACAGAGAGCAGTTTATTTTAGATAATCAATGGTCGTTTAAGTATGGTGCATTGCAAGAGTTTGGCGAGCGAGATAACCACATTGATGATGACGGTGAAATTATTTCCCGAAAGACTATTGAACGCTGTATTGATGCACCTGATAGTGAAACATACCGCATTGTAGTAGACGACAGAAAAGTCGGTGGTGTGATACTTAAAATAAACAAAGAAACTAATGTAAACGAATTAGAAATTCTTTTTGTTTCTCCCGAAGAACATACAAAAGGTATTGGATACGGCGCTTGGCTTGCAGTTGAGGAATTACATCCCGAAACAAAGGTTTGGGAGACCTGCACGCCTTATTTTGAAAAGCGTAATATTCACTTTTACGTTAATAAATGTGGTTTTAAGATTGATGAGTTTTGGTGTGAATATTTTCAGCCCGAACGCGAAATGCCTGATGACGAGGAGCACGATCCCGACGAGGGCCCCGATGAGATGTTTCGGTTTATCAAGGCAATGAAATGAGTGTGTTTGCTTGAATTGTTCACTCGTTTATGATACAATAGCCATACGGTGAAAGCCGAATTTATTTTTTTGGAGAATGCTGTTTGAAAAGAAACAACACCTTGGAGATTGTATTGTAAACGAGAGGTTTGCAAATACATCTCGCAATCCTCTCGTGTTTTGAGCGTCAACGAATTATGAAAGGATTTAAAAATGGAAAATTTGACGATACGTTTGGAAACAGAAAAAGACTACAGAGCAGTAGAAGAACTTACCCGTGAGGCGTTTTGGAACGTCTATAAACCCGGTGCAGACGAACATTATTACGTACATCAGATGCGAAATCACCCCGACTTCATACCTGAACTTGCGTTTGTGCTTGAACTTGACGGCAAGATTGTCGGCAACATTATGTACACGAGGGCTTGGCTTGAAGATGAGAATGGTGAGCGCAAGGAGATCCTCTCTTTTGGACCGCTTTGCGTTGCTCCTGAGTATCAGAGGCAGAAGCTCGGCAAAATGCTGATTGAGCATTCCTTTGAGGTTGCACGTAAGATGGGTTACGATGTGAACATCAACTTCGGCAATCCGGGCAATTACGTCAGCCGTGGGTTCGTGAGCTGCAAAAAGAAGAACGTGAGCTTTGTTGTGGATGGAAACTATCCGACCGCACTTCTCGTTTGCGAACTTGTTCCGAATGTGCTTGACGGCAAGAAGTGGATGTATATCCCCTCTACTGCTGCCGATTGCTGTGAGGATATAGCCTCTGTCGAAGCATTTGATGCGACTTTTCCACCCAAGGAAAAGAAGTGGATGCCCAGCCAAGAGGAGTTCTACATCTATAGTCATTCATCTGTGGTAAGATAAACGTAAAAGCCGCTGAGGTGGAGAGATCCATCTCAGCGGCAATTTTTATCTTTTCTTATAAATAACAAGTTCAGGATTTTCGCCGTTTTCTTCATAGGTACAAACAAGTAAGAAATCCATATTTGCGGCGATACCGAAACAGCGATCACCGCCGAATTCACATTCCAGTTGGCCGCCAAGGTAAGTGGCATTATCATCAAGGAATTTTACTGTTTGTCCATTAGGCAGGCGGTATTCCAAATTGATAAAACTGCCTGACAGAACATTAAGATTTTCAATCTTTGGCAAACCTTCAATATGAAGCAAAGTGTTAAATTCGTGGATAAGTTGTTGTTTAAATTCCTCAAACTTTTCTTTTCCACCAAGATCCTTATATTTTTCAAAAAAATCAAGAGTGTATTCGCCGTCTGCATAGCACCATTTGCAGTATTCTTCATTTAATACGCCGTCTTTTTCGTGGCTAATATTACTGTCATCAATAGGCATTCCGCAACACTCGCATACAAGTTCTCTCGGCGAGCCGAGAAGTGTATTAATAGAAACATCAAAAAGGTTTGATAATAGTTTAAGCGTTTCGGTATTTGGTATAGTTTCACCATTCTCCCAGCGAGAAACAGCCTGCCGGGTTACAAACACCTTTTCAGCAAGTTCGTCTTGCGATAATCCTTTTTTAGTCCTGAGTTCTAAAATAATATCTTTTGTTTCCATATGCAAAACCGCCTTTTATCATTGTAATAGTATTATATCATCCTTGACAGTTAATCACAAGCAACACGCTGTTGCTGTTTTGGTCGATAAAGCATCACCACATAACTGTACCACCGTTGAGGAGGGGTGCGTGGATGGGGTTGAACATAAGATTTAAAGATAGAGCAATTAGAAATACGAGTGCGATAAAGCAACCGTTGACGACAAGTATTTTTGACAGTTTATCCTTTTTGGCGGTTTCGGTAAATATGATATAGTAGACAAAGCCCACAATGGCGCAGAAAATCAGAGAAAAGCCGAAAGGTCTGCGCCAATAGATAGCATAAAACACGCCCCACAGGCAGACTGCGGTAAGCATAAGGTAGACAAGGAAACGCACCACTTTTGATTTCGCATCCACAAGGACGAGAGCCGCAGGGATATATAGCATCGACAGTGCAAATCTCATCACGATGGCATCGTCAAGATAGATAAATATGTAACCGGTCATTATTCCGGCTACAAGTTCGATTAGATATGTACAAACCATACAACTATTACTGCGGGACACGGTAGATTACCTCACTTTCAATTAGATTTCTGCAGGTTTTATCAGGAAAATACGGTATGTATTTGGTAATTTGCCTTTGGGTGATTCGGTTTTCTGTGATATAGTCAGATATAAGTTTTCGCTTATACTCGTCAAGAGTTTCGGTATCTATGCCGTTCATTAGTTCTAGAAAGCAAAGAACAGGTGCATTAAATTTATCGATTTTGGTTCGTGGTTTGCGGAGTATAATTCTCTGACTGCCAACCATTACTCGACGCATACGGGTTGTTTCACCGTTTGTATAAATTACGATAGTATTCGGCTTAACTTTGGTTAACCCTAATCTGTATTCTAATTCAGTACCAGAATAATAACCAAATACTTGCTCACCATCTTCTATGTACTTTTTCTCAACTATCTTTGATTGGTTAAAAATAACTGTACCAAACTTATTAGTTTTTGGAATATAATATATTCCAGTTTCAAATCTTACTACTTTACCTTTCTTGCAGAGTTTTGTCATCTCCATACATATTTTTTCTTTTGAGTAATCTTCAAATTTAATCTCGCTGGTTTTGAATGGCTCATTATAGCCAAAGCAATTTAATAATGATTCATATAAGGTCAAAATTCTTCCTCCTTTTTATAATAGTTTCTACTCTGTGCGTAGATTTCATTAACGGATTTTTCGACAATTTTTTGCGTTAGAAAATCCTTAAAAAGTGCTCTAACCCCCCTTAAATACTGGATTTGTGTGTAGAAAAAGACCATACCCTCGTGTGTTGGGTATGGTCTTATTTTAACATCATCAGGTGCCATTGCCGCACCCATATTATTTGTATCGGTTATGCCAAGGTCTTGAATTGCGCCGAATGAAACGGCGTTAATATAAGGCTTACTTTCCCCTTCCCCTATTACAAGTGCGCCCGAGCCGGTAACAGTCCACTGCGCTGTTGGGGTGCGTTGATTACCGTAACCAAGCGGAAAACGGTACTGTCTTTCAGCCGAACAAAAATGTGAAGAGGTCACAGCAATGGCATTATTTGCAACACCGCAATTAACAAACACCGAAGCAAGTGCGGTTGAAAGTGCCATTGTTGAGCAAGCACCATAAAGCCCAATAAACGGTATTTCTAATTCACGAAGACCAAATGAAGAGCCAATACACTGATTTAAAAGGTCGCCTGCAAAAATGTTATCGATATCCTTGTTTGTTAAATTAGCCCTTTTAAGCGCCGTTTCAACTGCGCTTTTTTGCAGCTTACTTTCAGCCTTTTCATAGCTTTCTTCTTCAAAATAGCTGTCTTCAATATATTCGTCAAATTCGTTTGTCAGTGGGCCTTCATGTTCTTTTTTGCCAACAATCGAGCCATAACCTATAATTGACGGCTTGTTTTTTAAAATTAATGTTTTACCTATTCTTTTTATCATTTTTTACACCTCAAATTTATTATTTACAAAAAGGTGTAAAAATATAAAAAACCGACCTTATTTCAGGTCGGTTTAAAATTATAATTTTTTAAGAACAAAGCCACTGCGTGAAGGAATGTAAAGCTTAACACAATCACGGCCGTTAATTTCTTCGGTCTTATAGACGTATTCCTTATCTACACGGTTATGACCGCCAAATTCTGTGTCGTCGGTTGATAAAATAACCTTATATTCCCCATTTTCAGCCGGAATAGCATAGCCTTCAAACGACTTATACGGATGGAAGTTGAAAACAAATAAATTGTCACCTTTTTTATAGGTTAAGATTTTATCGTCTTCGTGAATTAACGAAAGCTCGGCCTTTTTGGCAAGTATTTTTTCTTTTTTAAGCAAAGAAATCATTGCCTTGTCAAAATCGTTAAGACCCATATACAAAAGGTCGGGATTATCAACAAGTGACCATTGGCGGCGGCAGTAGTGATAGCTCCAACCGTTGCCTTCACGTGGGAAGTCAATCCATTCAGGGTGGCCAAATTCGTTACCCATAAAGTTTAAATAACCATCACCCGCTAAGGATGCTGTAACAAGACGTATCATTTTATGAAGAGCAATACCACGACAAATAACCGAATCGTTATTACCTTTATTCATTGAATAATACATATTAGCATCACAAAGGCGGAACATAATTGTTTTATCGCCAACAAGTGCTTGGTCGTGCGATTCGCAATAGCCAATCACCTTTTCCTTAGGACGTCTTGAATTAAGCTCCCACCAAAGTGCGCCCATATTCCAATAATCGTCCGAAACGTCTTTAAGGTATTTTATCCATAAATCAGGCACACCCATTGATAAACGGTAATCAAAACCAATACCACCGTCCTTAATTGGTAAGCACATACCCGGCATGCCCGACATATCCTCGGCAATTGTTAATGCTTTGGGATTAGTTTCCTTAATTAAGTCGTTAGCAAGCATTAAATATGTGATAGCGTCGGTGTCGGTATTCATTGAAAAATACATATCATAATTTAAAAATTCGCTACCTAAACCGTGGTCGTGGTAAAGCATTGAGGTAACACCGTCAAAACGGAAGCCGTCAAAATGGAATTCATTTAACCAATATTTTACGTTTGATAATAAAAAGTGTAAAACTTCGTTTTTAGCATAGTTAAATAGCTTGGTGCCCCAAGCGGGATGGTCACCCTTGCCGCCTTGATGGAAGTATTGATAGTCGGTACCGTCAAACAAATTAAGACCTTCGTTTGTGTTACCAACAGCGTGTGAATGAACAATATCCAAAAGCACGGCAATGCCCATTTTATGTGCTTTGTTAATTAGGTATTTTAAATCATCCGCTGACCCAAAACGTGAGGATGGCGCAAAAAAGTTTGAAACCTGATAACCAAACGAGCCGTAATATGGATGTTCCATAATAGCCATAATTTGAACGGTATTATAACCGAGCTTTTTAATGCGAGGTAAAATATTATCGGCAAATTCGGTGTAACTGCCAATGCCATATTTATCCTGTGCCATACCAACGTGACATTCGTAAATAAGAGGTGTTTTAGGCATTTTGAATTTATCATCTTCCCAATTATATTGGTTGCTGATTTCGCAAACCTCGGCACACCACCAATATGTTACCTCGTCCTGAATAACCCTTGTTGAATAAGACGGAACACGGCGCAAAATTTGACCGTCCTTTTCAACAATGGCTTGTACCTTCATACCTTTTTGAAGCTCTTTGCCAACCTCTACTTCAAAAACGCCGTTTTCAAGGCGAGTCATTGGGGTTTTGTAAATGTCCCAACCGTTAAAATCGCCCGTAAAATACATTTTGTCAGCAGCGGGTGCCCATTCACGATATACCCAACCATTTTTTGTTTTATGAAAACCAAAATAGTTGTGACCGTTTGCAAAGTCAGAAAGTGTTTTGTCACCGCAAAGCTCGGCCTTTTTATTGGTATAATTATTTATTCTGAGAATTAAATCATCCTTATGTGGTTCAAGATATGGGTCTATTTTAATTATTTTAGGTGTCAATAAAATCACGCCCTTTTAATAGATTATAATTATTATACCATAATTTTTGCAGTCTTGCAATGGTAATAATTTGCCGAAAAGCGTTGCAATTTAAATTTTACAGTGATATAATTATACAAATATTATTGTAAATTAAACTGGTGGTGAAAAATTTGCAGCAAAAATTAGCCAAAATAAACGTTTTATACGTGTTTTTATTAAGTATAGCGGTTAATTCGTTTATGCTTTTAAAATATGTTTCGCCCTGGTTTATTGCCCTATTTTTGCCAATTTATACCTTTATATTTTTATTTGCAGGTGTAAAAATACCAAAAACCAAAAACATTAGGTGGAAAATTTGTTTTCACGGTGCCGCATTGCTTTCGGTTTTTCTTTACACGGCTATAATTTCAATTATATACCATACAATTTTAGCATTTTTCACCATTAAAAACAACTATTGGGATTTAATTTTCAGCTTTATGGTTTGCTATGCATTTATGTCGGTATTCTTTCTGGGCGCTGTAATTTGTGTATACGCCACTTCTATTCAGCTTGGTGTGAAGCTTAGAATTTTAGGCGTTTTGCTTTGGCTTATACCCGGTGCAAATTTAATTGTTTTATATTATATATTAAAAACCATTTTTAACGAAATTGAATTTGAAACCACTAAAGAAGAATTAAACCACAACCGCCGCCATTTAAAAATGTGTGCAACCAAATACCCTATTTTATTGGTACACGGCGTTTGCTTTAGAGACCAAAAGCATATGAACTATTGGGGACGTATTCCCAACGAGTTATTTATAAACGGCGCAAGAGTGTTTTATGGTAATCAGCAGTCGGCAATTGCTATTAAGGACAGCGCCGAAGAGTTAATTGTAAGGGTAAAAGAAATTTGCGAAAACTTTGGCTGTGAAAAGCTTAATATAATTGCACATTCAAAAGGTGGGCTTGACTGCCGTTATGCCATTGAAAATTTAGGTATGGGGCAATACGTCGCTTCCCTTACAACCATAAGTACACCCCATAAGGGCTGTGAATATGCCGATTATCTTTTAAATAAAATTCCCCAAGGTGCTAAAAACTTTGTAGCGCTAAGGTATAATAATATGTTAAAGCGCCTTGGCGACCACAAGCCTGACTTTTTGGCAGCAATGCAGGATTTAACCGCTTCCGCCTGTGCTGAATTTAACGAAAAACACCCCACGCCCGATTATTTCTTTACCCAAAGCATTGGGTCATTAATACCTAAAAATGCCACCTTTGGCGACCCGTTTGACGTTATTACTAGGTTTATTAGTAAATCAGACGGCACAAATGACGGCCTTGTTGGTGAGGATTCATTCCCCTTTGGTGAAAAATTCACACTAATATCATCTCGCAAAAAATATGGCATTTCGCATTGCGATATTACCGACCTTTTTAAAAAGAATATTGACGGCTTTGACATTAGAGAATTTTACGTAGATTTAGTATACGACCTAAAAAAACGTGGGCTCTAATTTTATTTAACGGTGATTAAATGAAAAAAAGATTTATAATTTCTACACTTATTTATACCTTACTTATTTCGTTTATAGCAAACTGTTGTTTATTGTACGATACTAAACCCGCTTTGTTATTCTTAGTTGTACCGACTTTTTTATCTATTAATTTTTTTGCAGGTGCAAGAGCGGTAAAAACAAATAGCTTTAAAATTAAGCTTTGCTGTCACGGCACAATTTTACTTATTGCGTTTTATTTTTCAATTATAATTTCGGCGATATATCATTCATTATTGTATTTTGGTGTAATTAAATATCATCTTTTAGGTTATTCTTTAAGCACCTTATACTGTATTACTGTAAATGCAATTATATTTTGGAACGGCATTATTTGTGTTTATATTTCGTCAACACAATTAGGAATGAAAATTCGCATTATTGGTATTATATGCGGAATGATTCCTGTTGCCAATTTAATTGCGCTGTACTTTATTGTTAAAGCAACAAGCAAAGAATGTATTTTTGAAAGCGAAAAAGAAATTGGTAACAAAAACAGAAAGGATAAACGTATTTGCAATACAAAATATCCTATTCTTTTAGTGCATGGTGTATTTTTTCGTGATTCAAAATACCTTAATTATTGGGGCAGAATTCCAAAAGAGCTTGAAGATAACGGCGCTAGAATTTTTTATGGAAATCATCATTCTGCATCCTCTATTGAAGACAGCGCAAACGAGCTTACAAACCGCATTGAAGAAATTATAAAAATTACCGGTGAAAACAAAGTAAATATAATTGCACATTCAAAGGGTGGGCTTGACTGCCGTTATGCACTTTCAAATCCCGAAACTGCAAAGCATATTGCTTCCCTTACAACAATTAATACACCACATCGCGGCTGTCTTTTTGCAGACGCTTTATTAAATAAATTCCCCGAAAAAACAAAGCAACGGGTAGCAGCAGTGTATAACGCCACACTTAAGAAGCTTGGCGATAAATCGCCCGATTTTTTAACTGCAGTTAATAGTTTAACCTTTGAAAGCTGTCAACAGCTTAACGCAAAATTAACTAATCCCGACGGTGTTTTTTGCCAAAGTGTAGGATCAACGCTGTGTAAAGCGACAGGCGGCAAATTTCCGCTTAACTTTTCATATCATCTTGTAAAACATTTTGACGGAAAAAACGACGGGCTTGTTAGTGAAAATTCTTTCAAATGGGGCGAAAATTATATTCTTTTAACCCCAAAGTATAATCGTGGCATTTCTCACGGTGATATGATTGATTTGAATCGTGAAAATATTGACGGCTTTGACGTTAGAGAATTTTACGTAGATTTGGTTTACGACCTTAAAAAGCGTGGGTTATAATTTGACGGGGGTTTAAATATGAAGAAATTATTTAGTTTAATATTTTGTATTGTTTTAATTTTTGCTTTTTCGGCATGTGGCAAGGTTAAAGAAATCGACAATGAAATATCAACTGCACCGATTACAACCGTCAATAAGTTTGAAATTATAGATGAAAGCGAAACCGTATGGCTTACAAATTCTGATATTGTTGATGTTACCCGTTGCTTCGACCCGTTTAGTGGCTATTCCATTACAATTAATACAACAGAATCCGGTAAGCAAAAGCTTAATGATGCAACAACAGCAAACATAAACAAAAATATGAAAATATTACTTAATGATGAAGTAATATTTTCAGGTGCGATTATGGAACCAATTACTGAAGGCGCATTTATAATTAGTGGCTTTGAAAGCGATGAAGAACTTACAAAAACGTTTGATTTGCTTACAGCAATAGAATAAATATTTAAAACAATTAAAAACGCCTTGACCATTAAGTCAGGGCGTATAAATTTTTATATTAATAAAGAAAATTGGGGTTTATCTATGCCTTCCCCTTGAGGGGAAGGGGGACCACGGCAGTGGTGGATGAGGTGGAAAACCGTTTAACTATTGCAAATTACACCTCAGCAGTCACTTTGTGACAGCTTCCCCTCAAGGGGAAGCCTTACCCGACAAACTATAATTTAAACATTACTCCTTCAAATAACTATTTAAATAATTTAATGTTTTCTTGTTATCTGCCGACCAAAGCGGTGCGATAAGGTCTTTTTTAGCGCCGTCACCTGTAATTCGATGAACAATAATATGTGACGGCAAAACTGAAATACACTTTTT
>JAZKZS010000060.1:0-9405 GCA_045612765.1 Acutalibacteraceae bacterium
TTTTTGCTTCGCAAAAATCCACCTCCCTCATCAGATGGAGGCAAGGGTTTGTACAATAATTACGAATTACGCATTGGGCGTTTGCCCGATAAACTATAATTTGCGAATATAAAACGGTGGGGTTTCTCCCACCGTTTTATGCTTTATTCTTTTTAAATTCGGGTAATTGTGCAACGATTATTGCCGCAAACATTACAACACAGCCGATAATTTCATTTGTTGATAAGCTGCTTTTCGAAAACACAACACCACCCAAAACGGCGAATACGCTTTCAAAGCTCATAACAATTGATGCCACCGACGGTTCGGCATATTTTTGGCCAACAATTTGAAGAGTATAGGCAATACCGCTTGACATTATGCCAAGGTATAAAATAGGCATTGCGCCGTCTAAAAGTGCGGTTAATGATAATACCTTTAAATCAAAAATTAAAGCACAAAGGGTTGATATAACGCCAACCACGAAAAACTGCATTATTGAAAGCTTAACGCCACCTGTAAAGCCAACGTACTTATCAACCGCCAAAATTTGAAGCGCAAAGGCAATGCCGCAACAAAAAACAATAACGTCGGCAAGGTAAAAGGCCTCAAGACCGTTTGCAAGGCAAAGCATATAAATACCAATGGTTGATAAAATACCGCCACACCAAACCAATAGCCCAACCCTTTTGCGAAGTGCTATTGAAAAAACAGGCACCAAAATAACGTATAAAACGGTTAAAAAGCCTGCATGGGCTTCGGCGGGGGCACCTTTTGGGTAAAGGGCAATGCCAAACTGCTGTAAATTCATTGCAACGGCTAAAAAGCCACCACACATAAGGGCTGCTGCAAGATATTTCTTTTTACCCTCTTTATCGCTTGGAAAAAATGTTGCTTTGGTTTTAAAATTTGTAATTTTCCAAAAAACAAATAAAAATATTGATGCTATAAACGACCTTAAAGCGTTAATTGTAAAGGTAGGTACAGTATCGCTTATTTGGTTTTGCGCCACAAAGGCAAGACCCCAAATAAGCGCCGCAAGGGCAAGAATTAAGCTACCCTTTAAATTATTTTGCTTCATTTAATTTATCCTTTCGCATTGTAAGTGAAATGCGTTTTTTATTAACGTCTACACCCAAGACCCAAACCTTTACAATGTCGCCAACCTTTAAAACTTCGCTTGGGTGCTTAATAAAGCGGTTTGTAATGTGTGAAATATGAACTAAACCGTCCTGATGAACACCAATGTCAACAAAGGCGCCAAAGTCAATAACGTTGCGAACGGTACCTGTTAATTCCATACCTGCTTTAAGGTCTTCCATTGACATAATATCAGTACGTAAAAGTGGTGCGGGTAATTCATCACGTGGATCACGGCCGGGGCGTTCAAGTTCTTTTACAATATCCAAAAGTGTCGGCTCGCCAACACCAATTTCGCTTGCTACTGCACTTACACCTTTTGCTTCAACCTTTGCGGTTAAATCGGTTAATGCACCATTCTTTAAATCCTTATCGGTATAGTCGCAAAGCTTAATAAGCTTTTCGGCTGCATCGTAGCTTTCGGGGTGAACCGAGGTATTATCAAGCGGATTTTTACCGTCAATAATACGTAAAAAGCCTGCGCATTGTTCAAAGGCCTTAGGGCCAAGCTTTGCAACCTTTTTAAGCTGACTGCGGTTAGTAAAACGACCGTTTTCCTCACGATAGGCAACCACGTTTTTAGCAACTGCAGGGCCAAGGCCCGAAACACGTGCCAAAAGCTGAACTGATGCTGTATTTAAATCAACACCAACCGAGTTTACGCAGTCTTCAACAACACCGTCCAAAGCGCTGTTTAACTGATTTTGCGGCATATCATGCTGATACTGACCAACACCAATTGCCTTTGGGTCAATTTTCACAAGCTCGGCAAGTGGGTCTTGAAGTCGACGTGCAATAGACACGGCACTACGTAAAGATACGTCATAATCGGGAAATTCTTCAGCCGCTAATTTAGAAGCCGAATATACACTTGCGCCCGCTTCACTTACCACCATATATGAAAGACCGTCGTTAAGCTCTTTAATAACGTCGGCGGCAAAAACCTCGGTTTCGTGGCTTGCGGTACCGTTACCGATAGCAAACACCTGAACACCATGCTTTTTAACAAGTGCTTTTACAATAATTTTTGCATTTTCGATATCACTTTTAGGTGGTGCGGGATAAATAACACCCGTATCAAGCACCTTGCCCGTGCCGTCAACAACTGCAACCTTACAGCCTGTGCGGTAACCAGGGTCAAGACCTAAAACAACCTTGTCGTTTACAGGTGGCTGCATTAAAAGCTGCTGTAAATTGGTTGAAAATACCTTAATGGCAGAAGTTGATGCACGGTCGGTAAGTTCACTTCTAATTTCACGTTCAATTGACGGGAAAATAAGACGGCTGTAAGCATCCTTTGCGGCGGCAACCACAGTTTCGGTTGCGGGGCTACCATCTTTAACGTGGTTTTTAGCAATTATAAACATTGCTTTCGCTTCGTCAAAATCAATTGAAACCTTTAAAAATTCTTCCTTTTCGCCACGGTTAATTGCCAAAATACGATGGTCGGCAATTTTTGAAAGGGCTTCGGTATATTCCTTATACATTTCATAAACATCAAGGTCTTCCTTTGCACCCTTTACGTTTAAAATGCCGTGTGCCATACAAACAAAGCGCATACGCTTTCTAATATCGGCATCGTCCGAAATTTTTTCAGCAATAATATCCATTGCGCCTTGCAAAGCATCCTCAGCGGTTTCTACACCAAGCTCGGCATTGACAAAATCAGCCGCCATTTCAATTGGCAACTTGCAGTCGGATGCTTGTTCATAAATCATATCCGCCAAAGGCTGTAAGCCCTTTTCCTTTGCAACACTTGCCCTTGTTTTGCGCTTTTTCTTAAAGGGGCGGTAAATATCGTCAAGCTCGGTTAAGGTTTGTGCCGCATCTATTGCCGCCACAAGTTCGTCAGTCAAAGCGCCTTGTTCTTCAATAGACGCCTTAATCTTTTCACGGGTTTCGTCCATATTACGAAGATATTGTAATCTTTCAGAAAGCTCACGCAGCACTTGGTCGTCAAGTGAGCCGTGGGCTTCCTTACGGTAACGGGCAATAAATGGTATTGTATTACCTTCATCAATAAGCTTAACTGTATTTTCTACCTGATAAGTCTTAAGTGAAAATTCCTGAGTTAATTTTTCAATAATATTAATAATAATCACCTATCTTTCGGTTATAATTTCTATTTCGCCGTCATCGACATAAAAGGTAATATCCCCCACTGTGTCGGTGCGGTAAATTTTTGCATTTATTTTTTCAAGTGCTTTGGTGGTTTCAATATGAGGATGCCCGTATTCGTTCCCCTCGCCCGAGGATATAACGGCATATTCGGGCTTGGCATATTGTAAAAACTCACAGCCCGTGCCGTTTTTACTGCCGTGGTGGGCAACCTTTAAAATATCACAGTCAATATTTAAGGTGCGGTCAAGCAGCTTTTCTTCAGCAAGCTGTTCCCCATCACCCGTAAATAAAAACTTCTTACCGTCAATTTCAGCCATTATGTAAAGTGAACGGTCGTTTTCGTCGATAGTATCGCAATAACCTAAAACCGTAATTTTAAATTCACCAACCATAAAATTAAGCCCATAAATGCCTTGGTAAAAGCTTCCACCCTGTTTTAGCACACTTTCTTTGGCAGTTTTAGCGGCATTAAGATTATATTTTGTAATTTCGGGACCAAGCATATTTTTAATTTTATACTTTTTTGAAATTTCACTAAAAGCACCGATATGGTCGGTATGATAGTGCGAGGCAATAAACATATCAATTTGTTTAACGTTTAAGCGGTTTAGGTCGGCTAAAACGGCCTTTGCCGCTACCGTTTCACCCAGGTCTATAACAGCGCAATAGCCGTCGCTGTAAATTATTGCACCGTCGCCTTGGCCAACGTCCATGAATTTAATAAAATCGTCCTGAAAATTTACCTTACCGCCCGAATTTTGCCCTGAAAATAAATACGGGTCACGTGCGTAAAACAGCAAAACAGTGAAAACAACGATGCAAAGCACCGCTGTTATCACTGTAATTATTTTTCGTTTTTTAACGCTTAAGGTCATACTTCGTCCTTACCGGCGGCTTCCATTTCTAGAAGCTGGTCTTGTGTGATAAGCACCTTACGTGGCTTCGAGCCTTCGTAACCACCAACAATGCCACGCTGTTCCATTTCGTCAATGATACGTGCGGCACGTGCATAGCCAAGCTTTAATTTTCTTTGTAAAAGCGAGGTTGAAGCCAAACCGTTTTCCACAACAACACGGATAGCATCCTTAAGCATTGGGTCTTCGTCGGGTCCGTCCTCCTCAACACCGGTGCGTTGCTTCTTTTCAATAGCGGCCTGACGTTCAATTTCGTTCATAACGTCTTCGTTATAGCAAGCGCTACGGTCACCCTTAACAAAATCAACAACTGCTTTAATTTCTTCATTACTTACAAAGCATCCCTGTAAACGGCTTGGCTTTGAAGTACCAACAGGGTTAAATAGCATATCACCACGGCCAAGAAGCTTTTCAGCACCCGCTTGGTCAATAATTGTACGGCTGTCGATTTGTGACGAGGTTGTAAGAGCAATTCGGGTAGGAATGTTAGCCTTAATAACACCTGTAATAACGTCAACCGACGGACGCTGTGTTGCCAAAATCATATGTATACCTGCGGCACGTGCCTTTGCGGCAAGACGTGCAATGTGGTCTTCCACTTCCTTAGAAGCGGTTTGCATTAAATCGGCAAATTCATCTATCATTATAACGATATAAGGCATTTTTTCCACCTCGGACTCGTCCACAAGACTGTCGACAACCTCGTTATATTCTTCGATATTTCTTACCTTACGGTCGGAAAGCATTTTATAACGCTTTTCCATTTCGCCAACTGCCCAACCAAGTGCGCCCGCAGCTTTACGGGGGTCGGTAACAACAGGCACCATAAGATGCGGAATGCCATTATACGGTTCAAATTCAACGGTTTTAGGGTCGATAAGCAAAAGTTTTAATTCGTCGGGGGTATTCTTATACAAAAGGCTTATAATAATTGAGTTTGTACAAACCGATTTACCCGAGCCTGTAGCACCCGCAATAAGACCGTGGGGCATTTTTGCAATGTCGGTTGTAATTATATTACCTGTAATATCCTTACCCAAGGCAACGGTTAATTTTGATTTTGCCGAAGTAAATTCGGGCGCTTCTAAAATCTCGCGAATACCAACGGCGCGTTTTTCCTTGTTAGGCACCTCAATACCAACTGCAGCCTTATTAGGAATAGGTGCTTCGATACGCACGTTGCCTGCCGCAAGGTTTAAGGCAATATCATCCGCCAAGGCGGTAATTTTACTGATTTTAACACCTGCGCAGGGCTGTAATTCGTAACGTGTAACGGTGGGACCACGACTAATATCAACAATTCGTGTTTCAACACCAAAGCTGCGAAGAGTTCTGACCAAATGCTCTGCCGTATCGGAATTATCCTCAGCAATAAGGCCGCTTGTACCGCGCGTATCCTTTAAAAGTGAGGTTGGCGGATAAACGTAGCCCCTGTCGGTAGCGGCGTCTAAATTTTCCTTAACCTCTTCGGTAAATATTTCGGTTTCGGCCTTCATATCAATAACAATTTTTTCTTCTTTGGCGGCTTCTAAAGCAGTATCAATCTGCTCCTTGTCCTCCGCACCTTCGGGTTTTACAATTACAGCAGCATTGTTATCGTCCGGCTCGCTTTCGTCCTTATATGCACGAATAAGACGTTTACTTTTAAGGGGTAGCTCGTTTTGTTCCTTTTGGCGTTCCTTAATGCTGCCGTCAACAGGAACGTCAACGTTAAAGCCTTTAACCACCTTAATTTCTTTATCGTCGGTTTCTTTTTTCTGATAAGCGCTTTGCGCCTGTTCGGCAACTGCCTTGGCTGGCTTTTTAATTAATTTGAAAAGACTTATAAGGGTTGTGCCTGTAAGTATCATCAAAAGCACAAACATAAGTAAAATTACAGTAATGGCGGCACCTGTTTTACCAAATAAAAGATAAATTGGCTGACCGATAAGCGCACCTAAAAAGCCGCCACTTTTAAGGGCGACACCGTTTGTGTAGGCATTACCTAAATGCAACCAAAAGCTAACGTCGCTATGCTTTGAAAAAATATCAATAGCGGCGCCGATAAGAGCAATAAACACACCGCCTTCAACAAGCTTTGCAATAGTATTGTTTGTTAACTTTTCCATAGAAACAAACACCGACACAATACCAACAAAGAATGGTACTGCATAAGCGGTAACACCAAAAATACCGAAAACAAAATTATGTAACCAAAGCCAAACGTTTTCGCCCTTTATAAATACAAGGCACAGCAAAAAAATTGCAACAGCAAAGCCAATTACCGAATAAAGCTGACGCTGTGCAGCAAGGTTTTGCTTTGTTTGCTTTTGCGTTTTGCGTTTTGTATACTTCCTTTTTTTAGTTGCCAAAAAAATCTTCTCCTTATGTAAGGCTGAAAAAATCAGCCATTAGTTTCAATCAATTCATAAAGTCCCGAAATAACGTCCGACAAATTGCCAACCCTGTCAATAAGCCCAACCTCTACCGCACGCTCGCCCGACAAAACACTGCCCACGTCGGTCACCATTTCGCCTGTATTCATCATAAGGCCTGTAAAGGTTTTTTCATCAATTTTAGAATTGCGACAAACAAAGTCGGTTATACGGGTCTGCATACGCTGAAAGTGGTTTAGCATTTGAGGTACGCCAATAAAAAGCCCGTTGCTTCTTACAGGGTGCACCGTCATTGTGGCCGACGGCGCAATATACGACCGCTTTGCCGATACTGCAAGTGGCACACCAATTGAATGACCACCGCCCAGCACAAAGGATGCGGTAGGCTTTTTCATACCTGAAATAAGCTCGGCAATGGCAAGGCCCGCTTCAACGTCACCGCCAATGGTATTAAGTATTACCAAAAGGCCTTCAATTTCCTGCGATTCTTCAACCGCTACCAGTTGCGGAATAATATGCTCGTACTTTGTGGACTTACTGTTTTCAGCCAAAATGGTGTGGCCTTCAACCTCGCCAATAATGGTAAGGCAGTAAATTTTATGCTTACCGTCGGATGCAATAACCGACCCGAATTCCTTTATTTCTTCGCTTTTTTCATTCTTTAAAGAATTTTCATTGCTCATTAAAATCACCCATATTTATTATGGAAAAATTTAAGCAAAAAATTCATACATAATAAGTATACCATACATATATTAATTTAACAAGTAGTTTTAATTTTAAAAAGTTGTTGCGATTTCAACTGTTTTGTGTTATTATTAATTTACAATTTATTCACAATTTCGACAAAGAGGTATTTTATGAGAGCAGACGGAAAAAGATTACGCCACACCGACCCGATGTATAGGGTTGCGGCGCACATTATGGACAAACGCGTTGACTCAATGAATATGATAACCATCGACATCCCTTATGAGCCGATGCAAGAATACATAAACAAAAAGCGTAAAGAAGGTATTAGAATTAGCCATATGTCGCTTGTTATTGCGGCATATATTCGCACTATGGCCGAATTCCCCGAGCTTAACCGCTTTATTGTTAATAAGAAAATTTACACCCGTAACGAAGTTGCGGTTGGTATGGTTGTTTTAAAATCAGGCGAAGACCATAGCGGTACCATGTCAAAAATGTATTTTGATAAAGCCAACACTATTTTTGAAGTGAACGACATTATAAACAAATATGTCGACGATAACCGCAACACCCCCGAAAACAACAAAACAGAAAAGCTTATTAAAATTTTGGTTGGTATTCCCGGTCTTTTAAACGTTGGTGTTAAGGCATTTAAATTGCTTGACCGTTACGGTCTTTTACCAAAGGCAATTATTAATGCGTCCCCCTTCCATATGAGTGTGGGCATTACAAACTTGGCATCCATCCGTACAAACCATATCTTCCACCACTGCTATGAATTTGGTACAACCAGCGTATTTATGGCAATGGGCAATTTGCGTGAGGTACCAAAACGCAAGGGTGACGAAATTATTTTTGTTCGTTCACTTCCAATTGGCGTTGTTATGGACGAGCGTGTTTGCTCGGGCAGTTATTTCGCTTTAGCTTTCAAAACACTTAAGCATTATCTTGCTAATCCCGAATTGCTTGAAACCCCACCCGAAAAGGTTTTAGAAGACGAAGATAAATAATAAACGAAAAAAATTATAAAGCTTGTTAAAATTTAGTCAATATAACGCTTGATTTTAACAAGCTTTTAGTATACAATAGTAAGGTAAAAAATTAAACGGAGGAATTTAAAATGTTAGTATCCGCAAAAGATATGCTTCAAAAAGCAAAAGCAGGCAAATATGCTGTTGGTCAATTCAACATCAACAACCTTGAATGGACAAAGGCCATTCTTTTAACCGCACAGGAGCTTAACTCTCCCGTTATTCTTGGCGTTTCTGAAGGCGCTGGTAAATATATGTGTGGCTATAAGACCATCGTTGGTATGGTTAACGGTATGATTGACGAGCTTGGCATTACTGTTCCTGTTGCTCTTCACCTCGACCATGGTAGCTATGAAGGCGCTAAGAAGTGCATTGAAGCAGGCTTTTCATCTGTTATGTTTGACGGTTCACACTACCCCATTGAAGAAAATATTGCAAAAACTAAGGAATTAGTTGCAACCTGTGACGAGCTTGGCCTTTCTTTAGAAGCTGAAGTTGGCTCTATCGGTGGCGAAGAAGACGGTGTTGTAGGCGCAGGCGAATGTGCTGACCCCACCGAATGCAAAATGATTGCTGATTTAGGCATTACAATGCTTGCTGCTGGTATTGGTAACATCCACGGTAAATATCCTGAAAATTGGGCAGGTCTTAGCTTCGACACTCTCGACGCTATTCAACAGCTCACAGGCGATATGCCTTTAGTTCTCCACGGTGGTACAGGTATCCCCGCTGATATGATTCAAAAGGCTATTTCTCTTGGCGTTTCTAAAATCAACGTTAACACCGAATGTCAGTTAGCTTTCGCTGCTGCTACACGTGAATACGTTGAAGCTGGTAAAGACCTTGCAGGCAAGGGCTTTGACCCCAGAAAGCTTTTAGCTCCCGGCTTTGAAGCTATCAAGGCAACTGTTAAAGAAAAGATGGAACTTTTCGGTTCTGTTAATAAGGCTTAATTGAAATTTAAAAAAATTAACGAGGTCACTTCAAAACGTGACCTCGTTTTTTGTTTTCAAATTATAGTTTATCGGGCAAGCCTTCCCCTTGAGGGGAAGGGGGACCGCTTGCGGTGGATGAGGTGTAATTTGCAGTAATTGAACGGTTTTCCACCTCAACCGCCTCGTATACTCGGCACCTTCCCCTCAAGGGGAAGGC
>JAZKZS010000061.1:0-7733 GCA_045612765.1 Acutalibacteraceae bacterium
TATCATTACAAAACATAACAAATAACATGTTTTTTATTTTTTACAATCCCTCAGTCTTTTTGCTTTGCAAAAATCCAGCTCCCTTTACACAAGGGAGCCTTTTGTTTTTACAATTCCGTCCGCCCGATAAACTATAATTTACAACATTTCACCGTTATAAATTGCTCTTTCACCGCCGATGAATTTCGGGCGGGTACGGGCGGCAATAACTAATGCTTCGCCAATTTTATTATTTTCAAGGCGTAGTGGCACCGCAACCTTTTTTAAATGCATACCAATAAGCGTAAAGCCAATATCAAGCCCTGCATCTGCCTTGATTTCTTCAACGGCTATGGGGGTTTCAAATTTATTATATGCCTGTGTTGCAAGCGAACCACCCGCTTTTGGCTTTGGCACAACGTTTACCGCATCGGCAAAGGGTAACGCCGCGGCTTCGATAATAATTGCACGGTTTAGGTGTTCACAGCACTGAATTGCAAGGTATATTCCCCTGCTTTTAAGCACTTCGTAAAGACCGTCAAAAATTTGGCCTGCAACCTCGAAATTAGAATTTGTACCGATTTTACTGCCCACAACCTCGCTTGTGGAGCAGCCAACAACCACAATGCTTCCCTCTTTTAGCTTTACCTTGTCGCAAAGCTCGGTTATGGTGGCTTTTGCTTGTTCGTAAATATTCATTTAATCACCCATTTTCAGCAAAGCGTACCGCTTCCATTGCGTCCTTTGCGTATTTATCAGCGCCGATTTTTTCGGCGTAATCCTTTGTTAAAACTGCGCCGCCAACGATTGTTTTGCAAAACGGAGCATTTTGTTTAATAAGCTTTACCGTTTCCTCCATTGCGGGTACAGTGGTGGTCATTAAAGCGCTAAGACCCACAAATTCAGCCTTGTTTAAAATCACGGCATCTAAAACGGCTTGTGGGGCAACGTCCTTACCCAAATCGATAACCTTGTAACCGTAATTTTGAAGCAAAAGTTTAACGATGTTTTTACCAATGTCGTGTATATCACCCTTAACGGTTGCCAAAATAAAGGTTGCCCTTGCTTCAATTTGCGCATCGGTTTGCATAAAGGCTTTTATAACCTCAAAGGCGGATTTTGCGGCTTCGGCGCTCATTAAAAGCTGTGGCAAATATACTGTTTTTTCTTCAAAGCCTTTTCCCACAACGTCAAGCGCTGGGATAATTTCACCGTTTACAATATCAAGCGGATTTTCGCATTTAAGCATTTCCTTTGTAATTTGCGCCGCATTTTCGCAAAGACCTTTAATTATGGCATATTTTAAAGTGCCGTCGCCCTTTTCTTCGGTCTTAACCGCTTGTGAAACTGCTTGTGTAACCCCAAAGGTATCGGCCGCGGCGATATAGCCTTGGCAATTTTCGTCAAAACCTTTAAGCGCGTTAAAGGTATAATAGGTTTTCATCATATCGGCTGAATATGGGTTCATAATAGCCGCCGAAAGCCCATTTTCAAGCGCCAAGGCAAAAAAGGTGCTGTTTACAGCGTCACGGTTAGGTAGCCCAAACGAAACGTTTGAAACCCCAAGCATTGTGTTACATCCAAGCTGATGCTTTATAATATTAAGTGCGCCCAAGGTAACAGACGGGGCGTTTTTATCGGCGCTAACCGTCATTGCAAGGGTGTCGAAAATAATATTCCTTTTATCAATACCATATTCACTTGCGGTTTTTAAAATTTTCTTTGCAATGTCTACCCTGCCCTGTATGGTATCGGGTATTCCATTTTCGTCTAAAGTGAGTGCAACAACCACACCGCCGTATTTTTTAACAAGCGGAAAAACCGCACTCATACTTTCTTCCTTGCCGTTTACCGAATTTATAAGCGCTTTACCGTTATAACGGCGCAAGGCATTTTCCATTGCGGTAATGTTTGAAGTGTCAATTTGCAAGGGTAAATTTGTAACGTTTTGCAGTTCGCACACAACGTTTTTTAGCATTTGGGGCTCGTCAATATCGGGAATGCCAACGTTAACGTCTAACACCTGTACTCCCTTTTCTTGCTGATTTATACCCTCTTTTAAAATATAGTCAATGTCATTTTCCAAAAGTGCTTGTTTAAAGCGCTTTTTGCCTGTGGGGTTAATACGTTCACCAATTAAAATCGGCTCGTCACCAAAATTAACCGTTTTAGCGTATGACGAAATAACCGAACTGTTTTTTTGTGTAATTTCATTAGGCCTAAAGTTTTTAGTTTTTTCAAAAACCGCTTTAATATATTCGGGTGTAGTGCCACAGCAACCGCCCACGGCACGAACACCTAATTCAACCGCTTTCAAAACCTCGTTTGCGAATTCGTCGGCTTTAACGTTAAATACAGTTTTACCATCAATCGCAACGGGCAAGCCCGCATTTGGCTTAAACACAACCGGAACCGACGCCGCATTTACAAGTCGCTCGGCAACCTTGTAAAGTTCCTTTGGGCCAAGCGAACAGTTGGCGCCTAAAGCATCAACACCCATACCCTCTAAAAGTGATACCATTACTTCGGGCGAAGCGCCTGTCATAAGCTTCTGGTCGTCACCGTAGGCATTGGTAACCACAATGGGCAAATCACAGCCTTCCTTTGCGGCAAGCACCGCCGCCTTGGTTTCATAGCTGTCGTTCATGGTTTCAATTAAAACCAAATCAACACCGCATTTTACACCAAGCTTTACGGTTTTTGAAAATACCGCTACCGCATCCTCAAAATCCAAATCACCAAAGGGCTTTAAAAGCTTACCTGTCGGGCCAATATCTAAAGCAATAAATTTAGGCTCAGTGTTTGTGCTTTTATCCCTTGCATTTTTGGCATTTTGCACCGCCGAAGCAATAATATTTTCAAGTTCAACGTCGCTAAACTTAAGGCTATTTGCCCCAAAGGTATTGGTGCAAACCAGGTTACTGCCCGCATTAAAATAAGAAAGGTGTATATTTTCAATAACGTCGGGGTGGGTTATGTTCCAATTTTCAGGGTGTTCACCTGCAGGCAAACCGCTTTGCTGAAGAAGAGTACCCATTGATCCGTCAAGATAAATTATACTAGATTTTAAAAATTCTTTAAAGTTCATAAAATCCCTCAATCATTTAAAATACCGACAAATGCCGTAACCGACTTTGAAGGTGACATTATATAACTGTCGTTTAAGGTTAAGCCTATATTTTTGCCACACTGAAGTAGTAAAAAAATTTCGGCTTGGACTTCTATCGGCAAATCGCCATAACCCGCACTAAAGCGTGGGCGTAAAGCACCGAAATTTACCTTTAATTCATCACAAAAGCAGTTGCAAAGCGCTTCAATGCCTTCGCTACCAACAGCATCAAGCACAACCGCCCTTGCGGGTGAAATTCTTGTGTATTTATTTATAAGGCGGTCAACGCCTATTCCCACCGTTGCCGCAAAAATAACAACCCTTTTACAGCCTTTAAGGTTAATTAAAAGGTCTTTTGATATAACCTTAAAACCGCCCAAATTTAAGCCGTCGTTTAACTGTTCAACAGGTATTTCGGTATAACATACCCTGTAAACCGCATTGTCGCAAAATTCAGCAACACATTCATTTACAAGCTTTTGGGTTTCAGCATCAACAGTCTTTACACCCATATAACGCAAAATTTCTTTTTGGTTTAGGGTTAAGTTTTTATAGCTTTTTTGTATTACAGTAATCATTTTTTCAAAATATCAGACAAATTTCCCTGAATTTTTGCCGCAACGTCAGGCTTGTTCATAGAATAAACGTGTACGTTGTTTATACCGTTTGCATAAAGGTCAATAATTTGGTCAGTTGCATAGGCAATGCCCGCCTGCTTCATAGCGCTTGGGTCGTTGCCAAACCTGTCAACAATGCTTTTAAACCTTTGCGGCATAAACGAGCCCGAAAGCTTAATTGCACGTTCAACCTGTTTTGCATTTGTAATAGGCATAATACCTGCAACAACAGGCACGGTTATACCCGCTTCCCGAATTTTGTAAAGAAAATTATAAAGCAAATTATTATCAAAAAACATTTGGGTGGTTAAAAAGTCGCACCCTGCCGAAACCTTTTCCTTTAAAAACTTAATATCATCCTTTTGGTTTAGGCTTTCGGGGTGAATTTCGGGATAACAGGCGGCACCAATGCAAAGGTCGGGCTTTGCATTTCTTAATTCATATATTAAATCCACCGCATAATGATAATCCCAACTTGTACGGTCGACATTTTTAAGGCTTTCGGGTATATCGCCACGCAAGGCTAATACGTTTTCAATACCTGCCGATACAATTTCGTCGATTTTTTGCTTAACGCTTTCTTTAGAGGACGAAACACAGGTTAAATGCTCAAGCATTGTAACCCCATACTGCGCTTTAATATTTTTTGCAATATCCAAGGTATAACGACTTGTGCCACCGCCCGCACCGTAGGTAACACTCATATAAGCGGGGTTTAGCGCCGCAATTTCTTCAGTGGCCTTTTGCACTGTTTCAAAACCGTCCTCGGTTTTGGGTGGAAAGACCTCAAACGAAAGTGAAGGTGTGCCTTTATTTAAAATATCAATTATTTTCATACAATCGTCCTTTAAAATATGTTTAATCTATTATACTTTTTATTCGTAAATAAATCAAGTCAAATTAAAAGTACAAATTATCCTTGAAAAAATTAGAAAAATATGTTAATATAATTTTTTGTAAGGGAGTAGTCAACACTAAGGCAACTGCCAATAATTTATCGGTTTAATTTGCTTTATGTGTTACGAAGTTCAACACCCGGATTTTTTCCTGGCTTCGTATTAAATGACAAGACTTATCTGTCAAAGGCGGATAGGTCTTTATTTTTTATTAGGTATATATTTATCCGCACAATAAATACTATTTTAAAAAGGAGCAACCCAAAATGAAGTATTACCTTCAAAAAATTGAGGATGTTTTCAGCCATATCGGTAGCAGTGTCAGCGGTCTTACAACATCCGAAGCAAATGCCCGTCTTGAAAAGTACGGCAAAAACAAGTTGGACGAAGGCAAAAAGAAAACCACCTTCCAACGTGTGCTTGAACAGCTTTCTGACCCAATGATTATTATTCTTATCATTGCGGCTGTTGTTTCAGCAATTACTGAATGGATTGAAGCGGGTCATATCGGTATTCCTACCGACACAATTATTATTATGATAGTTGTTGTTATCAATACCGTTTTAGGCGTTGTGCAGGAAAGCAAGGCCGAAGCCGCTATTGAAGCGCTACAGGAAATGAGCGCCGCTACCTCTAAAGTTCTTCGCGACGGCAAAATTGTGTCGGTTAGAAGTGAAGACCTTGTTATTGGTGACGTTATTATTTTAGAAGCAGGTGACGCTGTTCCTGCTGACTGCCGCATTTTTGAATGTGCAAGCATGAAAATTGAAGAAGCCGCATTAACAGGTGAATCTGTACCTGTTGATAAGCTTATCGGTTTATTAAACGGCGGTGAAAATGACGAGGTTCCCCTTGGCGACCGCAAAAATATGGCTTACATGGGCTCGACCGTTGTATACGGCCGTGGTAAAGCAGTAGTTGTTGCGACCGGTATGGATACCGAAATGGGTAAAATTGCTAACGCTATTGCACAAGCTGAAGAAGGTCAAACCCCCCTTCAAATTAAGCTTTCACAGCTTTCAAAAATTCTTACCTTCTTAGTGCTTGGTATTTGTGTTGTACTTCTTGGCTTCCAGGTAATTACCGCACTCTTAGGCGCAGGTCTTACCTTTAACGTTTTCCTTGAAAGCTTTATGGTTGCCGTATCACTCGCAGTTGCCGCTATTCCCGAAGGCTTGGCAGCCGTTGTTACCATTGTGCTTTCTATCGGCGTTACCAATATGTCAAAGAAAAACGCCATTATCCGTAAGCTTACCGCTGTTGAAACACTTGGCTGTGCACAAATTATTTGTTCTGACAAAACAGGTACCTTAACCCAAAATAAAATGACCGTTGTTGACCACTTTGGCGACAATGAAGAATTAATTGCAAAGGCAATGGCGCTTTGCTGTGACGCTGAAATTGATGCCGACGGCGTTGTTACAGGTGAGCCTACTGAGGCTGCCCTTGTTAACTACGCTAACACACTTGGTCTTAACAAAAATGACCTTGTAGCAGCTGCACCACGTATTGGTGAAGCTCCCTTTGATTCGGGAAGAAAAATGATGTCAACCGTACACGACACCGCAGACGGTATTGTGCAATACACTAAGGGCGCGCCCGACGTTGTGCTTAATAAATGCAAATTTGCCCTTATAGACGGCAAGATTGTTCCCTTTACTGATGAGGTTAAAACCGCAGTATTGGCTGACAATAAGCGCATGGCCGACCAGGCACTTCGCGTACTTGCAATTGCTTTTAGAAAATATGATACAGCCCCTGCTGATTTTGCCCCCGAAGCCCTTGAAAACGACCTTGTTTTCATTGGTCTTACAGGTATGATTGACCCTGCCCGTCCCGAAGTCAAGGCCGCTATTGAAGAATGCCGCAGTGCAGGTATTACACCTATTATGATTACAGGTGACCATAAGGATACCGCTGTAGCAATAGCCCTTCAGCTTGGCATTATTGAAGACCCCAACGCCGCTATTACAGGCGCACAGCTTGACGAAATCAGCGACGAAGACTTTGCTGAAAGAGTTACCGAATTCCGTGTTTATGCACGTGTTCAGCCCGAACACAAAACCCGCATTGTTAACGCTTGGCGTGCACGTGGTATGATTACCGCTATGACAGGTGACGGTGTAAACGATGCACCCTCTATCAAGAGTGCTGACATTGGTGTTGGTATGGGTATTACCGGTACCGACGTAACCAAAAACGTTGCCGATATGGTACTTGCTGACGACAACTTTGCAACCATCGTTTCGGCCGTTTCAGAAGGTAGAAGAATTTATGATAACATCCGCAAGGCTATTCAGTTCCTTTTAGGCTCTAACCTTTCGGAAGTGCTTTCAATCTTCACCGCAACAATTTTAGGCTTTACCATTTTAAAGCCTGTTCACCTTTTATTCATTAACCTTGTAACCGACTCTATCCCCGCTTTAGCTTTAGGTCTTGAAAGACCCGAAAGAAACATTATGAACCGCAAGCCCCGTGACAGTAAGGAAGGCGTATTTGCAGGCGGTATGGCATTTGACGTGTTCTATCAGGGTGTACTTGTTACCCTTTTAACCCTTGCGGCATTCTTTATTGGTGAATATCTTGAAACCGGCGTGTTTGATATATTCCACCCTGTTGCAAGCGGCGAAGGTATGACAATGGCATTCTTAACAATGTCAATGTGCGAAATTTTCCATTCCTTCAATATGCGTTCACAACGCGCTTCTGTTCTTGGTATGACCTTTGCACAGGGTTCACACAACTGGGTGCTTTACGGTGCAATGGTAGCTTCCCTGGCGCTTACCACCGCTATTATTGAAATTCCCGCGCTTGCTAATATGTTCGACTTTACACATCTCGACCTTAAGGCTTATGCGATTTCAATCGCTTTAGCATTCTCGGTTATTCCGATTGTTGAAATTATCAAAGCCGTTCAACGTGCAATTAATAAAAAGAAAAACGCATAACTAACACTAACGCAGGTAGAAATTCTACCTGCGTTTTGCTTTCAAATTATAGTTTATCGGGCAAGGCTTCCCCTTGAGGGGAAGCTGTCACAAAGTGACTGATGAGGTGTAATTTGCAATAATTAAACGGTTTTCCACCTCATCCACCACTGCCGTGGTCCCCCTTCCCCTCAAGGGGAAGGCA
>JAZKZS010000062.1:0-37400 GCA_045612765.1 Acutalibacteraceae bacterium
GCTTATGCTCATTGGTGTGCGTGGGTCAATTTGGTTTTTAATTGGTACTTCCTTTGAATATAAAACCTTTAGTTTTTTAACGCTACGTTTTTTAAGCTCGTATCGCATTACCTTGGCAAGAGGACAAACGCTGGTTTTATAAATGTCTGCAACCTCAAACTTGGTGGGGTCTAACTTGTTTCCTGTTCCCATTGAAGCAATAAGCGGTGTGCCGCTTTCTTGGCATTTAACTGCAAGCTCAATTTTAGCGGTAACGTTATCGATTGCATCAACCACATAATCATATTTAGAAAAATCAAACTGATGTGAGTTTTCGGGTAAAAACAAAATAGGGAAGGTGGTAACAACAGCGTTTGGGTTAATATCTAAAATCCTGTCACGCATTATCTCAACCTTTAATTTGCCAACGGTGGAATGTAAAGCTATAATTTGGCGGTTAAGGTTTGTGATATCAACACAGTCACTGTCAATTATATCAATTTTGCCAATACCTGCACGTGCGAGTGCCTCTACAACGTACCCGCCGACACCGCCCACGCCAAAAACAGCAATATGGCTGTTTTTAAGCTTTTCTAAAGCAGTTGCGCCTATTAGATTTTCAGTGCGAGAAAATTGTGAATTCATAGCATATATCCTTTGTTTTGATAATTTTATTGTAATTGCAAGCTATTTTTTTGTCAAGTGATTTAGTCGTATAATGTCAGTAATTATGCCTTTTTTGAGAAAATTTGTAACGTTAGCACTAATTTTGGCAAAAGACTTGATTTAAATGACATAATATGGTAATATATGTAAAACGAAATTACCGGGAGGCAAAAAAATATGGAAAAAAAGTTAAAAATTGTAATTGTGGAGGATGACAGTGATTTTTCAAAAAACTGTGTAAATGTTCTTAGCAGCTATGGTATGGAGGTAATACTTACACAAAGGGACGGATTAAAGGTTGTTTCGACAGTTAAAAACGAAAAACCCGACGTTTTGCTTACTGAAATCTTTATGCCTAACCTTGATATATTGGGGATTTTAGATGCTTTTAGCAAAATGGAGCGAAAAGACGTACCACTTGTTATGGTTACATCGGGTTATGCAAATCCAAGACTTGAAAAGGAAATTTTAAATGCCGGTGCGTGCTACTATTTTGTTAAACCCTTTGATATTAATTTAATGGCTGAAAGAATTATTAAGCTGTCCGGTTGGAAAAACGATAAATCACCTATTGTGATAAATAATACCACAATTAATGATAATGAGCTTGAAATTATGGTTACTGAAATTTTACACCAAATCGGCGTGCCTGCCCATATTAAAGGTTATCATTATTTACGTGAATCTATAATTTTATCAATAAAAAACAGCGAAATAATTAATTCAATTACAAAATTATTATACCCGACAATTGCTAAAAACCATGCAACTACCGCTTCCCGTGTTGAAAGAGCTATCCGCCATGCTATCGAGGTTGCGTGGGATAGGGGAGATATTGATGTGCTTAATTCGTATTTTGGATATACAATACAAAACCAAAGAGGCAAGCCCACAAATTCTGAATTTATAGCGATGATAAGCGATAAACTACGTTTAAAACATAAAATCGGTTAAAAAATTTCACCTACTGAAAAGTAGGTGTTTTTTTAATATAAATATTGAAAAAAATAACGAAAAGTGTTATCATATATTATTATATTGGATTATTATATCTAAAAGGCGGTGAATTATATGGCTTATAAAAAGTGGGAAGTAAAATCGGTTGACAGAATTAAAGCGAAAGAGCTTGCGCTGGAATGTGATGTAGAGCCTATAGTTGCGCTTATTTCGGCTTCTCGTGGTTATACCGACCCCACTGATTTGGAACAGTTTTTATCTGATGAGCCATATTTTGCCGATGCTTATGAGCTTAAGGATATTATGCATGCCGCTGATATAGTAAACCTAAAAATAAGTGAAAATAAAAAAATTGCAGTTTACGGTGATTATGACTGTGATGGCGTTACGGCAACAGCCCTTATGTACAAATACCTTAAGGGTCGTGGTGCTGACTGTGTATATTATATACCCGACCGCTTTAGCGAAGGTTATGGTATGAACTGCGATGCGGTGCGACATCTTAAGGGCTTGGGTGTTGATACTATAATTACCGTTGATAATGGTATATCCTGTTATGATGAAGTTGAACTTGCCAACGATCTTGGCATGACTGTGGTGGTTACCGACCACCATATTCCGCCCGAATGTTTACCAAATGCGGCGGCGGTTGTTGACCCACATCAAGCCGATTGCCCCTCAAGCTTTAAGGCTATTTGCGGTGCCGAGGTTGCGTTTAAATTAATTTGCGTAATGGAAGGGGCCGAGCCTGAAGAATTATTGCCCCTTTACGCTGATATATTATCGGTTGCAGTTATTGCAGATATAATGCCACTAACACTTGAAAACCGCATAATCGTCAAATGCGGTTTAAATATGTTTAAAGGGTCTACCTGTCTTGTGGGGTTGCGTGCGCTTTTAAACGTTGCCGGGGTTAATTTAAAGGATATTAACGCCTCTAGAATAGCTTTTGGCATATGTCCTCGCATAAATGCGGCAGGCCGTATGGGAAATGCCGCACGTGCGGTGGAATTGCTTACTACCGACGATATGATGACGGCACTTCAAATTGCTAATGAAATTGATGATGATAATGCGCTTCGCCAACAAACCGAAAAGAAAATATGTGATGAAGCAATTACTAACATCGAGCAAAACGGTTATTGTTATGACCGTGTAATTGTTGTTGACGGCGAGGATTGGCATCACGGTGTTGTTGGTATTGTTGCATCCCGTATTTGCGAAAAATACGGTAAACCTGCAATTGTAATTTCATGTGACGGTGAGGTTGCGCATGGGTCAGGTCGAAGCTATGAAGGCTTTTCACTATATGATGCTATAAACAGCTCAAGTGAATATCTTACAAAATTTGGCGGTCATTCACAGGCGGCCGGTGTAAGTCTTTTGTGCGAAAATATTGAACACTTCCGCAAAGCAATAAATGATTATGCTAAAACGGTTGAATTTTTGCCGCCGGTATTAAAGCTTGATTGTAAAATTAATCCTTCTGCCTTGACGGTAGATCTTTCTGACAGTATAAAGGTGTTGGAGCCTTTTGGTTTTGAAAATCCTGAACCACTTTTTGGTGTTTTTGGGGTGACACTACAACGTATTACCGCAATTGGCAATAATAAGCATTTAAAGCTATTGTTTACTAAAGGCGAAAATACCTTCCAAGCCTTGCTTTTCGGTGCAAATTCTGAATGCTTTTGCTATGGTGTTGGCAATATGCTTGATTTAGCGGTTACCGTTTCAACAAATTATTTTAACGGCAGCTATACGGTAAATGTTGTAATTAAAGAAATTCGTTTGGCAAATATTAATGACGAAATATTGTTTTCTGATATAATTAATTTCGATGCTTTTAAGGCAAAAGGTGAATATGATGCTTTAAAAATTACCCCAACACGTGCTGAAATTGGAAATATTTACCGAGCAATAACAAAGAACGGTATTTTATCTGATACGGTTGTTAATCAATTTTTATCCGGCCTTGGCTATGCTAAAACTAAAATTGCTCTTGAAGTTTTGCTACAGCTTGGCTTAATTGAATATAAAAACAGCAAATATTATTTGTTACAAACAACCGCAAAAACCGATTTGTTAAATTCTAAAACGTACAGTACTTTGGTAGAGGAGTGTGAAACACGTGACTGATATTGAATTTAAAAACCTTCAAGAACTTAAACAGGTAATGGAAAATTATGGTGGTAATTACGATTTTGATATGGTTGAAAAAGCGTTTTCACTTTGTGTTACCGCACATTCAGGACAAAAACGTGTTTCGGGTGAGGATTATTATTATCACCCATTTAATGTTGCAAAAATTGTTATATCACTTGGTATGGATAGTCAGTCTATTGCGGCCTCGCTTTTACACGACGTTGTAGAGGATACCGATTATATACTTGACGATATTAAGCAAATGTTTGGTGCAGAGGTTGCGCTTTTGGTTGATGGTGTTACAAAAATCGGTCGTCTTAATTTCTCAACTAAGGAACAGCAGCAGGCAGAAAGCCTACGCAAAATGCTTATTGCAATGGGGCAGGATATTCGTGTAATTATTATTAAGCTTGCCGACCGTCTTCACAATATGCGCACTATTGATGCAATGCGTGAACAAAAGCAGCGTGACGTTTCGGTTGAAACCTTAGAAATTTATGCACCTATTGCTCACCGTCTTGGTATTCGCGCCGTTAAGGAAGAACTTGAGGACTTGGCCATTAAACACCTTGACCCCGTTGCTTACCACGATATTGAAGAGCTATTGACCCATCGCAAACAACATCGCGAACAAATTTTAAATGAAATCAGAAGACGTATTGAAGAACGCTTGCGTGACGAAATGCCTAACGTTACCTTGTCATTCCAAGGTCGTGTAAAGTCTATTCATGGCATTTATCGCAAAATGTATATTCAAAATCGTGATTTTGATGAAATTTATGACATTTATGCAATTCGTGTCATTACCGATACCGTGGCCGATTGTTACAATATTCTTGGTATAATGCACGATATGTTCCGTCCTATTCCTAATAGGTTTAAGGATTATATTTCAACCCCTAAGCCCAATATGTATCAATCGCTTCACACAACTGTTATTGGTCGAAGCGGTATTCCGTTTGAAATTCAAATTCGCACCTTCGAAATGCATCACACTGCTGAATTCGGTATTGCGGCGCATTGGAAGTATAAGGAAGGCATTAAGGATAACGACAAAAAGCTTGAAGACCGTCTTGCATGGGTTCGTCAGCTTATTGAAAATCAGGAAACCACCGATGATGGCAGTGAGCTTATACGTAATATTAAGGTTGACCTGTCTCAAGAGGACGTATTTGCCGTTACACCTAAGGGTGACGTTATAAATCTTCCGCTTGGCGCTACAATTGTTGACTTTGCATTTCAAATTCACTCGGCAGTTGGTACACGTATGGTTGGCGCAAAGGTTGACGGTAAAATTGTACCCATAAACCACGAGGTTAAAACCGGTGAGGTTATTGAAATTTTAACAACAAATGCGGCAGGGCATGGCCCAAGCCGTGACTGGTTAAATATTGCGGTAACTTCTTCAGCAAAGGCTAAAATACGTTCTTGGTTTAAGAAAGAAAAGCGTAGCGAAAATATTATTACCGGTAAGGCAGATTTTGAAAAGGAACTTCGCCGTAATAATATCGATTTAACCGATGACGAACAGGCAGAAATAGTTGAGGATTTGGCACGTCGCCACCGCCTGCAAAGCGGTGAAGAATTTTATGCGGCAATTGGCTATGGCGGCATTTTACTTTCTAAAGTTATTCCACGTATTAAAGATGATTTTAATAAAAAATCGGCTGAAAAGAAACCTCCTGAAATTGTGCCCATCGGTCAAAATAGGTCGCAAAAATCCTCTGATGGTGTTATCGTTGAAGGTATTGATAATTGCCTTATTAAATTTTCACATTGCTGTAATCCGCTTCCGGGCGATGATATTATCGGTTATATTACACGTGGTCATGGTGTTTCGATTCATAAGCGTGACTGCAATAACGTTCCCGTTAATATTGCCGACAGTCCCGAGCCGGCACGTTGGATAACTGCATATTGGGACGGCACAAAGGCCGAAAGCTTTACTTCAACCTTGCGTATTAATGCAATTGACCGTCAAGGTATTTTAATTGAGGTTATGAATGCAGTTAATAATATGCGTGTGCCAATTCACAGTATTAACGCGCGTGAGCTTAAGAATGGTAATTGTACAATAATTATGACTATAAGCGCTGAAAGCGTTGAGCATCTTAAAAGCATTATTTTGCGTGTTGAAAAGGTTAGCGGCGTATTTGGTGTTGAAAGGATTAATCAATAATGAAAGCAGTAATTCAAAGGGTGTCTTCGGCTTCGGTTACGGTTGAGGGTAATACCGTAGGTAGCTGTAACCAAGGTTATATGATTTTGTTTGGTGCAGCTGAAGGCGACACCTTAGAAGATATTGAAATTTTGGCACGAAAAACTGCTAATTTGCGTGTTTTTTGTGATGAAAACGATAAAATGAATAAATCAATTTTAGATATTAACGGTGAGGTGCTTTGTATTTCGCAGTTTACCCTTTGCGCCGACGTTAAAAAAGGGAATAGACCTTCTTTTACATCGGCTATGGCGCCTGATATGGCTAGTGAATATTACGACATTTTTTGTGAAAAACTTAAAGAAAACGGTATAAAACGTGTTGAAAAGGGTATCTTTGGTGCTGACATGAAGGTAAGCCTTGTAAATGATGGTCCCGTTACTATTTTGTTTGATACAGAGATTTGGAGAAAAAATGGAAATTAAGGCTTTGGTTTTAGGCAATATAGAGGTTAATTGTTATCTTGTTTCAACTGAAAAAGCAGCGGTGGTTATC
Source organism: Acutalibacteraceae bacterium (assembly GCA_045612765.1). GTDB lineage: Bacteria > Bacillota > Clostridia > Oscillospirales > Acutalibacteraceae > UBA737. The sequence goes on from JAZKZS010000062.1 coordinate 6,458, forward strand.
GACCCCGGCTACCCTTCGAATGAGGCGCTTGAATTTTTGCTGAACTCAACCGATAAGGAACGTTTGATTTTATTAACCCATGGCCATTTTGACCATATTGGCTTTGCCGACGAATTATCGGCAATAACCGATACTAAAATTGCAATTGGTGAAAAGGATGCACCATCTTTGCAGGATAATAATATAAACTTATCGGCCTTATTTGGTGCTCCAATAAGCACCTTTAGCGCCAATATACTTTTAGCCGACAATGACAAAATAAATGTTGGTGATTTGACTTTTGAGGTTATGCATACACCCGGTCATACGGTTGGCGGTGTTTGTTACTTGTGTAATGATGTTTTGTTTTCGGGTGATACGCTTTTTGCGGGCAGCATTGGAAGAACGGATTTTCCCGGCGGCAATTTTGAAACCTTAAAGAATTCTATAAAACGAATTTACACCTTGCCTGATGATACGGTTTTGCTTTCGGGTCATGGTGGAAAAACTACAGTTATAAACGAAAAAAGATATAATCCCTTTGTTAGAGGTTAAAAATGCAGCTTTGTTTAATTAACAATGATTTTAAGTATGAATTAGAAAAATTAATAAGAATATTTTTGCCTTTTGAAAAAATTGAATTTTTTGACTGTGTGGTAGAGGGCGATTGTCTTGCAGTAGCTGAAATTAACCATAAAGCAACTGCCACGCTTATTTTTGGTGGAAAAACCTTTTCACACAGCTGTGAAATTGAAGCCATAAACGGTGACAGCAACAAGGATAATGAGCTATTTTTAGCTTTAGCACTTTTTGAATGCTTAAAGGAATGCTTTAATTACTCGCCGCAATGGGGAATACTTACAGGTGTTCGACCTGCAAAGCTTTTTTCAAGAATTTCCAAAACTAATGGTATTGCTTTTGCGGAAAATTATTTTAAAAATTATTTAATGGTAAGCGGTAAAAAAATTGCGCTTTGTAAAGAAACTATTAAAGGCGAAAGCGAAATTACTTCACTTTCAAAGGGTGACTCATTTAGCCTTTACATATCGGTACCGTTTTGCCCTTCAAGATGTAATTACTGTTCTTTTGTATCACATTCGGTTGAACAGGCAAAGGCGTATATACCGCAATACGTCGAGCTTTTGTGTAGAGAGCTTGAAATTACAGCCAAAAAAGCTAAAGCTAATAAATTAAGACTTATGACGGTTTATATTGGTGGTGGTACACCTACAACACTTTCGGCTGAACAGCTTTGTAAGGTTATGCAAACTGTTAAGGAAAATTTTGATTTAAGCGGTATTTTAGAATATACCGTTGAAGCCGGCAGACCTGACACAATTACAAAGGAAAAATTACTTGCCATTAAAAAAGGCGGTGCTACACGTATAAGCATTAATCCGCAAACCTTAAATGATAAGGTGCTTGGAAATATCGGTCGCAGGCATACTGCTAATCAAGTTATTGAATCCTTTTTACTTGCCCGTGAATGTGGGTTTGATAATATAAATATGGATTTAATTGCAGGCCTTTCTGGTGATGATTATCAAAGCTTTGTTAATACAGTTGAAAAGGTTGTTTCATTAAAGCCTGAAAGCGTAACGGTACATTCGCTTTCAATGAAGCGTGCATCAAATCTTACGGTTAACGGAGAATTGCCTGAAATTAAAATGGGCAAGGTTGCATCTGATATGGTTGATTTTGCATATAATTATTTAAGCAAAAATCAAATAGTACCCTACTATATGTACCGTCAAAGTAAAACGATTGGTAACCTTGAAAACGTCGGCTATGCAAAGGCAGGTTTCGAATGCCTTTATAACGTTTATATTATGGATGAAACCCACACAATTTTAGCCTGCGGAGCATCAGCGGTTACAAAGCTACGTGAACCGTATGGCGATAAAATTGAGCGTATTTTTAATTTTAAGTATCCTTACGAATATATAAACCGTTTTGATGAGTTAATGCAAAGAAAAGACGGTATAGATACTTTTTATTGTGAATATCAAATTTAATAACGGAGGAAAAGGTTATGGATTTGTTTGATGAAATTTTAGATAAAGCTAAGGTCGCTTTTGATGTTGCGGTAAAGGCTACCGAGGATGTTGTAGATACCGGTAAGCAAAAATTTAATATCGCTTCATTAGAAAATAAGTTATCAAAAGATTATAAGGCTTTAGGCGAAATCTTTTATAAGTTTAAAAAGAACGGTGAAATGGATGATGAAGCTGCCCAACAATTAATTTCCGAAATTGATGATAAAATAACAAAAATTGAATTGCTTAAGGAAATTATGCGAAGTGCAAAGGCTGATCGTGTTTGTGCTAATTGTGGCGCGGTTATTGATAACGATATAATTTTTTGCCCAATTTGCGGTCAAAAGTTAGAGTTTACAACCGAAGAATAAGAGGTTTTAATAATGAACGTTGAAAAAATAGGTATTGTAGTTGCCGATGGTGACGAATATAAATCTTTAAGACTAGCTGTTGAGCAAGGCGAATTTGAAGATCTTGAAATTTTAAAAAGACAAGCACATAAATTTGAAATTAAAACCGAAAAGGGCGGTATAGAGGTTATTTCAATTTTATGTGGTATTGGTAAGGTAAATGCGGCTGCCGCAACCGTTTGTCTTATTAGTATGGGTTGTGACGTAATTTTAAATTATGGTCTTTCAGGGGGAGTAAGCGGTATCGGTCGTGGTGAAATAACTATTCCCGACCGCTTTTTAGAGCATGACTTTGATTTGCAGGTTTTAGGCTATAAGCCTTGTGAAAAGCCTGCACAACCAACCTACATATATAATGCCGACACAGAACTTTTGACTATTGCAAAAGCGATAATTCCAAATGCGAAGTGCGGTACTGCCGTTACGGGCGACCGTTTTATTTGTGATGATAATGTAAGGGTTGAGCTTGCTAATAGCTTTAATGCGATGTCATGCGATATGGAAACAGCGGCTATTGCTTATGTTTGTGAATATTGTGATATTCCGTTTTTAGCTATAAGACGTGTTTCTGATGATGCTGGAAGTGATGCTAAGGATGCTTACAGAAGTATGAACACCGCTGACGAAACCGTACTTTATAATTATATTGAAGCAATAATTAAAGCCATTATTTGATGGTTAAGCTATAATTAATTTGAAAACATTTGCAATTTTTTTGTATTTTTTTAAACTTTTATTGCAAAAGTCCTAAAAAACTATTGATTTTTCAAATTCAGTATGGTAAAAATAAATAGTACAGTGTTACATTCGGACAAGTATGTACTTTCCGTTTAAAAATTTTATTGGAGGTTCTATCATGAACAAGACAGAATTAGTTGCATCCATTGCTGAAAAAGCAGGCATTTCTAAGAAGGACGCTGACAAGGCACTTGCAGCTTTTGTTGACACAGTTGCTGCTGAATTAAAGGCTGGTGGCTCAGTACAGGTTATCGGCTTCGGTACTTTCAAGGTTGCTGAACGTGCTGCTCGTACAGGCGTTAACCCCAAGACAAAGGCTAAAATCGAAATTGCTGCTTCTAAGGCTCCTGCATTCAAGGCTGGCGCTGCTTTAAAAGCTGCTATTAAGTAATTGTTCTTTTAAGCCGTCTGTTCACAGGCGGCTTGATTTTTTGAGGTATTTGTTTTGAGATTGGATAAATATTTAAAGGTTTCGCGTATTATTAAACGCAGAACAATTGCTAATGAAGCTTGTGACGCAGGTCGTGTTACTGTAAACGGCAAGGTTGCCCGTGCTTCTTACGATGTTAAGGTTGGCGATATTTTAGAAATTGGCTTTGGTACACGTGACGTAAAGCTTGAGGTTTTAAGCTTGGTTGAAACCATTCATAAAGAAGATGCCGCCTTAATGTATAAAATAATTGAATAATATAAATGCCCCTTAAATATATTTTTAAGGGGTGTTTTTTATGGATGAAGTAATTAAGCAAAACAGTAACCTTATTATTGAAAATCGAAAAAGAATTAATATAACTGGCGTTAAGGAATGTATTTTTTTTGATGATGAAACCGTAATTTTGGATACGTCTTTAGGTGATTTAACAATCAAGGGTGAAAAACTGCATATCATTAATTTTGATACAAAAACAGGCGACTTTTCGTTAGAGGGTAAACTTATTGCTTTAGCCTATACACAAAAGCAAAGCGGTGGCTCGTTTTTAGGGCGGTTATTTAAATAATTATGTGGGAAATTAAAAATTCGTTTCAGTTATTTTCCTTTGCAATTGCCTTTTTGCTTGGTGTGTTTTATTGCCTAATATATGATGTTTTACGTGCGTTGCGAAAATCTAATCGCATATCTGACATTGCTGTATTTTTACAGGATATTTGTTATTTTATTTTAATTGCTTTTTTGACATTTATTATTTTTGTGCCGCTTTCAAACGGTGAAATTCGTGGGTATTTGTTGTTTGCAATAACTCTGGGGTTTGTCGGTTGTTTTTTGACCGTTTCACGCATTAACCTTAAAATACTTACCTGTATTTTTAAGCAGTATACTATATTAAGTGATAAGTTTATTGGTTTTATTAACAGTTTATTTGATAATTTATGGGCGTTTATAATAAATATTGTAAGAAAATTGCTTATATTAGTTAGTAATATTGAAAAAATATTAAAAAAGCACTTGAAAAAGACAGGGTAATTGTTGTATATTATATGTAATTAATTGTTGGAGGTGCCACAATGAAGCGTAAGCCCAAAAGGGAAAGCAGTATAATTTTAAAGGTGCTTTGCTTGGCTGTATGTGTTTATGTTTTTGGCACACTTGTAAACCTTTGGTCAACACTTAATGAAAGTCAGGCTGAGCTTTTAGCTTTAAAGGAAGAATATGCCGCAACTGAAAACGACATTGCCGAGCTTAAAGCCATGCTTGAGGATGAATCAAACACACAAATCATTGAAAAGGCTGCCCGTGAACGTTTGGGTTACATTTATTCGGACGAACAGTTATTTATTGACATTTCGGGCAACTAGGTTAAAACAGGGGGATTATCACTTAAAATGCAGCAGCTTACCGTGGGAGAAATAGTTGAAGGCAAAATCACCGGTATAACAAACTTTGGTATTTTTGCGGATTTAGGCAAGGGAAAATCGGGTATGGTACATATTTCTGAAGTTTCCCGTACATACGTTAACGACATTAACGAGCTTTTTAAGGTTGGTGATGTTGTTAAAATGAAGGTTATGAATATAACCGATGAGGGTAAAATCAGCTTATCTATTAAGCGTGCGCTTGAGCCTGAAAAGACTGGGGAATCAGCACCTCGCAAGCCTCGTGAACCACGTGCGCCACGTGAAGCCGCAAAGCCTGCATATAATTCATACACCTGGACACCCAAAAAGCAAGAGCCTGCAAGCTTTGAAGAAATGATGAATCGCTTCAAGCAAACAAGTGATGAAAAGTTTTCTGACTTAAAGCGCAAAAACCCTGAAACAGGCCGCACTAAAAAAAGAACAAGATAATTTATTTGGGCGAAACTTAACGTTTCGCCTTTTTTGAGGTTTAAGAATGAGTAAAATTAATTTGGTTGCTCCATGTCTTTTTGGGGTTGAAAGTATTGCCGCCGACGAATTTCGTCGCATGGGCTTTGAAGACGTTAAGGCTGAAAACGGCCGTGTGCTTTTAAGCGGTGAAGAAAATATGTTAGCGCGCGCTAATATATGCTCACGTTTTAGCGAAAGAATTATGATAAAGGTTGGTGAATTTGAAGCAACAACCTTTAGTGAACTTTTCGACGGTGTTAAGGCATTACCTTGGGAAGAATATATCGGTCGTGATAATGCTTTTCCCGTAAACGGTTGGAGCATTAACTCACAGCTTTTCAGTATACCTGACTGTCAGTCAATTATTAAAAAGGCAATAGTTGAACGCTTAAAGCTTCGTTATAAGATTAATATCTTTGCCGAAACAGGCAGTGAATATAAAATTCGTTTTTCTATTCACAAAAACCTTGTTACAATGATGATTGACACAAGCGGCGAGGGACTTCATAAGCGTGGCTACCGCCGTAATTCTAACGATGCTCCGCTTAAAGAAACCTTGGCGGCATCAATGTGTGATTTGGCACGAATTTTCCCCGATACACAGCTTTTTGACCCATTTTGCGGCAGCGGTACAATTTTAATTGAAGCGGCTTTAATGGCTACTAAAACTGCACCCGGTTTACGCCGATTTTTTGCGGCTGAACGCTTTGGCTTTTTAGACGATAAAATCTGGCGTGAGGAACGCACCCGCGCGCAAGATTTAATTCTTAAAAACGTTGAATTCAGGGCGCAAGGCTTTGATATTGACCCCGCTTGTGTAGAGCTTACAATGGCTAACGCTAAAAAAGCGGGTGTTGAAAAATATGTTAAAGCAGCACTTGGCGACGTTAAGGATTTTAAAGCCCCCGAAAAGCGTTGCCTTACCATTTGCAACCCACCTTATGGCGAACGCCTTTTAGACGTTAAAGCCGCCGAAGAGCTTTATAAGGTTATGGGTAAGCAGTTTGAAATGGGCGAGGGAAGAAAGTATTACGTTATCAGCCCTCACGATGAATTTGAAAAGCATTACGGAAAGAACGCCGATAAGCGCCGTAAGCTTTATAACGGTATGATTAAATGTCAATTATTTATGTATTTTAAGTAATTGACAAATACTGATTATTGTCATATAATGTATATATAATCTTCAGGGCGAGGTGCAATTCCTCACCGGCGGTTAAAGCCCGCGAGCCGCAAGGCTGATTTGGTGAAATTCCAAAGCCGACAGTATAGTCTGGATGTAAGAAGAGTTATAATATAACTTTAAACGCCCTTATTGTATTTAAGGGCGTTATTTCTATTTTAGGGGTGTTTTAATGCGTAAGGAAGAAATTAAAAAACTATCTTTTTGTGCACTTTTCGGTGCGGTTGGCTTTGTGCTTATGTTACTTGAGTTTCCGTTACCGATTATTCCTTCATTCGTTAAGTTTGACTTTTCCGAACTTCCCGCATTAATCGTAAGCTTTGTTTACGGTCCGCTTTATGGCATTTTGGTTTGCCTTTTAAAGAATGCATTGCATTTGTTTGTTACCACAAGCGCAGGCGTTGGTGAAGTGTCTAATTTTATCCTTGGTGCCATTTTTGTTGGTGTTGCAGGGTTAATATATAAATTTAACAAAAACCGCAAATACGCCCTTATAGGCTCGCTCGTGGGCGCGCTTGTAATGGCTTTAATAAGCATTGCTTCAAACTATTTAATTGTTTATCCCGCATTTTCGGTATTATATGGCTTACCAATGCCTGCAATTATAGGTATGTATCAGGCAATTTTATCGTCGGTTGACGGACTTTTTGAAGCGCTTGTTATTTTTAATTTACCCTTTAATTTTGCAAAGGGTATAATCGATGCGGCAATTTGCTTTTTGGTTTATAAAAAGTTGTCACCGATACTAAAAAAATAACTTGACAAATTTCGATTTTATGTTACAATGATTAACGCAAATTAAATATCGTCCTTATCAAGAGTGGTGGAGGGGCACGGCCCGATGAAACCCGGCAACCTGTATTAACAAGGTGCTAAATCCGTCGGTTAATCCGAAAGATGAGGTTGTTTTTATAAAACCGCCTCGATGAATGGCGGTTATTTTTTTGTGATATTTAAGTTTTTAATAATAGAAAGGAATTTTAAAATGGCAAAAATGCTTTTTACATCCGAATCGGTTACCGAAGGTCATCCCGACAAAGTATCCGACCAAGTATCTGACGCGGTTTTAGACGCAATTTTCAGTCAAGACCCTTATGCACGTGTTGCATGTGAAACCTTCTGCACCACAGGTGTTGTTACCGTTATGGGTGAAATTACCACCACCGCACAGGTAGATATTCCCGCAATTGTACGCGAGGTTGTATGTGATATTGGTTATAACAGTGAAAAGGCTTGCTTTAATGGTCACAACTGCGCTGTTATGGTGTCTCTTGATAAACAGTCGCCAGATATTGCAATGGGTGTTGACAAGTCTTTTGAACTTAAAGACGGTGAAGATGATGCTTATAATTTAAATGGTGCAGGAGACCAAGGTATGATGTTTGGTTATGCTTGCAACGAAACCGAAGAATTAATGCCCTTGGCAATTTCACTTGCTCACAAAATGGCAAAGCGCCTTACCGACGTTCGTAAGAGCGGGGAATTAGACTACTTAAACCCCGACGGAAAAACACAGGTTACCGTTGAATATAACGACGGCGTTCCTACCCGTGTTGATACCGTTGTTGTTTCTACACAGCACACCGAAGAGGTTACTCTTGAAACCCTACGTGCTGATATTTTAGAAAAGGTTATTAAGCCAATCGTTCCTGCTGAACTTTTGGATGAAGAAACCAAATTCTTCATAAACCCCACAGGTCGTTTTGTTGTAGGTGGTCCTCAAGGTGATACAGGTCTTACAGGCCGTAAAATTATTGTTGACACCTACGGCGGCTATGCGCGTCACGGTGGCGGCGCATTTTCGGGCAAGGACCCAACTAAAGTTGACCGCAGTGCCGCTTATGCATCACGTTGGGTTGCTAAAAATATTGTTGCCGCAGGTCTTGCTGACAAGTGCGAAATTCAGTTAGCTTATGCAATTGGTGTTGCTCGTCCTGTGTCGGTAATGGTTGATACCTTCGGTACAGGTAAAATTGCTGACGATAAAATTGTTGAAGCAGTAAACCAAGTATTTGATTTACGTCCTTCAGCAATTATTGACGGTTTAAACCTTCGTCGTCCTATCTACCGTCAAACCGCTGCTTACGGTCATATGGGTAGAACCGATATTGATTTACCTTGGGAAAAAACTGATAAAGCGGAAGAATTAAAAAAATACTTGACAAATTCGTAAAATAGTGTATAATGGTTGTAACAACAAAGTAGTACGTATTTCGTCCTCACCCTCAGATTTTGTTTAAAAGGGTCAATAAGTTCCAAACATTCTTTGGTATTCTTATGCGTGGGCGTTATTGCGTCCACGCTTTTGTTTTACAAATTTGGAGGTGCATTAGCATTAGCAGTAAAGAAGTTGCTATAAACGAAGGTATTAAATTTAAGGAAGTTCGTGTTATTATGAACGACGGCAGTCAACTTGGTGTTGTTTCAATTGACAAGGCTCTTGAAGCGGCAAATAAGGCTGAGCTTGACTTGGTTTGCATTTCACCCAACGCGCAACCGCCCGTTTGCAAGGTTATGGACTATGGTAAATACCGTTTCGAACAGGCAAAACGCGAAAAGGAAAATAAGAAAAACCAAAAGGTTATTGAAACCAAGGAAATTCGTTTAGGTTTAAGTATCGACGTACATGACTTTGAAACCAAAGGCAAACAGGCAATCAAGTTTATTCAAAGCGGTAACAAGGTTAAGGTTTCCATTCGTTTCCGTGGTCGTGAAATGGGCCACCCCGAAATTGGCTTAGAAACTATGACCCGTTTTGCAGAATTCTGCAAGGACGTTGCCAACGTTGAAAAACCTGCTAAGCTTGAAGGACGTAACATGCTTATGTTCTTGGCTCCCAAATCAAGTAAGTAACAATAGTTAAAACTATCAAATGGAGGAATTACAATGCCTAAAATTAAAACTCACAGTGGCGCAAAGAAACGCTTTAAGCTTACCAAAACCGGTCAAGTAAAACGTGCACATGCTTTCAAGGCACAGATTCTCAACAAGAAAACCACAAAACGTAAGAGAAATCTTCGCAAGGTTGTTGTTGCTGACGTAACAAACACCGCAACCGTTAAGAAGTTAATTCCTTACAAGTAAGAACTAGTTATTAAATTGGAGGTATAAGAAATGGCACGTATTAAAGGTGCGTTAGCAACACGCAAAAGAAGAAATAAAGTGTTAAAGCTTGCTAAGGGCTACTTCGGCGCTAAGTCAAAGCTTTTTAAAACTGCTAAAGAAGCAGTTATGAAATCAGGTCAATATGCATACATCGGTCGTCGTCTCAAGAAGCGTGACTTCCGTCGTCTTTGGATTACCCGTATTTCTGCTGCTTGCAAAATGAACGGTATGAACTACTCTTCATTCATGAACGGTCTTAACAAGGCTGGTATTGAAATCAACCGTAAGATGTTGGCTGACCTCGCAGTTAACGATGCTAAGGGCTTCGAAACCTTAGTAAAGGCTGCTAAGAAGGCTCTCGAAAAATAATAATTTTCGCCCGAGTATTTTTTATCTCGGGCGACTTTTTCGTTTTTAAAGGGGTGCAAAAATGCCTGAAATTAAGGTAATTACCAGTAAAGATAATCCGCTTATCAAGCTTGTTTGCGGTTTGCAAAGTAAGGCGTCTTTCCGTAAAAAAGAGGGGCTTTTCGTGCTTGAAGGGCTTCGCATTTGTGATGATGCCTGTGACAATTCAATATGGTTTGATAAACTGATTATCTCAAAAACCGCCAAAGATAAATATGCAAAAGAACTTGAAAAGTTCTATAAAAATGCTGACGAAATTTTTGAAATTCCAGACAGCCTTTTTACAAAAATCAGCGATACTTCTTCACCACAGGGTGTTATTGCGGTTGTTAAAATTCCATCACTTTTACCCGAAATTTCAAGAAATGGAAGGTATATTGCGCTTGAAAACCTTAACGACCCGTCAAATTTGGGGGCAATTTCACGTACTGCTGAAGCGTTGGGTGTTAGCGGTATAATTTTATCAAGCGACAGTGTCGACCCTTATGCACCTAAATCCTTACGTGCATCTATGGGTACACTTTTACGTATGCCTGTTATAATTTTAAACGATTTTGTAAATGAAATTAAGGCATCAGGTCTTAATAGCTTTGCATGTGTTGTGGATAGTGGCGCTACACCTATCACAGATGTTAAATTTACCGACGGTAGCATTTTGCTTATCGGTAACGAGGCAAACGGACTAACTACTGCTACTAAAAATATGGCAAATAAAGAAATTACAATTCCAATGCGTGGCAATGCCGAATCGTTCAATGCGGCTACTGCAGCGGCAATTGCAATGTGGGAAATGATGAAATAATGGAATACTATATTTGGCTACAACTGTGTTTAGGGCAGGGGAACCGTTATATTACACGTATATTCGAAAGCTTTCCTTCAGCAAAGGCTGTTTATGAAAGCAATGCCGCTACACGTATGAAGTTATTGCCTAAAACAGTGTGCGAAAAGCTTGATAACGGTTGTTTAAACGATGCAAAATCAATTTTAGAATTTTGTAATAATAGCGGCATAACGGTGGTTAATTATCATAACCGTAACTATCCCGAAATGCTTCGTGAAATTGATTCACCACCTGTTGTTTTGTATATTAAAGGTAGCTTGCCCGATTTTAATTCGCTTCCTTCAATTTGCATTGTAGGGCCAAGAAGTGTAAGTGATTTTGGCAAAAAGTCGGCATATTCTTTAGGCTATCGCCTTGCTAAAGCGGGCTTTATTGTGGTGAGCGGCGGCGCAATCGGCAGTGACACCTATGCACATTTAGGCGCATTAAAGGCAGGCGGCAAAACCGTTTTGGTTATGGCTTGTGGCTTTTCGGTGTCTTACCTCGAAGAAAACAAAGCCCTTCGCGTGCATATTTCAAAAAGCGGATGCCTTATAAGTGAATATCCACCCGACGTGCCCGTTAACCGTGGTACCTTTCAGGTCAGAAACCGCTTAATGTCGGGCCTTTCGCTTGGAACGGTTTTGGTTGAAGCGGCAAAACGAAGCGGTGCGCTTATTACTGCTAATCACGCTTTGAATCAAGGTAGGGATGTTTTTGTAATTCCAGGTATGCCTAATATGAAGCAATATTCAGGCTCGAATAAGCTTTTGCGTGACGGTGCAAAACCACTTTTGGATACGTCGGATATTTTTAACGAATATATTTGCCGTTATCCTGATAAAATTGATATCGAAAAAGCATATAAAACCGAACCAAAACCCGAAAAAGTAAAAAATAATAAAAAAATATTAAATGTTTCTCTTTCAAATCAGGCAAAAATAGTGTATAATTGTTTAGATAAGCAAAAATTCTATCCTGATGATTTAAACACAGGTCTTTCACCGTCGGATTTACTTTCAGTATTAACTGAACTTGAAATGGAATTCATCATTCGTGCTTTGCCCGGTGGTCAGTACGAAATTTGCAAATAAGTAACGGAGGAATATTATGTCAAAACTTTTGATAGTTGAGTCACCAAGCAAAATTAAAGGTATCAAAAAGTATTTAGGCTCGGATTATACCGTAATGGCATCTCAAGGTCACGTACGCGATTTGCCAAAGTCTAAATTCGGTATTGACGTTAATAAAGGCTTTAAGCCCGAATATATAAATATGGCTGATAAAAAGGAACTTATTAAGTCCCTTAAAGCCGCCGCTGCCGAAAGCGACCAAGTTTTTCTCGCAACCGACCCTGACCGTGAGGGCGAGGCAATTTCTTGGCACCTGGCACAAATTTTAGCGCTTGATTTAAATGACGCTAACCGTGTAACCTTTAACGAAATTACAAAAAGCTGTGTACAGGCAGGTATTAAAGCACCTAGAAAGATTGATATGGACCTTGTTGATGCTCAGCAAGCCCGTCGTGTGCTTGACCGCATTGTTGGTTATAAGCTTAGTCCATTTTTGTGGAAAAAGGTTAAAAGCGGTTTATCAGCAGGTCGTGTTCAAACCGTTGCTTTACGCTTAATTGTTGAACGTGAAAAGGAAATTGAAAAGTTCCAGGAACAAGAATATTGGACTGTTGACGCTAAATTAGCGGCAGGTCGCAAAACCTTTGTTGCAAAGCTTTACGGTGATAAAAACGGTAAAATTGACCTTATTCCCGATAAGGCAAGCGCTGACGATATTCTTAATAATTTAGAAAATGCGGCTTATACCGTTACAAGCATTAAAAAGGGTAAGCGCAACCGTCAACCTGCACCACCCTTTAATACCTCAACACTTCAACAGGAAGCATCGCGCAAGCTTGGCTTTACTGCACAGCGCACAATGCGTATTGCGCAACAGCTTTACGAAGGTGTTGACGTTCAAGGTCATGGCACAATGGGTCTTATTACCTATATGCGTACCGACTCGCTCCGCATTTCAGAAGAGGCAAGAGCAGCAGGTAACAAGTTTATTTCTGAAACCCATGGTAATAAATATTTACCTTCAAGCCCACGTTATTATAAAACAAAAAGTGGTGCGCAGGATGCTCACGAAGCTATCCGTCCCACCGTTGCTGACTTAAAGCCTGACGATATTAAGGATTCCTTGACAGCCGAACAATATAAGCTTTATAAGCTTGTGTGGGAACGCTTTATTGCATCATTAATGGCTGCCTGTGTTCAGGATACCGTTAACGTTGATATTACCGCTAACGATTACTTATTTAAGGCAAGCGGTTATACAGTTCGTTTTGACGGTTACACTGCACTTTATGTAGAGGGTAAGGACGAGGAAGAAGAACAGGAAAGCGCACTTCCTGAAATGAGCGAGGGCGATGTGTTAAAGCTTCGTGACCTTACAGGTAACCAACATTTTACACAACCCCCTGCAAGATATACCGAACCTACACTTATTAAAGCGCTTGATGAAAATGGTATCGGTCGTCCTTCAACCTATGCGCCAATCCTTTCAAACATTCTTAGCCGTGATTATATAGAACGTGTTAAGAAGTTCTTAAAGCCGACCGAGCTTGGTAAGGTTGTTTCTGATTTAATGGTGCAGTACTTTAACAAAATTTTTGAAATTAAGTTTACTGCAGGTCTTGAAGAACAGCTTGATAAAATCGGTGCAGGCGAATTGGAATGGATTTACACCATTGAAGAATTTTATAAAGACTTTAATTCACTTTACACCAAGGCTGAAAGCTCACTTAACGGCAAAAAGGTTAAGGTGCCCGACGTTGAAAGTGACGTAATTTGTGATAAATGCGGTAGAAAAATGGTTGTTAAATCAAGCCGCTTTGGTAAGTTCTTGGCTTGCCCAGGTTATCCCGAATGTAAAAACACAAAACCCGTGCCCGAGGATGAAATTACACAGCCTTGCCCCAAATGCGGCGGTAAGCTTGTAAAGCGTCTTTCTAAAAAGGGTAATAAATTTTATGGCTGTGCTAACTATCCACAATGCGATTTTGCATCTCCCGGTATTCCTACAGGTGATATTTGTGCGGAATGCGGAAGCTATATTATTAGCGGTATGAAGGGCAAAAAGTATTGCATGAATTCTGAATGTAAAAGCCGTACAAAAACCAAAAAGGAAAAATAATAATGAAACAAATTAACGTTATTGGCGCAGGTCTTGCAGGGTGTGAGGCTGCCTATTATGCCGCTAATAAGGGTATAAAGGTTAACCTTTATGAAATGAAACCCAATAAGAAAACCCCTGCGCACAAAAACGATAACTTTGCCGAGCTTGTGTGTTCTAATTCCTTAAAAGCCAACCGTGTTGATTCGGCGGCAGGGCTTTTAAAGGAAGAAATGCGCCGATTTTCTTCACTTTGCCTGCAGGCGACCGACAGCTGTTCAGTTGCTGCAGGTGGCGCATTGGCGGTTGACCGTGAGCTTTTTGCTGAATTTATAACCGATAAAATTAAAAATCATCCCAATATTACGGTTATAAACGAAGTTGTTACCGAAATTCCTACCGATTGTGTTACGGTAATTGCAACAGGTCCTTTAACCGACGGTGCTTTGGCTGAAAATATTGCAAAGCTATGTGACGGCGGTAATTTAAGCTTTTACGATGCGGCAGCACCGATTGTTACTAAAGAAAGTCTTGACTTTTCAAAGGTGTTTTACGGCGCACGTTACGGCAAGGGCGGGGACGATTACATCAACTGCCCAATGAATAAAGAGGAATACACAGCTTTTTATAATGAGTTAATAAATGCTGAATCAGCTCCTATACACGAATTTGACAAAAAGCCTAACGTTTACGAAGGGTGTATGCCTGTTGAAATTCTTGCCAAAAGGGGAGAGGATTCTATCCGTTTTGGTCCCCTAAAGCCTGTGGGACTTCGTGACCCACGCACCGACCATAGACCATGGGCGGTGGTACAGCTTCGTGCTGAAAACCGTGACGGCACACTTTATAATTTAGTTGGTTTTCAAACTAATTTAAAATTTCCTGAACAAAAACGTGTTTTTTCATTAATCCCAGGATTAGAAAATGCCGAATTTGTTCGTTTTGGTGTAATGCACCGCAATTCTTTTATTAATTCACCCCGCATTTTGAACAAGGATTTATCTTTAAAGGAAAATGAAAATATTTTCTTTGCGGGTCAGCTTTCTGGTGTGGAAGGCTATATGGAATCGGCCGCAAGCGGTATAATTGCCGGTATAAATGCGGTTGCTAGGGTTTGCGGTAACGAACCATTAATTCTTCCTAAATACACTATGATAGGCGCCTTGCTTGGTTATATAACCGATGAATCGGTTGTTAATTTACAACCAATGGGCGCAAACTTTGGCATCATCCCCGAATTAGTACCCCATATCAGAGATAAACGTGAAAGATATATGGCGCTAAGCCAGCGTTCACTTTCATGGTTTGAGGAAAAGGAGTTTTAAAAATGCGTATTGTAGTTGATGCTTTTGGCGGAGATAATGCACCTCTTGAAATTGTTAAGGGGGCTGCAACCGCCTCTATTGAAAATCAGGTTGAAATTACCCTTACAGGTAACAAAATTGAAATTGAAAAGGTAATTGATGAAAATAAATTAAAATTTTTCGGTCAGTTAATTATTATTCACACCGAAGATGTTATAGATATGCACGACGAGCCGACTAGCCTTTTAAAAGCGCATAAGGAATCTTCAATGTCTTTAGCTTTTAAGGAACTTGCCGAGGATAGAGCCGACGCTTTTGTTTCAGCGGGCTCGACAGGTGCAATTGTAGTTGGCGGTACCTTTATTGTTAAGCGTATTAAGGGCATTAAGCGTCCTGCACTTGCAGGTATGATACCCGCACCCAACGGTCATTATATGCTTTTGGATATGGGTGCTAATGCTGAATGTCGCCCCGAGATGCTTTGCCAGTTTGGTATTATGGCATCGGCTTATTTAAAGGGTGTTGAAAGTAAGGATAATGCTACAATCGGCCTTTTAAACATTGGCACCGAAGACAGCAAGGGTGGCGAATTGCAAAAGGAAGCCTACAAGCTTTTAAGTGATGCTCCAATTAATTTTGTTGGTAATATTGAATCACGCGAAATGCCCAAGGGTGTTTGCGATGCAATTGTTACCGACGGCTTTACAGGTAATATTGCCTTAAAACTTATTGAAGGCACAGCTATTACATTCTTTAAGCTTATTAAAAATTCACTATATAAGAGCTTGAAAAACAAGCTTGCTGCATTGGTTATTAAGAAGGATTTATATTCCCTTAAAAGTATGATGGATTCGTCCGAAGTGGGCGGTGCACCACTTTTGGGTGTTAGAAAGCCTGTTATTAAAGCACACGGTAATTCTGATGCTAAGGCATTTAAAAACGCTATTAAACAGGCTGTGTTATTTACACAAAACAACGTAATTGAAAATATTACAAAATCATTAGAAGAAGTAAACGAATAAAGGAAAATTTTGAAAATGGAAGTTTTACAAAATAAACTTGAATACAAATTTAATAATGTAAAGCTTTTAGAAAATGCGCTTAACCATTCGTCTTATGCGAATGAAGTGCGTGGTGGCACCACCTCTAACGAACGACTTGAATTTTTGGGCGATTCGGTGCTTTCGGTTATAGTTGCATCCTATTTGTTTGAAAATTTTAAAACAATACCCGAAGGTGAGCTTACAAAGCTTCGCGCATCACTTGTGTGTGAAAAGTCGCTTTGCGGTTTTTCACGTCAAATTGGGCTTGGCGAATTTTTGCATTTGGGCAAGGGTGAAGAAAAAGGCGGCGGCAGGGAAAGAGATTCTATTTTAGCTGACGCTTTTGAGGCTGTGCTTGCCGCAATTTATCTTGACGGTGGTATGAAGGAAGCCGAAAAATTTGTTTTACGCTACGTATTGCTCGAGCTTCAACACCGTGACGACGAGGTATTTAAGGATTATAAAACTGCTTTACAGGAAATTATACAACGCAATCCCGAAGAAAGCGTTACCTATCACTTAACCGGTGAAAGCGGTCCCGACCATGACAAAATGTTTGAGGTTGAGGTGCACCTCAATTCAAACGTTATTGGTAATGGCAAAGGCAAGAGCAAAAAGCAGGCCGAACAAATGGCAGCAAAAGAAGCACTTAGACTTATGGGTGCCGAAATATGAGTAAAACACATTCAAACATTTCGGTTTTTGTGCCACATATAGGTTGTCCCAACAAATGTAGCTTTTGTAATCAGCGTTATATAACGGGTACCTGTAAGGCACCCCATCCCGAAGACGTGGAAGCGGCTGTTAAGGAAGCGTTAAATTCAAAAAGATATGACCCTAAAACCACCGAAATTGCCTTTTTTGGCGGAAGCTTTACGGCAATTAACCGTGGTTATATGGAATCTCTTTTAGAAACTGCGTCAGGCTACGTTAATGTTGGTATTGTGTCGGGCATTCGTATTTCAACTCGTCCTGATGCAATTGATGATGAAATTTTAATGCTTTTAAAATCCTACGGTGTTACCGCAATCGAGCTTGGGGCACAGTCACTTAACGACCGTGTTCTTAAAATGAACAATCGTGGTCATACATCAAAGGATGTTGAAAAAGCGGCAATCCTTATTAAAAAGCACGGGTTTGAATTAGGTCTTCAAATTATGACAGGTCTTTATGCTGATGATAGCGATTCGACCCTTCGTACTGTACAAAAGATTATTGATATAGCGCCCGATACGGTTAGAATATATCCAACAATTGTTTTAAAGGATACTGATTTAGAAGCGCTTTATCTTGATAAAATTTATGAACCACAGCCTTTAGGTGATGCAGTAAAGCTTGCAAGTAAGCTTTATTTACAGCTAACCCGTGCAGGCATTAAGGTTATTCGCCTTGGTCTTCATTCAATCGAAGAAGGCTCGTACGTTGCGGGTCCGTGGCATCCTGCCTTTGCGGAGCTTTGCTATTCGCAAATTATGCTTTCAAAGGTGCTTGGCTGTTTGTTTACTGAAGGTAAATATACAATCCACGTCAACCCTAAATGTATTTCACAAATGACGGGTCAGCGTAAAAGTAATTTGGTATATCTTAAAAAGCGTGGCTTTGACTGTGTTGTTAAGGCCGATAAAAGTATTGAAGAATTAGATTTTAAAATAGAAAGGGAAGTGTTATAAATGCTGTTAAGTTCGATTGAAATTCAAGGATTTAAATCCTTTGCGGATAAAACCGTTTTGAAGTTCGGTAAAGGTATAACTGCAGTTGTTGGTCCTAACGGAAGCGGTAAAAGTAACATTTCCGACGCTGTACGTTGGGTTTTGGGCGAGCAGTCAACCAAAAGCCTTCGTGGTCAGTCAATGGAGGACGTTATTTTTGGTGGTACTGAAACACGCCGCCCACACGGCTTTTGTGAGGTTACCCTCAATATTAATAACACCGACCGTTCATTAAACTTTGATAACGACTTTGTTTCAATTACACGTCGTTATTACCGTTCACACGAAAGTGAATATGCAATAAACAACGTTTCGGTTCGCCTTAAGGACATTCACGAATTGTTTATGGACACAGGTCTTGGCCGTGACGGTTATTCAATGATTGGTCAGGGTAAGATTGATAATATTATCAGTTCAAAATCTAACGAACGTCGTGATATTTTTGAAGAGGCGGCAGGTATTTCAAAATATCGCTACCGCAAAATTGAGGCTGAAAGAAAGCTTGCCGCAGCGCAGGATAATCTTTTACGCCTTCACGATATTGTAGACGAGCTTGAAGCCCGTGTTGGTCCTTTGGAAGAGCAAAGCCGTAAGGCTGAAAAGTTTTTAAAGCTTGCTGAAGAAAAAAAGGAACTTGAAATTGGTCTTTGGCTATATACCCTTAACAATTCAAAGGAAGCTTTACGCAACCAAGAAAGCAAAATTATGGTGGCAGAAGGTCAGTACAAGGAAATTGAGCAAATGCTTGAGGAATTTGACCGCAAGACCGAGCAAAACACCTGGCTTTTTGCAAAGCTTACCTCGGATATCGAGGGCGAGCGTTTAAATATTTCTTCAATTAGTGAGGATATTGTTAAATCTAACGGCGTTATAACCGTACTTAATAACGATATTCAACACAATGAAGAAACTATTTTAAGACTTAATGAAGAAAAGAACACTCTTTCCACTTCAGATAACGATGCGTTAGCTGAAATTGAAAGCAAAAATAATGAAGTAAAGGTAATTGAAGCTAAAAAGACCGAGCTTGAAGAAAAGTTACGTACTTTAGAAACCGAGCTTACTGAATTATTGAGCGAAACCGATACTAACAGTCGTAAAATTGAAAATGAAATTAGGCTTTTAAATACACTTACCGCAAAATCTTCGGATATGCGTGTAAAGCTTGTTACTGCTGAAACTGCAATTGGTCAAATTGAAGCCCGTCGTGGTGTTTCGACTGACCTTATTTCTGCTAAGCAAGTCGAGGTTGAAAAATACAACCTTGAATTTTCTGAAATTGAAAAACTATTAACCGAAATTGACGAAAAGGCGCAAAGCTATAATAATTCGCTTAAAGGCTATGAAATGCGTCTTGCTTCAAAGGTGCAATCGGTTGACAGTATTAAGCAAGAGCTTGACATCGTTAATCTTGATATTGAGGCTAAAAACCGCCGTGTGCAGATTCTTCGTGATTTGCAAAATAATATGGGCGGCTTTGCAAATTCGGTTAAATTCGTTGTTTCAAAGGCTGAAACAGGTCTTTTACGCGGTATTTGCGGCCCTGTTTCGTCGCTTATTTCGGTTGAAAGTAAGTATTCGCTTGCTATTGAAACTGCACTTAACAATGCGATTCAAAACATTATTACCGAAACTGAAGCTGATGCAAAGGCTGCAATTAACTTCCTTAAAAATAACAAGGCAGGTCGTGCTACATTTTTACCTGTGCAAACAATTAAAGCACGTGAATTTAAAGAACACGGCTTTGAAGATATGCTGGGTTACGTGGGCATTGCAAGTGAACTTGTTAAAAATGATAAAAAGTATGACGAAATTATAAAATATCTTTTGGGCGCTTGCGTTGTTGCTGAGGATATTGACTCTGCTGTTACTATTGCCAAGAAGTTTGGCTACCGTATTAAAGTTGTGTCGCTTGACGGTCAGGTTGTTAGCCCCGGCGGCTCACTTACAGGTGGTTCGGTAATCAAAAATTCAGGTATTTTAAGTCGTGGTAACGATATTATTAATATTGAAAACGAGGTTGAAGCCCTTAAAACCAAGGGTGAAGACCTTGCTAAAAAGCTTTATGATGCACAAAATTCGTTGGCAGAGGTTGAAGCCGATATTACCGCAATTAAGGCTGATATTTTAACCGCAAACGAAGATAAAATTCGTGCTGTTGCGGAGCTTAAGCGTATTGGTGATTTAAGAGATACTGCAAACCTTTCATTAAAACAGTTGGCCGACGAACAAACACAAGGTAATCAAAAGCTTGAAGAGCTTAAAAATACATCGGTTGAGGCTGCAAAGGAAATTAGTGAGGTTGAAGCGCAAAAGGCTGAAATTCAAGCTAAAATAGATGAAATGTCAGGCGCTAGGGATAATCTTAACAGCGTTCGTGAGGGCCTTGCTAACAGCATTACCGAGGTTAAGCTATCGGTAATTGAAGCACAAAAGGATATTGAATCTTTAGCACTTGCTGCAAAGGCGCTTGAGGATTTAATTAACGACCGTGCAAAGCGTAGTGTTACTATTGATAGTGAAATTGCCGCTTTACAGTTTAAGAATGAAAACCTTAAAGCAGAAATTCAGGCTGTGCAGGACAGCATTGGTGACGCTTCAGCTAAAATTAAGGAAAGCGAAAATAATATATCTGACTTTATTGAAAAACGTAATCAAACCGAAAAATTCGGTGTCGAGCTTCGCAACAGCGAGCGTGAAAACACCTTAAAGCGTGAACAAATCAGCGGTGGGCTTGCAAGACTTACCGAACGTAAAGAGGTTATGATGCGTGAATATGACGACGTTATCAGAAGACTCTACGACGAATATGAATTAACACGTAGCGAAGCTGAAAAAATCGGTATTGAAATTGAAAATCCCGCAGTTGCCAAAAAGACACTTGTTGAGGTTAAGAATAAAATCAGGTCTTTGGGAAACGTCAACGTTTCAGCAGTTGAGGAATATAAAGAGGTTAGCGAAAGATATAACTTCTTGTCTGAACAAATTAACGACGTTGAAGCGTCACGTGCACAGCTTCAAAAGTTAATTAATCAGTTAACCTCTCAAATGCAGGAAATATTTACAGTTGGCTTTGAAAAAATTAGTCAAAACTTTTCAAAAACCTTTACTGAGCTTTTCGGTGGTGGTACTGCAAGCCTAACACTATCCGACCCCGAAAACATTTTGGAAAGTGGTATTGATATTAACTGTAAGTTGCCCGGTAAAAACGTGCCAAGTCTTGACGGTCTTTCTGGTGGTGAAAAGGCGCTTATCGCCCTTTCAATTTACTTTGCAATTATGCGTGTAAGTGCGCCGCCCTTCTGCTTCTTGGATGAGGTTGACACCGCACTTGACGACATTAATGTTGAACGCTTTGCCGATTATATGCGTTCATCCGACTTTAATACTCAGTTTATTTGCGTTACACACCGCCGCGGCACAATGGAAGCTGCTGATATGCTTTACGGTGTAACAATGCAGGAAAAGGGTATTACAAAGCTTTTGGAGCTTAACGTTTCCGAGCTTGAAAAGAAATTGCTTGAAAATCAAGCAGTATAAGGCGGTCATTTATGGGTTTATTTAGTAAAATTAAACTTGGTTTGCAAAAGACAAGAAATTCTATTGCAAGCGGTGTTACAAGCATTATTAACAGCTTTACAAAAATCGATGAAGAGCTTTTTGAAGAACTTGAAGAAATGCTTGTTATGTCGGACATCGGTGTTAATACTGCTACTGAAATTTGCGATATTTTGCGCAAAAAAATTAAAGAGCAGGGCATTACCGACCCGACAGTTATTAAAAATTTAATGAAGGAAATTATTGCCGAAATGCTTGGTGAGGATGAAGGTCTTTGTCTTAATACTAAGCCGGCGGTTATATTGGTAATAGGTGTAAACGGTGTTGGTAAAACTACCACAATCGGCAAGCTTTCCTTAATATTAAAGCAAAAGGGTAATAAGGTTGTTTTGGGCGCGGCTGATACCTTCCGTGCAGCCGCTATTGACCAGCTTGAAGTTTGGGCTCAGCGCGCAGGCGTTACAATGGTTAAAAGTATTGAAGGTACTGACCCCGCATCTGTTGTATTTGATACGATAGCGTCTGCTAAATCTAAAGGTGCCGACGTTATTATTTGTGATACTGCAGGTCGACTTCACAATAAGAAAAACCTTATGGACGAGCTTGCAAAAATCAACCGTGTTATTAATAGGGAGCTTCCTGATGCAGCTATTGAAACCTTACTTGTGTTAGATGCCGCAACAGGTCAAAATGCAGTTAATCAAGCACGTGAATTTAAAAACGTTACCAATATTACAGGTATAGTTTTAACAAAGCTTGACGGTACTGCAAAGGGCGGTATTATTATTCCTATTAAAAACGAGCTTAAAATTCCTGTAAAATTTGTTGGTGTGGGTGAAGGTATTGATGATTTACAGTCTTTTAATGCCAATGAATTTGTAAACGGTATTTTTGACGAGGATATGTAATGAAAATTTTTATTGCTACTAAAAATCAAAAGAAACTTAAAGAACTGAAAAGAATTTTAATACCAATGGGTTTTGACGTTTTATGCGAAGCGGATTTAGATTTTCCTTTTAAAGACTCTATGGAAGACGGCATAACCTTTGAAGAAAATGCAATTATTAAGGCAAAGTCGGGTCTTGAGCAAACGGGCTATATTTCGGTTGCTGATGACAGCGGCATTTGTGTTGATTATTTAAATGGTGCACCCGGTGTGTTTTCAGCAAGATATTCGGGTGAGCACGGTAATGACGAACAAAATAACGATAAGCTTTTAGCTGAACTTGAGGGTGTCCCTATGGAAAAGCGTACTGCTTATTACGTTGCGGCTATTGCTTGTGTTTTTCCTGACGGTAGACAATTTACCGTTAGGGGCGAATGTCATGGTCATATTGCTTTTGAACGCCAAATAGGTAACGGCGGCTTTGGTTATGACCCATTGTTTATAAGCGAGAATGGTCCCTTTAGTCAATTAACCGCTGAACAAAAGGATGCTATCAGCCACAGGGGAAAAGCACTTAAATTATTTAGTGAAGAACTTAAAAAATATATCGAGGTTTAAATATGCTTAACAGTAGACAAAGAGCACAGCTTCGCGGTATGGCGAATGATTATGAAACAATTTTACAAATAGGTAAATCAGGTATTAGTGATAACACAATTAAACAGGTAAACGATGCTTTAGAAGCGCGCGAACTTATTAAGCTTCGTGTTTTAGAAACCTGTCCGCTTTCTTCACGTGATGCTGCGGACGAGCTTTCATTAGCGGTTAAATGTGACGTTGTGCAGGTTATTGGCTCACGCTTTATTCTTTACCGTGAAAGTAAGGACAACAAAACAATTAAATTGGTGAAATAATATGTCGTTTACAGCCATTTTCGGCGGTACCTTTAATCCCTTTCACAAAGGACATTATGTAATGCTAGACGCTTTAAATAATTGTGATAGGGTTTCTAAAATTTTAATTATGCCTGACAGAATCCCGCCGCATAAATCGGCGGACTTCTTGGTGGGTGACAGCGACCGTTTAAATATGTGCAGGTTAGTAGCTGAGGACTTTAATAAAGCCGAGGTTTGCGATATCGAATTTAAACGTGAGGGTAAAAGCTACACGTATGATACCATTAAACTTTTGCAAAAAGAATATCCTAACGATAACCTTGCATTTGTTTGTGGTGGTGATATGTTAGTTTATTTTGATAAGTGGTATAAATATAATGAGCTTATGAAAATGCTTCCTTTCTTCGTTTTTAGCCGTACTTCAACTAATAGTCAGCATTTTAATGATTGTGTAAAACATTTTAGTGATATGGGTATGCAAATTATTTTAATGGATAATGAAATACCTAATATTTCATCTACCGATTTTCGTGATGCAAAAGCAAAGGAATTATTGCCTGAAAAAATTTACAATTACATTAAGGAAAGGGGTCTTTATAATGTATGATGAATATAAATCACTTTTAAAAACCCGCCTTGATGATTATCGTTATTATCATTCACTTTGTGTTGCGGATGAAGCCAAGCGTTTGGCTGAAAAATACGGCTGTGATAGTCAAAGGGCATATCTTGCAGGTTTGCTTCACGATGTTACAAAAAACTCACCTAAAGAAGAACACTTGCAAATTTTTGGTCAGTTTGGTATAATGCTAAACGATATTGAAAAAAAAGCAGTAAAGCTTTGGCATGCAATGTCTGGTGCGGCTTACGTTAAGCACGTTTTGAAAATAGAAGATGATGAAATTATCTCGGCTATAAGATATCATACTACCGCTAAGGCAGATATGACACTTTTGGAAAAAATCATTTACCTTGCGGACTTCACTTCTATCGACCGTGATTACAGTGATGTTGAGGTAATTCGTGAATGTGTTAATGATTCACTTGATAAGGCGTTTGTTTATGCGCTTCAGTATTCAATATGTGATTTGGTAAATAATAAAAAATGTGTACATTTAGATACGCTTGCTGCCTTTAACCAAGCAGTAAGTACAGGAGGAAAGTAATTTTGGATTCATTTGAAATTGTAAAAATTGCGGCTAATGCGCTTAATAGCAAAAAGGCGAGAGACCTTAATGCCGTTAAGGTTAGCGACTTAACCGTTTTAACCGAATATTTTGTAATTGCAACCGCAACCTCATCAACCCACGTTCGTGCACTTGCTGACGAGGTTGAAGCAAAGCTTGAAGAAGCCGGTCTTCGCCCTCATCACATTGAAGGCAAAACAACAGGTTGGATTGCGCTTGATTATGAATCGGTTATTGTTCACGTATTTTCACGTAACGACCGTGAATTTTACGGACTTGATAAAATGTGGGCAGACGCACCCGCAGTTGATTTAGATGAAATTTTAGTTGAAGCAATGGGGGACTAAAAAGTGGCAAATATTTACGATTATTCAAGTATTGAAAAAAAGTGGCAACAGGTTTGGGACGATAACCACACCTTTGAAGCTAAAAACGATTACACCTTACCTAAGTTTTTTGGCTTGGTTGAATTCCCTTATCCTTCGGGTCAGGGCCTTCACGTAGGACATCCACGTTCATACACTGCTATTGATATTGTTTCACGCAAAAAGCGTTTACAGGGCTATAACGTGCTTTATCCAATGGGCTGGGACGCTTTCGGTCTTCCTACCGAAAACTTTGCTATCAAAAACCATATTCACCCTGCAATTGTTACCGAAAATAACATTGCTAACTTTAAAAAGCAGTTAAAATCTCTTGGCTTTTCATTCGACTGGAGCCGTGAAATCAATACTACCGACCCTTCATATTATAAGTGGACACAGTGGATTTTCTTACAGCTTTTCAAAGAAGGTCTTGCTTATAAAAAGGAAATGTCGGTTAACTGGTGTACCTCTTGTAAGTGCGTTTTAGCAAATGAAGAGGTTGTAAACGGCGTTTGTGAACGTTGCGGCAGTGAAGTTATCCAAAAGGAAAAAAGCCAATGGATGCTTAAAATTACCGAATATGCTGAAAAGCTTTTAGAGGGTCTTAACGACGTTGACTTTATCGAACGTGTAAAGACACAACAACGTAACTGGATTGGCCGTTCTTACGGTACACAGGTAACCTTTAATACCACTATTGGTGATACCTTTGAAATTTTCACCACTCGTGCCGATACACTTTTCGGTGCTACCTATATGGTAATGTCACCCGAACATCCCTTACTTAAAAAGTGGGCTGACAGCATTGAAAACTATGATGAGGTTGTAGCTTATCAAGAACAGTCAGCTAAAAAGTCTGACTTCGAACGCACCGAGCTTGCAAAGGATAAAACCGGTGTTAAGCTTTTGGGCGTTAAGGCTATTAACCCTGTTAATAATACTGAAATTCCAATTTTCATTTCAGACTACGTACTTATTTCATACGGTACCGGCGCTATTATGGCTGTTCCTGCTCACGATACACGTGACTGGGAATTTGCTAATAAATTCGATTTGCCGATTATTGAAGTTGTTGCTGGTGGTGAAGACGTACAAAAGGCTGCATTTACCGATTGTGCAACAGGCGTTTTAGTAAATTCTGATTTCCTTAACGGTCTTTCAGTAGAAGATGCTAAAAAGAAAATTCAAGAATGGCTTACCGAAAAGGGTATAGGTCGTGTTAAAACTAACTATAAGCTTCGTGACTGGGTATTCTCACGTCAACGTTATTGGGGCGAACCTATTCCTATGGTTTATTGCGAAAAGTGCGGTTATGTTCCGCTTCCCGAAAGCGAATTGCCCTTATTGCTTCCTAACGTTGAATCATACGAGCCTACCGACAACGGTGAATCCCCATTGGCAAAAATGACCGATTGGGTAAATACCACCTGTCCTCATTGCGGTGCGCCTGCAAAGCGTGAAACCGACACAATGCCTCAATGGGCTGGTTCATCTTGGTATTTCCTTCGTTATTGTGACCCACATAACGATAAGGAATTTGCATCTAAGGAAGCGCTTGATTATTGGTGCCCTGTTGATTGGTACAACGGCGGTATGGAACATACAACACTTCACCTTTTATACAGCCGTTTCTGGCATAAATTCCTTTACGATATTGATGCTGTACCTAATGCTGAGCCATACGCTAAGCGTACAAGCCACGGTATGATTTTGGGTGAAAACGGTGAAAAGATGTCTAAATCACGTGGTAACGTTGTTAACCCTGATGACATCATTAAAGACTATGGTGCAGATACCATGCGTGTTTATGAAATGTTTATTGGTGACTTTGAAAAGGCCGCACCTTGGAGCATGTCTTCAATAAAGGGTAGTAAGCGTTTTCTTGATAAGGTTTGGGCAATGCAGGATATCGTAACTGATGAATCAGGCTATCGTGCTAATATTGAAGCCGAAATGCACCGCACAATTAAAAAGGTTACCGAGGATATCGAAGGTCTTAAGATGAATACTGCAATTGCTGCATTAATGGCACTTATGAACACCATTAACAGCACCGGCTCTGTAACCAAGGATGAATTTAAGACATTTATTATCCTTTTAAATCCCTTTGCACCTCACGTTACCGAAGAACTTTGGGAGCTTTGCGGTTTTGACGGTATGCTTAACCAAACCGAATGGCCAAAGTTTGACGAAGCAAAATGTGTTGATGCAACCGTTGAAATAGTTGTACAGGTAAACGGTAAAATTCGTGCACGTTTAAATGTTGCCGCTGATATTTCAGCGCCCGATGCAATAGCACTTGCAAAGGCTGAAAGCACTATTGTTAGCGAAATTGAGGGCAAAACTGTTGTTAAAGAACTCTACGTTCCTAAAAAACTTGTAAATATTGTTGTAAAATAACTGATTTATTAAAAATTTTTGTTGCATTTTTGTGTAATGTATGTTATTATATAAAATGCTTATTTATCATTGGAGGTGAAATTATGAGCGCACTTGAGTATATCATTGGCGCAGTGGTTATTTTGGTATCCTTGGCAATAGTATTTATTGTCCTTTTCCAACAAGGCCGTCGTGCTGGTATTAATGGCGTAATCTCCGGTGGTGCTGATACTTTCTTGTCGAAAACCAAGGCAAGAACTTGGGATGCAAGGTTAGCTCGTATGACTAAATATTTTGCTATCGCATTCTTTGTATTAGCAATTGTTGCAAACATCATTGCACTTAATCAGTAAAAAGGTTTACCTTTTTCACTAATAAAAATTACCCCTGCTATTTTGGTGGAGGGAGGGAATATAATGAGTCAAGTTAGAATTAAAGAAAATGAATCACTCGATAACGCTTTACGTCGCTTTAAGAGACAAACCGCTAAAGACGGTGTAATTCAGGAAGTACGTAAGAGAGAACACTATGAGAAACCCTCTGTAAAGCGTAAGAAGAAGTCGGAAGCTGCTCGTAAAAGAAAGTTCCGCTAATATTAAGTGATAAAGGCGGTTGGTATACAACCGCCTTTTTTATTGAGGTATGTAAATGTTTTTAAAACCTAAAATTAAACTTGAAAAAGTTACCGATATCACAATCGATATTTTAAATAAATATGGTATTACAGCGCTTATTTTAGACGTTGATAATACACTTTCAACCCATCATGGACAAGTTTTAACCGACGGTCTTTCTGAATGGCTTGATTTAATGCGCCAAAACGGCATTAAAATGACTGTTTTGTCAAATTCAAATTCTAAGCGTTTAACACCCTTTGCCGAAAAAATTGGCCTTGATTTTATTAGTCTTGGTCTTAAGCCATTGCCTTTTGGCTATATTCGCGCGTTAAAACGCCTAGGTACTTCCAAAAAAGAAACTGCCATTGTCGGTGACCAGCTTTTCACTGACGTTATGGGCGGCAATTTTGTGGGTGTTACAACTGTTTTGCTTACTCCAATTAAGCTTGAAACATCATTACGTTTTCGTTCGAAGCGTAGGGTGGAGCGTTTTGTTATGAAAAAGCTTAACATTGTCAATACGGAGGAATAATTATGGCTGCAAAATTTGGTCCTGCAGGTACTGGCGACGATTTTAAAGAAAAAAAATATAAATCCAGCTTACAGGTTCCGGCTTATCTTGTTGATATGGGGCTAGACCATTTTGAATATCAATGTGGTCGTGGTGTGAATATAGGGCTTGATAAGGCGGCCGAGCTTGGAAAAGTAGCTGCTGAAAAGGGAATTTCCATTTCACTTCACGCACCGTATTATATTTCTATGTCCTCGGTTGAGGAGGAAAAACGCCATAATTCAGTTAATTATATTTTAACTTCGGCACGTGCTGTAAAGGCGATGGGCGGTAACCGAATTATTGTTCACACAGGCTCGTGCGGTAAAATTTCTCGTGAAGAGGCATTGGCGCTTGCTATTGATACTATGAAACTTTCTCAAAAAGCATTGGATGCTGAAGGTCTTTCTGATATTCACATTTGCCCCGAAACAATGGGCAAGGTTAATCAGCTTGGCACACTTTATGAGGTGTTAGAGCTTTGCAAAATTGACGAAAGAATTATACCTTGTATCGATTTTGGCCACCTTAATGCGCGTGATTTAGGTATTCTTAAAACCAAGAACGATTTTGAAAAAATATTTTTAGAAATTAAAAATCAACTTGGCAATGAAAGATTCAATAATTTTCATTCACATTTTTCTAAAATCGAATATACAACAGGCGGTGAAAAGCGCCATTTAACCTTTGAGGATATGGTTTACGGACCTGACTATCAACCGGTAATGGAGCTTGTTGCAAAATATAATTTAAGTCCAATATTTGTTTGTGAATCTGCAGGTACGCAAGCTGAGGATTCTAAAGAAATGAAGGATTATTATTTAACCCTTATTTGAGGAGAGATTTTATGATTTGGCACAGTTCTTCTAAAGAGGATGTTTTAAATCATTACAGCGTCGATGCGGCATTTGGTATCGCAAACGGCGTTGCAACTGAAAAACAGGAAATTTATGGCAAAAACATGTCAAAGCAACTTCAAAAGTCTTCACTAATTAAAAGGTTTTTTGGTGAATTTACAAAAACCGGAATTTTAGTGATGATTTTGTCGCTTGTGTACTTTTTTGTCGCCAATAGCTATGATAATAAAACTGCATATTTTGTATTCTTGGTTATCGCAATTGTTATTGCAAATGCCTTGGTTTCTGCCTTTCATTTGTTCGATTGTGAAAACACCTTGGCTGATATTAAAAGCAATACAAACCCGTCTGTAAAGGTTTTGCGTGACGGTATTGTTAAAACCATAAATTCGGTTGAACTTGTTCCCGGTGACATTATGCTTTTGCAAGAAGGGGACTATATTTGCGCCGATGCACGCTTGATTGAAACTAACGATTTTCGCTGTAACGAGGTGGCTTTAAGCGGTGAGGAAATTCCCATTGATAAAAATGCTTCCTTGATATTAGAGGATATTATTCCCATTGAAAAACGTGCAAATATGGTTTTTGCTTCAACTACCGTAATTCACGGTATGGCAAAAGCTGTTGTTGTTGCGACCGGTATTAATACCGAAGTTGGCAAGTCTGAAACAATAAGCGAACAAATCAGCGGCAATAAAATGCCAATGCAAAACGAACTTAATATTATTTCAAAGCTATTTAATATTGTAATTTTGTGTGTTTCGGTTTTAGTCTTTGTTATCACAATGATACAAAATTTTAATGCTACCGAACCGTTTGCTACCGTTACACTTACAGCTCTTTTAAATGCGGCGGCATTAGCCTTTGCGGCAATGCCTGAAGGCTTAGAAGCAATTTCAACAATTGTAATTGCCACCGGTACAAAGCGTATTTTAAATGAAAAAATCATTTTTAAGGACAGCAAATCGCTTGAAATTATTGGTAAAACCAATGTTATTTGTGCTGATAAAACCGGTATATTTACCCAAAATAAAATGGTTTTAGACACTATTTACGACGGTAAAAAAATCGTAAATTTAGTGGGAGGATATATTGATGAAACCGCCTCTACTGTGCTTAACCTAGCGGCTGCATGTAAAACCCTTGAAAACGATACTACCGAGAATGCAATTTCTGAAGCATGCCTTCAATATAATTTTAAGGGCGAGGCTGAAATTGATACACTTTTCCCAAAGCTTGCGATAATTCCGTTTGATTCGCACCGCAAGTCTATGACAATTATTACAATTATCAACGAGCAACCATTTGCTATTGTTAAAGGTGCGCCCGAAATTGTATTACCAAATTGTGTTGACTGTGATATTGAAGGGATTTTAAAAATTAACGACGAAATGGCGAGTGACGGTCTTAGAAACGTTGCTATTGCTATTAAACG
>JAZKZS010000063.1:0-3566 GCA_045612765.1 Acutalibacteraceae bacterium
CCAGCTCTCGCACTGCGGTGCTCGGTCCCTCTGCGGCTCTAACAGTCCACCGGACTGTTATTCACTACCGCCTCGCCCGTTTCACTAACCTCGTCAGAGGGAGCCAATGATATATCAATCCAACCGAGCGATAAACCCCAATTTACTTTTCAAATCCGTTCTTACCGTATCTTATAAACGAAATAATAATTGAAATTATATTAAAGCCTTCGCAAATTATACCGTCAAGCGAAAATACCGTAATATTATACGCTAACCAAGCCGGAGTTACGGCAAAAAGACGAACTGTACGAATTGCTTTGCGGTTGTTTTTCATTTGAAAGGAAAAAATTATACCCGCACAGGATAAAATACTTAAAATTTGCGCTATTACGTCCATAAAATTACCCTTTCTAAAATTCTCAACAATAATAATACAAATTTTTCTATATGTCAATCTGAAGTTTTTTATTTACAAGCAGTTATTTTATTGATATAATGAATTTGTAATTATTGATGTTTCACGTGAAACATTTTCACATTTTGGAGGTTAAAATGGGAAAGATTATCTCGGTTGTTAATCAAAAAGGCGGTGTAGGAAAGACTACAACTGCCGTAAACCTTGCCGCCGCCGTTGGAATTGCGGGTAAAAAGGTGCTGCTTGTTGATGCCGACCCGCAGGGAAATACCACAAGCGGTTACGGTGTTAATAAGAAAAACGTTAAGGTTTCCACCTACGAGCTTTTGGTAGGTACCGGTAAAATTGAAGACGCTATAATTGAAAGCGGGTTTGAAAAGGTTGACGTTGTACCCGCATCTATTGATTTAGCGGCCGCCGAGCTTGATTTAATCGAAATTGAAAACCGCCAAAATCAGCTTAAAATGGCACTTGCGGGTGTTCGTGAAAAATATGACTACATATTTATAGACTGTCCGCCGTCTTTAGGGCTTATTACAATTAATTCACTTAACGCAAGTGATACCGTTTTGGTGCCTATACAGTGCGAATATTTTGCTTTGGAAGGGCTTTCACAGCTTATGGCTACTGTACGTCAGGTTAAGCGATTATACAATCCCACGCTTGAAATAGAGGGTATTGTGCTTACTATGTACGATGGTCGTTTAAATCTTACCAGTCAGGTTGTGGGCGAAATTAAAAAATACTTTGCCGACAAGCTTTACAAAACCGCAATTCCACGTGCTGTAAGGCTTTCGGAAGCACCGTCCTTTGGTATGCCGATTCAATATTATGATAAGCGTTCAAAGGGTGCGGCAGCCTATAACGACTTGGCTAAAGAATTTTTAAAGAAAAATAAGAGGGTGTAAATAATGGCAGTTAAAAAGGGTGGCCTTGGCCGTGGACTTGATTCTTTATTTAATGAAAATGCTACCGAAGAAAACGGTGTTTTAAAGCTAAATATAAACGATATTGAACCTAACCGTGAACAGCCTCGTAAAACCTTTGATGACGATGCGGTGTCCGAACTTGCAGATAGCATTGCGCAACATGGTTTAATACAACCTATTGTGGTTTCACCTTTATCGAACGGCAGATATAGTATAGTTGCGGGTGAAAGACGTTGGCGCGCTTGCCGTATGGCAGGGCTTTATGAAGTGCCTGTAATTGTTAAAGATGCTTCAAAGCAAGAGCTTATGGAAATCGCTTTAATTGAAAACCTTCAGCGTGAGGACTTAAACCCCGTTGAAGAGGCTTTCGGGTACCGTTCGCTTATTGAAAGCTTTGGCTTAACACAAGAAGAGGTTGCTGTTCGTATGGGAAAATCTCGTTCGGCGGTTACTAACGCCCTTCGTTTATTAAATCTAAATGAAGACGAGCTTGACGCCCTTAAGAACGCTCTTATTTCAGCCGGTCACGCCCGTTGCCTTATAGGTATAGAGGATGTCGATACTCGTGCAAAAATGCTTGCGGCGGCTATTGATGGTGCTTCGGTGCGTGATATTGAAAGAATGGCTCAGCTTGCTAAAAAGCCTGCTAAGGCCGTTAAAAAAGATGAAAAGAACAAGCTTTACAGCGAGGTTGAACTATCCCTCCGCAGCGAGCTTCACCGTAAGGTTAAAATTGTTTCAACAGGCAAGGGTAAGGGTAAAATTACTATTGAATTTTACAGCGATAAAGAACTTTGCGATTTTGCTAATAAGTTGACGGACTAATATATGACAAAAAGACTTAAAAAAATAATTCCCTGCAGACATTTCAGACGCCGTCCACCGCCAATTAAATAATAAGGTATAAAAACTTTATTATTTTAAGAGGTGTAAAATGTTTTATTTATTTTCAATTTTAGCGTTACTTTGCTGGAGCGGCTCCGACTTGTTTTCAAAGATGGGCACAAGGGAACGTGACAAAAACAGTCATTGGAAGGTTGTTTTTGCGGTTGGTCTTATAATGGGTATACATTTCTTTATTACCCTTATAGGTGGAGCAATAATCGATAATACCGTTGGTGTAGATGCAGTGCCGAAAATGGTTGCAAGTGTCTTCTATACTGATTTTAGGATAATGGACTTTGTTTATTATCTTCCTGTTGCAGGTCTTTACATATTGGCAATGGTTTTGGGCTATATCGGCCTTCGTTATATTGAACTTTCAATTTCTTCGCCTATCTGTAACTCATCAGGCGCACTTGCCTTCCTTTTGTGCTTAATTTTTGGTATCTTTTCACCCGAAGATATCACAGCTACCTCAATTATCGGTATCGTAATGATAACCGTTGGTATTATTGCCCTCGGCTTTGTTGAACAGCACGAGGACGAGGAGGTACGTCAGGAACGCCAAAAAAGAGCAAACCGCAAGTATACTAAAAGTGTTTTAGCATTCTTGCTGCCAATTTCCTACCTAGTTATAGATGCTCTCGGTACCGTTGGTGACGAATTCCTTTTCTCAGACTGGTTTATTGAAAAAACCGGAATCGAAATGAGCGACTATGCCGCAAACTCGGCTTTTGAATTAACCTTCTTTGTTTTGGCAATTTTTGCATTTATTTGGGTTAAGCTTATTAAAAAGGATAATATGTTCAAAGGTAACAAGCATTTGTATTTCGGCGGCCTTTGCGAAACCGTTGGTCAAATCTTCTATATGGCGGTTATGTTCAGTGATTTCTCGGTTGGTATGGTTATTATTTCGGCTTACTGCGCAATCTCAGTTTTATGGAGCCGTATATTCCTAAAAGAAAAAATGTCCTGGAAACATTATTTAGTTATTGCACTTGTAATTACAGGTATTATAATTTTAGGTTAGTTTAATTTAAGGTAGCAGGGTTTAAAAACTCTGCTACTTTTATTTTTTTATGATTATTTTTCAATTTTTTGGAAATAATTTTTTTATGTACCGCAAAAATCCAAAAACACCCTTTATATATATAATAGGTAAGCGACCCTGTTTTTTATTTGTTTTTTAATGTTGAATAGGTGCTTAAACGCAAGTAAAACCCAAGATATTGTGGTCAAAAAAATTTTTAAAAAAAGTTTAAAAAAAGTGTTGACAAAAGGGTATGGTTGTGGTATTATACTCTAGCGCGCTAACGAGAGCGCAACAAACGGACCTTGAAAATTAAACAACGACAATA
>JAZKZS010000064.1:0-12968 GCA_045612765.1 Acutalibacteraceae bacterium
TCTTCCTTCATTTTGTCGATAAGTTCTTCAAAGTACTTCTTACCAACTTCCATAACTACGTCAGAATACATTTGAATGAAACGACGATAGCAGTCATAAGCCCAACGAGCGTTGCCAGACTTTGCAGCCATGGTTTCAACAACTTCTTCGTTAAGACCGAGGTTAAGAATTGTGTCCATCATACCGGGCATAGAAGCACGAGCGCCTGAACGAACTGAAACGAGAAGGGGATTTTCCTTGTCGCCGAACTTTTTGCCAACTACTGCTTCCATTTTTTCGATGTATTCCATGATTTGAGCTTGGATATCATCGTTGATTTTTCTGCCATCCTCATAATACTGAGTGCAGGCTTCGGTAGAAACGGTAAAACCTTGGGGAACAGGAAGACCGATTTTGGTCATTTCTGCAAGGTTAGCACCCTTACCACCAAGAAGTTCGCGCATGGATGCGTCGCCTTCTGAGAAAAGGAAAACATACATGTGACACATTGTTGAATCAACCTCCTAAAAAAATTACAAATATTTTATAAACATACCTAAAACACCGACTATTCCGGTATCCACAACATTATAACAAATTTTTTAATAAAAATAAAGTGTTTTTTAGTAAT
The DNA here is from genome assembly GCA_045612765.1 of Acutalibacteraceae bacterium. GTDB lineage: Bacteria > Bacillota > Clostridia > Oscillospirales > Acutalibacteraceae > UBA737. Next base: position 611 of record JAZKZS010000064.1, read on the forward strand.
TTTTGATATTTCGTTAAAATCGTGCATTTACACCTATAAATATACTTAAATTTTGCGGTTTTTCATAAAAAAATGATAATTCTTGCCAAAAAGCAACCTATATGTTAATATATTAACAAATAAACTGAAAGGTTTGGTAAAAATGAATTTTAGTGTAAATCATCCGATACTATACATAATGGTAGCGGTATTGATTGCGGTTGTGCTTGCGCAATCGGTATATTTTTTGGTTAGGGCATATCGCCGTGCTTTACAGCTTGGTATGGATAAAAAACGCCTTAAAAAAACAATTACTTCAGCGGCGTTATTTACAATTGCACCCGCAATTTCAATTCTTGTAGGTGTTGTGGCGCTTTCAAAATCACTTGGGCTTCCGCTACCGTGGCTTAGATTGTCTATTATAGGCTCACTTTCTTATGAAACAATTGCGGCGGGGAATACCTTAAATGAACTCGGTCTTAAAATGGGTGAGGGTATAACCTCGGCTTCCGCTTTTGTAACTGTTGCCTGGGTTATGACGCTTGGCATTATTATGGGTCTTGTTTTAACACCCCTTCTTTCAAAGAAAATTCAAGGCGGTATGAAAAAGCTTGAAAATATGGATAAAAAGTGGAGTGAAATCTTCTCAAACGCAATGTTTTTAGGTATGATTTCTGCATTTTTAGGCTATGTTTTTTGGGATTTCAGCAGTGTATTTAAGGGCGAAATTTCGGCGCTTATACCGGCACTTGTAATGCTTTCGTCAGCAGTTTTAATGGCTGTTTGTGGCTTGCTTACAAAGGTGCTTAAGGCAAGATGGATAACCGACTATGCATTACCAATAAGCCTTGTTGGCGGTATGGCAATGGCTATTCCGATAACAAGCTGGCTAGGTTAAGGAGGGGTTTAAAATGAAAAAAGAAATGACTTATCTTGAAAGTGTTCACCGTGACGGTAAGATTTGGGGTTTCACACTTTTAGCCCTTATTTTAGCCTTTCCGTTAACAATTTCTATCGTGTTTAACGCCGTGCCTGAATGGGCAGCCTTCGGCCGTGCAATTTTGTCGGTGCTTCCTATGTATTGGGCGGTTGGTATTATTGAAATTTTCACCTATATTCCAATGCTTGGTGCGGGTGGTTCGTATCTTTCGTTTGTGACGGGTAATATTTCAAATTTAAAGCTTCCTTGTGCGCTTGACGCTATGGAAAAGGCCGAGGTTAAGGCAAACAGTGAAGAGGGCGAAATTATTTCAACCATTGCTATTGCTGTTTCAAGTATTGTTACCACCTTAATTGTTGCGGTTGGCGCAATTTTAATGCTTGTAACCGATATTGGCACCTTGCTTGAAAGCCCTGTTTTAAAGCCCGCTTTTGACCAGCTTTTACCCGCACTTTTCGGTGGCTTGGCAGTTGTTTTTGTTTCAAAAAATTGGAAGATGTCAATTATACCAATGGTGGTTATGCTGGCGCTGTTTATATTTACACCACTCACCTCGGGCGAGGTTGGCATTATGGCACCTGTTGGTGTAATAATTACCCTTATCAGTTCACGTATTATGTATAAAAAAGGAATGCTTTAAATGATTTACCTTTATATATTTTTAGGGATTCTTGCCTTGTTTTTAGGGGTGCTTATTGTTCGTACTTTAAGCTTTAAGCCCAAGGCAAATGCAAAGGTTTCTAGTGAAGAAATCACCTTAAACGAAGAAAAAGTAATTGAAAGTTTACGTACACTGGTACGCTTTAAAACAATATCATACAGGGATAGCAGTTTAGAAGATAATGCCGAATTCGAGGCACTTTTAAATGAACTGCCAAAGCTTTATCCAAACGTTTATAAAACCTGTACCCAAACCCTTATGGATGATAGGGGAGTGCTTATTCACTGGAAGGGTAAGGATGACCAAAAAGAGCCCGCTGTTATGATGGCGCATTATGACGTTGTACCTGTAAATGAGGAACGTTGGGACAAACCGCCCTTTGAAGCAATTTTAGAGGACGGCGTTATTTGGGGCCGTGGCACTCTTGATACTAAGGTTACCGTAAACGGTATTTTATCTGCTGCTGATAAGCTTATAGCTGACGGTTTTGTGCCTGAAGGTGATATTTATTTTGCTTTTTCGGGCGGCGAGGAAGTAAACGGTCAAGGCGCAGTAAATATTGTTGAATATTTTCAAAATAACCAAATTGATTTGGCCTTTGTTGTTGACGAAGGCGGTGCTGTGGTTGAAAACGTTTTCCCGGGTGTAAATAAGCCTTGCGGGCTTATTGGTATTGCCGAAAAAGGCCTTTTGGATTTAAAATACAGCTGTCGTTCAGCTGGGGGGCATGCATCGGCACCAAAGCCCAATTCACCTATTGTAATGCTTTCAAGGGCATGTCTTGATTTAGAAAAGCATCCCTTTAAAATGCACCTTACAAAGCCTGTCCTTGAAATGTTTGACACACTTGGCCGTTATTCAAGCTTTGTTTATAAAATGATTTTTGCAAATTTGTGGTGTTTTTCACCCGTTTTAAATATGCTTTGCAAAAAGCAGGGCGGCGAGCTTAACGCACTTATGCGTACAACCGTTGCCTTTACACAGTCAAAGGGCAGTACGGCTTCAAACGTTATTCCACCCGAGGCAAATTTGGTTTCTAATATACGATTAAATCCTTCCGATACTATTGATTCCGCAATGGAATATATTACAAAGGTTATCAATAATCCCGATATTGAAATTGACCGTTTGCATGGTATGAATCCAAGCTGTATTTCACAAACCGACTGTGAGGAATACCAAAAGGTTGCTTCCAGTGTTGTATCAACCTGGAAGGGAAGCATTGCGGCACCTTATCTTATGATGCAATGCTCCGACTCACGTCATTACGGCAGAATAAGCGATAAGGTTTACCGTTTTTCAGCAATGGATTTGACCAGTGAAGAACGTGCAACAATTCACGGCAATAATGAAAGAATTAGGGTTGAAACCGCCCTTAAAGCCGCTGAATTTTATGTAAGACTTATGAAGCAATGTTAAAAAGCACCCTTCGGGGTGCTTTTATGTTACCAAAATAAATTTAATATCACACAATTTAACGGCTAGTTTTTCACGGTTTTGGGATATGGTTAAATAATCGTCATAAACCCCTAAAAGCTTGCCTTGTCTAAGGGTTAGGTTATTCCCAACAGGGATAAATATTTTTATGTTTTTGCCTATTGAACTATTTAACAAAAGCGTAAAGCTTTTATTGGTTGTTTGTTTAAAATAAGTAGAATTAATATATTTTTCGTAATTATCAAGGTCGTTTTCGGTATAAATGGGTTGTAAAAAATCATTGTTCATATAAAAAACTCCAAGCATATTTTTAACATAATATGCTTGGAGTTTAACTTTAGTGATGATGGTGATGCCCGTGGTGATTATGGCCACAGCCACTATGTACGTGGCAGTGCTCATCCTCGCAATGCTCGTCTTGACTTTCAAGCTCGAGTGTTGCGTGAATAATGCCGTGCTCTTTAAGTTCTTTTTTAACCGCATTTTTAACTTCTAAATGGTTAGCCGTGGTTACAATATGCATTGTGGCGTAATTTCGGTTGCCGTCCATGCTCCAAATATGTATGTGGTGCACATCTAAAACACCGTCAATTTCTAACAAATGGTGTTTTATTTCATCAATATTTATACCTTCGGGAATTTTAACAAGAAACAAATCAAGTGCTTCTTTCAGATGGCTAAATGCATGAATAAAAATATAAACCGCAACCGATATCGATAAAATAGGGTCGATTATTTTTAAATCGGTAAAGCGCATAACCACAGCACCAATAAGCACAACAGCCCAACCAAGCACGTCTTCTAGCATATGAAGATTAACGGCTTTTTGGTTTAGGCTGTCACCGTGGCGGGTGAAATATGCCGCTAAAAAGTTAATAACCACACCTATAACGGCAAAAATTATCATACCGTTATAGTTAATTTCTTCAGGATTTAAAATTCGGTTTATGGCATTAATAATTACCAAAACCGAGCCGACAAGTAAAATTAAGGTGGTAATAACACTGCCTATTACCGAATAACGCAAATAACCGTAGGTATAGGTGGCGTTGGGTTGTTTTTTGCTTTTCTTTTCTAAAAAGTATGAAATACCTATACTTATGGCGTCGCCTATATCGTGAATAGAATCGGATATAATTGCAATGCTGTTTGTGAAAATACCGCCTAATAGTTCAAACGCCGAAAAGGCAAGATTAAGTATAAAAGCAATTAAAATATTTTTTTCACTTTTCATATTTTTTATCCTTACATTTGTGGTTGATATGGTTTATTGATGTGTCAAAAATTTTAAAAACGTGGTCATCGTCAAGTGAATAAATAATTTGCTTACCGTTTCTTTCGCACTTTACAACACCTGCTGTTTTTAATTTGTTAAGCTGATGTGAAATTGAAGATTTTGTCATAGAAAGCACGTTTGCCAAATCACAAACACACATGGGTGTTTCTTTTAAAGCAAACAAAATTTTGCAACGTGTAGTGTCGCCTATAATACTGAAAAAAGTTGCAAGACTATTTAAGGTTTTGGTTTTGGGCATTGCGCTTTTTGTTTTTATAACAAGTTCTTCGTTAATGGGGTGGCAGTCACAAATAAATTCATTTTTAGGCATTCTCAATCTCCTTAGTTGAATGATTACTCAATCATTATAATTGAATAACTATTCAACTGTCAAGCAAAATAAATTATAGTTTGTCGGGGGTTTGAATTGGGCATATCTTTGGCTCCCTCTGACAAGTGACTGAGGGAGAGAAAAGTGTTTTATAAGCTTTTCTGATTGCGGTTTTTTAATATATTTCACTCTCCGTTTTAGATATTTTAACATCAAAATGTATTAAATTTAATAAGCTACTTTCTTTTTTGGGAAATATGTGTTATAATATGATAGCAAAAAATAAAAATGGGGTATTTTGTGATGAGACAATTTGCAAAACGTTCAATTTCATTAGTAACTGTGGCTATGTTGTTAATAATTATGTGCTTTACAAACGTAAGCGCAAAAACAACTGCTACAGGTTATACCAAAGCAAGCGATGTAGATTATCAATATTACAGCACTTCCAATGCTTCACAAACCTATGCTGTTAGCAAAGGCATCAAAAACTGGGGTGCAAGAGATGAGAATTGTGTTTTCCTTTCAAAATATGCAACTGCATATTATACAGGCAATAACACATTCGATAAGCTTTCAAAATTAAAGGGTGAATCAAGCCAAACATCTTCTCCTTCAAGTGCTTTATATAACGCTCTACAAGGCTTAATGCAGGTTAACTTTACCCATAATTATCAAAAAACACGTGGCTTATATCAATATACTGACTGTGTTTCTAATAACAATTCAAAGTTAGTTTCTTTCTATTCGGGCACACTTGTAAACAGCGCATGGGACGGCGGTGCTACATATAACCGTGAACATTGCTGGCCTGACAGTAAATGTATTTCAAGCGGTAGAAGTGAAGGCGATAGCGCCGATATGATGATGCTTCGTCCTACAGCTCCCAATGAAAACGGGTCACGAGGTAACAAAGCATACGGTGAAGGAAGCGGCTGCTTTGAACCTGCAGACGAGGTTAAGGGTGACTGTGCGCGTATTGTGCTTTACGGTTATGTTCGTTGGGGTAACGGTGCAAAAATGTGGGGCACCAGCGGTGTAATTGAAAATCTTACAATTTTACTTAAGTGGATGCAGGAAGACCCAGTTGACACTTGGGAAATGGGCCGTAACGACGCCGTTCAATCTATTACAGGCAACCGCAATGTGTTTATCGACTATCCCGAATACGCTTGGCTTTTGTTCGGCAGAAACGTTCCTACAAATATGACTACACCTTCTGGTGAAGCAAAGGGTGGTGTAACCCCCGGTAACCAAGGCGGTAATACCTCCACAAATACATCAACTAACACTTCTACAAACACCTCAACCAATACATCAACTAATACTTCCACTAACACTTCTACAAATACATCTACCAACACCTCAACAGGTAATTCGGGCAATATTACAAGCAATAACAATAGCACTGTTGTTGACGACAGTAACCTAGGCGGCATTGAAAACAAACCTCAAAACCAAGGCAAGCCTTACGACCCCAATGCTGTTGGTAATCAATACGTTGAAACCACAGGGGAAGAATTTGTTTTAGAAACCTGGATGCTTATTGCTATTATCGCTGGTGTAGTTGTAGTAGTTGCGGCAATTGTTGTAACTGTAATTGTAATTAAAAAGAAAAAAGCTAAATAGTAAAAAATGAAACGCGGTAGAATTTCTACCGCGTTTTTAATATTTAATCTATATCTAATTGCTCTAATTTGCTTTTTGACTGTATTGGTTTTGAATCGCCGTGCTTTACAAAGAACATTGTTATAAACGAGAACAAAACGAAAACTGCACCGAAGGTAAAGAAGGTATATTTCATACCAAGAAGGTCGTAAAGCACACCCGAAAGGATTGGTGCTACAATTTGTGCTGCCATTGAAGCGGTGTAATAATAGCCTGTGTATTTGCCCGTATCGCCACGTTTTGCAAGCTCAACAACCATCGGGAAGGAGTTTACGTTAATGGTTGCCCAACCGATGCCTGCAAGTGAAAATACGGGGTACATTATAATTTCGGGTGTTTTTGGTGTAATAAAAATACCAATTGCAAAGGCAGTTGCAAGAATTAAAACACCTGCTAAAATGGTTTTTCTGCGACCAATTTTTGAAGCAATCATACCAACGGGAATATATGTAATAACAGCGGCTGCTTGGGCTACAATAAGCGTGAAATTATAGTCAAAGCCTAAAATGTTTGTGGCATAAACCGAATATTTACTTGTAATTGAGTTATAACCGATATACCACAAAGCAACTGATGCAAGAATTAATAAAAGTGAGGTAAGCTCGCCTTTTGTAAGGCCGCTTTTGGTGGTTGCAATGGCTTCTTCAGGGGTATCAAGACCGTATTTAATGGTGTCGGCTTCCATTTCGGCTGCCCATTTTTTCTCTTTAACTGTTAAAAGGAAAAGTACAAAGCCCAAAAGCATAACAGCACAAACCGCTAAAACGTAGCCTGTGTATTCCATATAAAGGTTTTTACTTGTAGCAAAAACCATACCTAAAACAAGCACGATAATACCGCCTGCAGTACCTGTAAGGTTTATTATAGCGTTTGCCTTTGAACGCAAGGGCTTAATTGTAACGTCGGGCATTAAGGCAACAGCAGGGGAGCGGAAGGTTGCCATTGAAATAAGCACAACTAAAAGGGTTGCAATAAAGCCAACAAGCGGCCATGGATTTTCAAGTGTTAGCTTGATTGTGGCTTCACGGATTGCATCCTCCGATAAATTGGGCACACCTGCATTTATAACACGTGCAAGCTGATAATTGTCAACAAAGGTTAAACCAATAAACGAAATTACCGCCGCAATTGTACCAAAGAAAATAAAGGGTGTGCGCTTGCCGAAGCGGGTATTCTTTTTGTCCGATATTGCGCCAAAAATTGGTAGTAAGAAAACTGCCAAGACATTGTCGATAGACATAACCGCACCCGAAATTGACTGCGGCAAACCAAAGTGGTTGGTTAAAATCAAGGGTGTTATTGCGTCATATGCTTGCCAAAATGCCGAAATTAAGAAAAACGCCATACCAACAAGCAAAACGCGTTTGTAATTAAGCTTCATAATATGTTCCTTTCATATTTTTTAAGGATTATATTTCCAATATAACACATAACCCTTAAAAATGCAATTTTTGATTTTAGTTTTGAAAAAAGTGTAAAAAAACAACCCGTCGCTTAAGCGGCGGGTTGAGGTTATGCCTAGCTTTGTTTTCTGGTTTTGTTTAGCAAAGCTAAAACAATTAGCAAAGTGACTGGAATTATTAAAACAAATGCAGTAAAAAGCGAGTGCATTAAATCGCCGGCGCTAGCCGCACCAATACGAGCAAGGCCGCTGTATGTAATAGCGATATTTCTGCTCAACCAACCCGCATAGTAGTGAACTGAATTAATAATAATTGCGGTAGCGGCAGGGGTGATTAGATAAGAAATAACACCTAAAATAACTGTAATTATGCGAAGCTTTGGTTTTTTTGCAAATAACTTAACGGCAAGATAAGCTATTATAAACATAAAAACGTAACAAATAGCCGAGTTGACGGTTTCAGGTAGATATGAAATTTTAAATGTATATGTTATAGAAAGAGTGTTTATAGCTTGGTTTAAAAGCAAGGTAAAGGGCGGCAAAAGGAATAAAAAAGCAAACTTTTTATCTTGGGATAAATAATAGCCTATTGCGTTTGGAATAACGGCGAAAGTACAAATTATAACGTTAACAAATATTTGCGCCAAAGCGTTTTCAAATAACGAAAAATCGCCTGCGTTATAAAATTCAATAATAGAACTGAAGTTTTCTAAAGTGGGTCTCAATACTGCTAATTTTGGTGGGTAGATAAGTAATTCGTCAATAGGCTTTAAGGAATTTAAACAGGTTATAGTAAATAATGTTATAAACCACAATAAACCAAAAGCAGAAAATATAAAAGCTAAAACGGTCATTATTTTATTAGTAAAACCTATAAAGGCATTTAATTTGTAATCCTTTTTAATTGAACGCAAAATAATTCGCATTAAAATTACCGCCGCAACACAAACAGCACACCAAATTAAAAATAAAATTGCGCCTATAACAGTTAAGGCAGAGGCATAGCCTATATCAAATCTTGTCTTTGCTATGTATTCAATATAAAGTGATAACGTATCCGTGACATAGTCGACAGAGGGGTAACCTGTAAGTGCTGTTTGAAAGTGCGAAAATATGGTGATAAAAAGCGGAATGCTGCACAAGCCAACTAACAATCCCCAAAAGCGTGATTTAAGGCGTGAAAAAACATAACTAATTACAAAAACGGGGAAGGAGCAAACGCCGAAAAGAAATATTATTACTAGTAAAAAAACGACCAATTTTGTGGTTTCTGTATTTGCGAAAAAATATGTGATTATGCTATCAAAAACAGAAAGTGTAGTGAATGAAGCTGCAAAATAAAAGGTGTTTGTTAAAATCCCCAAAAACTTATTTGTTTTTGAAATTTGTAAAGCGGGAATAATAGCAAATAGTAAAAGCAAAAATCCGACTAAACAAGTTATAATAGTAGTATTTAAAGTTAAGGTTAAAGCTGTTGCATCGTTGAAGTAATTTATGTAATTTTCAAAACCGTAAAATATGGGAAGCTCTAATACGTTAAAAAAAGTAAAGCTTAAAATAAAGGTTGTTAAACCTTCAAGCAAAAGAGGCAAAACGGTGAATATAAAAACGGGAAAAAGCAATAAAAATATTATTAAATTTTTCTTTTTTGTATTTGTCAAAATTATTGCCACCTTAAAGGATTATGATAACTTAAATATATCACAGCAAGCTTTAAAATTCAATTATCAAATTTGAAAGCCACCCTTTCAGGTGGCTTAAATTATGCTTTTTTTAGTTTTTTAAAGAAAGAAACCGTTAAAAACAAAACAACAACTATTGCAACTGCATCAGCAATGGGTGCGGCAATTAAAATGCCGTTAATACCACTTCCTGCGGTTTTGTTTTCCATAAATGCGGCAAGAAAAATTGCAATGGGGGTAAAACAAACGATGTCACGTATAAGGGAAGACAAAGCCGCGTGTATTGGTTTGTCGATAGATTGAAAGAAAATAGCATTCATTTTTACAATGCAGGTAATAGATATTAGCGACATATAAATGCGGAAGGTTTTGCGTGCAAATTCCATATATAATTCGTCGCCGCCACCAAAAAGATTTATAATAACATCGGGGCAAAGCATAAAAATTAAGGTTGCGACCAAGCCCACCGCAATGGTTGTTATTAAAACCAAGCGGTAGGTTTTGCGCACACGCTCCCATTTTTCAGCACCGTAGTTATAGCCAAAAATTGGTTGACCGCCAAGCACAATACCTACGACTATATTGCAAACCACAGTGTAAACCTTGGTTTGAATACTAAATACCGAAATAGGCACGTCAGGACCGTAAACCGAAAGTGCACCGTATTTTGCAAGGGTGACGTTACATACAAGCGACATAATAACAATTCCTATTTGTGTAACAAAGGTTGCCGCACCAAGCGAAACAATGTGCTTTAATACGTTTTTGTTTGGTACAAAGCTTTTATGGGTTAATTTAAAGGTTTTGGGGCGTAAAAAGTAAACTGCACACAAAATAAATGAAGTGATTTGACCTATAGCGGTTGCATAGGCGGCGCCCTTAATTCCCCATTTAAAAGCAAAAATAAATAATGGGTCTAAAATTAAATTAATAACCGCGCCCGACGTTATAGCAACCATAGCAAAGGAAGGGCTGCCGTCGGCACGAATCATACTGTTCATAACGCTTGCAAGCAAATAAAAGGGGAACATAAGCGCAATAATTTTAAAATAATCAATCGCAAGGGTTAAGGTTTGGGCAGACGCACCGAACAAGCTCATAAGCGGTTCAATAAATATAAGGCAAACCGCCATAAGCACAAGGCTTATTATTGCTGAAACCGTAATACCTGTGCCAACACATTTGTGTGCACGGTCGGTGTCATTTCGGCCCGAACAAATGCTTAAAAAGGAAGCCGCACCGTCACCAATGCACCAAGCAAAAGCGTTTGCAATGCAAATTATAGGAAACGAAACACCGGTAGCGGCGTTACCAAGATAGCCAAGCTCGCTGTTACCGATAAAAATTTGGTCGACAATGTTGTATAATGCTGTAATTAATAACCCAGTAACACAGGGAATAGAAAATTTAAGCAAAAGCTTTGAAATTTTTTCCTCACCAAGAAAGGCAATGTTATTTTTATTCATAATTCCTCTCCAAAAAACAAAAAACGTAATAATCGCCAAAGCCAAGGGCTTATAGCAAACTATTACGGTAGTTCGTAGAAACATTCAACCAATTATGAATATATATAAGCAATATCTATTTTTATTTCGGCAACATTATAACACAGTGGTTTGACATAATCAATAGTAAATATAATGCACGCTTTAAATTATTTTTCAATATATTCGTAAGCAATACGCTCACTGCCGTTTTGAAGGAATATTATCCCACGCTTTGAAAAACCGTATTTAGTTAACAAATGGTGCATAACGGTGTTGTTTTCGTGGGTGTCAATTCTAATGTGGTTGGTTTTATTAAGGCAAAATTCAATACAGGTTTTAAGTATTCCGCCCTTTTTACCCGCACTTGCAATACGGTGTATAACACCATAAGGTTCATCGTTTAACCAACTGCCGTTTTTAATAATTTCATAGGTTGGGTCGTTGGCAAGGTTAAAGTAAAATACACCTTGTAAACAACCGTCTTCCTCTACAACGTACAGCAACCCGTCGTTAATATTTTCTATAAGCAATTCTTCTTCAGGGGTGGAGTTGCCCCATTGTGTAGGGTTGCCGTTTTGCGCCATAAAGCGTCGGGCGTATGCGTATATGTCAAGTATTTCATTAAGTTCGTTAATGTTAGCTTTTCTTATCATTTGGGGCACCTTGGTTAATTGTATTTTGTGAAAAGATTATAGCATAATTTGTTTTTTTAATCAACGCTTTTCAAAGCACCAAAATTATTCATTATTCATCAGCGTAAGCGACTTCATTATTCAATATTCTTTGAAAATCCTGTCGAATGAATGGTGAATAATGAAAAATGAATAGTTAATAATACAAAGAAAAATCCTGCCGACAATAATCGACAGGATTTTTGTTTTGCCTAATACTGATAAAAAGGTCAAAAACCGAGGTAAAAACGAACAAAAGGTCAACTTTTAAATAATTTTTTGAGCCAACTTTCTTGCACGACGTGCAAGCTTTTCATATATTTTTGTTAATAATTCCGGACGTGCAATCCAACTTTCATTTTCGTCATAATAACCTGTTGTAACATAGATTCTTGCTTGATCTGTATCATTTCGAGAAAACTCCGCTTCTATGAGCGACAATGAGAAAGGGCTAAAAAAAGTATCATCCAAGTAGTACTCTCCATAACAATTCGTTCTGTGCGTTATTTTATCCAAAGGATATAACTGAGGAATATAAAAATAATAGCTATTATAATCCGGAACGACAACAGAAAGATCGGTGCTCGGTAAGGATGGTTCTTTTGCAGAATCTTTGTATAAAATCATGCATCCCAACTCCAAAGCATATTGCGATAATTTTTTGAAACTTTCATAATCCATAATATAATTCAATTGTTTGCCCATTTTGCACCTCATTTTTCTTAATTATACCACACTTTTCTAAATAAATCAAGGCGAAGCCTTGCATCTTTAATGAAATCGTGCGTCGCACGATGAAATCCTCGCAAGCTCGGATGAAATCT
>JAZKZS010000065.1:0-15285 GCA_045612765.1 Acutalibacteraceae bacterium
GCAGTAAACACTATTGTGAAGAATAAGAATGATGAAGTAAGTTCTTGTGATATTATGCAAACGGATGATTTAACTGCATTTAATCAGGAGTATTTGAAATACACAACGCAGGTTGCCGAAACTTGCCAGGACAGAGATTTGTCCGAAGATAGTATGGTTATTGGCACATCAGCAATTATTGATACTGAAATTGATGGTGCTGTTGGTATGAATAGTGGAATTTTCAACAACCCATTTATAATCTGGGGAAAATATAGAAAGAATCTATTTAAATATGAATTACCAATTTCGTTTCAGTTCCACCATACACAAATGGATGGCGCACATGCAGGCAGATTTTTAGCAAATCTGCAGAAAGAGATTAATAAGCTGAAATAGGTAATTAAGATTTGGTAAGAAAATCTTAATTATTGTGGATAAGTTTCCTACAACAAGTGGTGTGGACATGTTTCCGATGACTTATGTTAGCAATTTCGTTGCTACCACCCACGTTGAAACAGTAGCAATTTTAGCAAAAGGAGAAAGCTATGCAAACCAACGGCAAAAAGGCTGTGAAAAAGGTCGTAAAGCCAATACGTGTAGGCAAGGGTAACGGTTGCCCGCATTATAAAAAATGCGGCGGTTGTCATTTGCAAAATATGACCTACCCCGAGCAACTTAAATATAAACAAATAAAGTGCATTAAGCTTTTAGGCAAGTTTTGCCACGTTAAAGAGATAATGGGTATGGAAAACCCCACCCATTACCGCTGTAAAGTACAGGCTGCTTTTGGCAGAGATAAAACTGGCATAATTTCGGGCGTTTATCAGTCGTCTACCCACAAAATCGTACCGATTGACGAATGTATGATTGAAGATGAAACCGCCGATGCGATTATTGTTACCATCCGAAAGCTTCTAAAATCCTTTAAGCTAAAGCCGTTTGACGAAAATAATATGACCGGCTTTTTGCGCCACGTTTTAGTTCGCAAGGGTTATTATACGGGGCAAGTAATGGTTGTGCTTGTTACAGGTACTTCGGTATTTCCGTCAAGCCGTTCGTTTATTAACGCACTGCTTCAGCGCCACCCAGAAATTACAACAATCGTTCAAAATATAAATAACAAGTTCACAAGTCTTGTTTTGGGTGAAAAAAACATCACCCTTTATGGTGAGGGCTATATTGAAGACACTATTTTTGACTGTGTATTCCGTATTTCGCCAAAGTCGTTTTATCAGGTGAACCCCGTAATGACTACCAAGCTTTACGGCAAAGCAATTGAGTATATGGAGCTTAAAGGTACTGAAACCGTAATTGATGCTTATTGCGGTACGGGTACTATTGGTATTCTTGCTTCTAAAAATGCGGGCAAGGTTATTGGTGTTGAGCTTAATGCCGATGCTGTAAAGGATGCTAAATTTAATGCCAAACGCAACAATATTGAAAATATTGAATTTTACACTGCCGATGCGAGTGACTTTATGGTAGAAATGGCGGCGGCAGGCGAAAAGGCCGACGTCGTTATTATGGACCCACCCCGTGCCGGCAGTACCGAAAAGTTTATGGATTCGGTAGTAACTCTAGCGCCTGAGCGTGTGGTTTACGTTTCGTGTAACCCCGAAACCTTGGCACGAGATTTAAAATATTTCGCCCGTAACGGTTATGGTGTACGAAAAATTCAACCGGTTGATATGTTTCCGCATACTGAGCATGTTGAATCTGTCGTTTGTCTCAAACGACGGATTCAACAATGAATTGCAACCTTGCGGTTGCGTGAATTGAGCACAAGTGCTCATGAATTGCCTACGGCATGAATTGCGCTGCGGCGCATTGGGGTTGCAATTCAATTCATGGAGCGTAGCGCGAAATCATGATGCGATAGCATCAATTTATGACACGGAGTGTCAAATCATTCTAAAATGAGGATTTATGATGAAAGAAAATTTTCTTGTCGATTTATCAAAGCAATTTGCCGTTGATATTGTTAATCTTTGCACCGAAATCAAAGAAAACCGTAAAAGCAGTGTTTTGTTAAACCAAATATTACGAAGCGGAACAAGTATTGGCGCAAACATTCACGAAGCCAACTATGCGGCGAGTAAAGCGGATTTTATCAATAAGTTTCAAATTGCGTTGAAGGAATGCTACGAAACGGACTATTGGCTCGGTTTGTTCAAGGATACTCATATAATAACCGAGGAAGAATATAAGGATATGTTCGCCAAATGCAGTAAGATACGAAAATTACTTATCGCCTCTATCACCACTGCTAAAGGTGTAGACAAATAATTTATTGGAGATATTTATATAATGAAAAAATGGAAAACACGAATAGTTAATGTTTTAATGTTAACTGTCGCCGGCGTTATAAATGCTTTTGGTATTACGGTTTTCTTAATGCCGGTAAAACTATACGATAGCGGTATTTCGGGTACGTCTATACTATTAGACCAAATTACCCCTTCATATTTAACCCTTTCAATCTTTTTATTGGTACTTAATATACCGCTATTCTTGTTTGGTTTAAGAAAGCAAGGGTGGAAATTCACCCTGTCCGCTATATATGCGGTTTGTGTTTATTCGGTTTGTGCTTGGCTTATTACCGACGTATTACCTATAGACGTTAGTATTGCATCCCCCTTAGCCGGTACCGATTTATTGCTTTGCGCTTTGTTTGGTGGCGTAATTTCAGGTATAGGCAGCGGTATTGCTATCCGTTATGGTGGCGCAATGGATGGTATTGAAGTTATGGCGGTTATCTTTTCAAAACGTCTTGGTGTAACCGTTGGCACCTTTGTAATGATATATAACGTAATTTTATATATTATTTGCGGCTTTGTTTTAAAAAGCTGGATATTGCCCCTTTATTCAATTGTTACCTATGCGGCGGCATTAAAAACAATTGACTTTATTGTTGACGGTATTGACAGGGCAAAGTGTGCTATTATAATTACCGAGCATCCCGACGAGGTTTGCAGTAAGCTGTGCGAGGTTTTCGGCAGCGGTGTTACTAAGCTAGAAGCCAAGGGCGGTTATTCAAACAAAGAAAAAGCAATGCTTTATTTTGTTGTTAACCGTTACCAAATTGTAAGAATGAAGGAGCTTGTTCATAATATTGACGGCTCGGCTTATATTACCATTAGTGAGGTTGCCGACGTATTTTCAAGTAATAACAAATAATATTTTGAAAGACAATAATTATGGAATTTAATGAAAAATTACAAGCCCTTCGCAAGCAAAAAGGGCTTACACAAGAAGAACTTGCCGACGCGCTTTACGTTTCGCGCACGGCGGTTTCCAAATGGGAATCGGGTAGGGGATACCCCAGTATTGATACCCTAAAGGATATATCAGTATTTTTTAATATAACGGTTGATGAGCTTTTGTCGGGCGGCGAGCTTTTAAATATTGCCGAAAACGATAACAAACAAAAGCAAGGCCATTTTATTGATTTAATTTACGGGCTTTTAGATATAAGCACCGTTATGCTGTTTTTCTTACCTTTTTTTGCACAGCGTGGCGAGGGTATACAGTCGGTTAATTTATTAGCACTTGGCGAAGTTTCACCTTATTTAAAAACAGCATATATAATTTTAGTAGTGTTAGTTGTTGTGTTTGGTGTTTTAACACTTGCATTGCAAAACCTACAAAAAGCCTTTTTGGTGAAATATAAAAACATAATATCGCTAACACTTACTGCAGTTACCTTATTGCTTTTTGTTTTAAGCCTTCAGCCATATGCGGCAACCCTGTTGTTTGTGTTTTTGGCAATAAAGGGCTTAATGCTTATAAAAAGGCTTTGACACGAAAAGTGTCACTTGTGTGACAAACAGTTTCTTTTAAAAATATTAACCTTTCTTTAAAGTGTAATTAACACATTGAAGGAAGGTTTTTTATATGTTAAAACAAAAAAAGAATTTTATAACTTCTATTGCTTTTTTTCTACTTTTTATTTTATGGACGGTAGCGGTAAGCTTTGTTGAGGTTAAACCAATCGGACCGCTTGGGTCAAGTGTGGGCTTTGCAACGCTTAATGGGTTTGTTCACAATTTTACAGGTGTAAGCTTTGTACTTTATAACATAACCGACTGGTTAGGGCTTGTGCCCTTTGCAGTGTGCTTTGGGTTTGGTGTGTTGGGGCTTATTAAGCTAATTAAGCGCAAAAGCATTTTAAAGGTTGATTATGACATTTTAGCCCTTGGTGTTTTTTATATTGTTGTAATAGCGGTTTATTTGCTTTTTGAAACGGTCGTTATTAATTACCGCCCCGTGCTGATAAATGGGGTTTTGGAGGTATCTTACCCATCCTCAACAACAATGCTTACCCTGTGCGTAATGCCCACTGCTATTATGCAGTTTAAAAACCGAATAAAAAACAAAACCGCAAGAAATATTATAATCATTCTTGCAGTTAGTTTTACGGTGTTTATGGTTGTGGGTCGTATAATTTCGGGCGTGCATTGGATAAGCGATATAATAGGCGGCGCATTGTTAAGCGCAGGGCTTGTGCAATTATATAATGCATTTGTGAAAGGATAAAACATAATTTATAATAGCGCATAATCAATCTATTTTGCCAAAAGTTCAAAAAACGGTTTATTTTATGAATTTAATTATAAAATATTAACATTTAATTAATAACTATTGCCAAAATGTATGGTAATATGTTATAATAATATGAATAATTTTTTTCACGGAGGTAAACTTATGATTGAAGTTTCCGGTCTTAGTAAAAGATACGGCACTCACCTTGCTGTTAAAGACGTTAGCTTTAGCATTAATAAGGGTGAGGTTGTAGGCTTCCTTGGTCCTAACGGCGCAGGTAAGTCAACTATTATGAACATATTAACGGGTTATCTTTCTTTAACGCAGGGTCAGGTTTCTATTGACGGCTTTGACGTTATGGAATATCCTGAAGAAGCCAAAAAGCGTATTGGCTATTTGCCCGAAATCCCCCCACTTTACATGGATATGAAGGTTAAGGAATATTTGGCTTTTATTTTCGACCTTAAAAAAGTTAAATTCCCCAAAACCGCACATATTAACGAGGTTATGAAGCTTGTTAAAATCGACCACGTTGCAAACCGTCTTATTAAAAATCTTTCAAAAGGTTACCGTCAACGTGTTGGCTTTGCAGGCGCATTAATCGGCAACCCCGACGTACTTATTTTGGACGAGCCCACCGTTGGTCTTGACCCCAAGCAAATTATTGAAATTCGCAATTTAATTTCACGTCTTGGCAAAAACCACACCATTATTTTGTCATCACACATTTTGTCTGAAATTCAGGCAGTATGTAAGCGTGTTATTATTATTAACCAAGGTCAAATTATTGCTGACGACACACCCGAAAGCCTTTCTGAACGTCTTTCAAACGACAAGTCAATCGTTGCAAGAATTATTTGCAACGAAAAGGATATGCTTGAAACACTTTCAACCGTTAAGGGTGTTAAAACCGTTACTTCGCTTGGCTGCAAGGAACCCGGCAGCTACGACTTCCTTATCGAGCCTAAGGAAGGCTGTGACGTTCGCCGTGACGTGTTCGAACGTGTTTCTTCACGCGGCAAGACACTTTTATCACTTTCAAGCAACCAAATTTCGCTTGAACAGGTATTTTTACGTCTTACAGAAGCCGGTAGCTATGAAGATGCTCGCAAGCTTTTAGGCTTTATCGATGAAAAGGTTGAAGAAAAAAATCAAGAAGAGGAGGCGGCTGAATAATGAACGCAATTTTCAAACGTGAATTCAAGGCATTTTTTGCTACACCCGTTGGCTATATTGTTTTAGCTGCATTCTATTTGTTTTCGGGTTATTTCTTTACCATTATTTACGAGGCAGGTAGCCCAGAGGTTAAGGACATTATTATGACAATGTCAATTATAATCGTTTTCGTAACACCGCTTCTCACCATGCGTTTAATGAGTGATGACAAGCGTATGAAAACCGACCAGGCATTGCTTACTGCACCTGTAAGTCTTTATTCAATTGTTTTGGGCAAGTTCTTTGCAGCGCTTAGCGTTTTTGCACTTGGCTTTGCACCTACCTTCATTTTTGAAATGATTGTTTTATCAATGGTAGAGGCTAACTTCCTTTCTTACCTTTACGCACTTTTGGGTGCAATTTTACTTGGCGCGGCTTTAATTGCAATCGGTATGTTCATTTCATCCCTTACCGAAAGCTCGGTTGTGGCTGCAATTTTAACCTTTGTTATTAACATTTTAATTATTTATGCTTCAAGTCTTTCAAGTGCAATTAACATTGGTTGGCTTGCAACTGTTATTGAAAAGGCTGCATTTATAAATTCGTTTAATAACTTTGGCAATACATCATTCTCAATTCCTGACGTATTTTATTTTATAAGTATTACCGCCGCTTTCCTTTTCTTGAGTGTTCGTTCACTTGAAAAGAGAAGATGGGCTTAAAAGGAGGGTTTTAAAGTGAAAAAGAAAATTGACTTTTTAGAAGAAATTGAAAACGAAGCTTTAGAAACCTCTGAAGCACCTAAAAAAGAAAAAAAGGCTGAAAATAAGAGTAATAAAATTAAAAACCAAGCTCTTTTAAAGCGCGGCGGCTATGCAATGGCAATTACCGCTGCTGTTTTGGCCGGTATTATTGTTTTAAACGTGCTTATGGGCGTTTTAGCAAAGCGTGTAACCTTAGAATTTGATATGACACTTGATAAGAAAAATTCTATCAGTGCGGAAAACATCGAATACATTAAGGGCATTGACAAGGAAGTTAAAATTACCGTTTGCGCAACCGAAAGTGATTACCTTATGTATCTGGCTAACTATGCACCCCAAATGTATGGCGTGTTAGGAGATTACAGCAACTATTACGAACAAACCTTAACACTTATCAACAAGTATGATAATTATAACAGAAAAATTAAGATTGAATATATTGACACGCAGGATACTAAATTTACCGAAATTTCAACCAAATA
Organism: Acutalibacteraceae bacterium; assembly: GCA_045612765.1. Lineage (GTDB taxonomy): Bacteria > Bacillota > Clostridia > Oscillospirales > Acutalibacteraceae > UBA737. The sequence continues at coordinate 6,926 of JAZKZS010000065.1, forward strand.
TTCACAGGAAGACATTGGATACGGTGATATTATTGTAACCTGTAAGGATGGTAGCACCGAACGTTATAAGGTTGTAAACTTCCAGGATATTTACGTATTGGAAGAAGACCAAACCTATGCCGCTTACGGATACACAGGTTATACCGTAACAGGCAATAACATTGAAACTGCTTTAACCAGTGCAATTGCTTACGTTACAAACAATATTGATAAAAAGGTTGCTTTTATTACAGGTCATTCTAAAACCGATTATGCTGAAAGCTACCGCACCCTTCTTAAAAACAACAACTATGAAATTGACCTTATTTCTGAAAGCATAGTTACCAAAATTGCAGACGATTATAATGCAATTTTCATTGTTGCACCTACAACCGACTTTTTAGATTCCGAGCTTGATATTATTTCAAAATTCCTTGATAACGGCGGCAAATATGGTAAGGGTCTTGTGTTTATAGCTGACGCTTCTTCACCTTACCTTCCTAACCTAGCTTCTTTCCTTGCTGAATGGGGCATTGAAGTGCGCGAAGGTATTATGTTTGAAACCGAAAGCGGCAACCATATACCTGACGAACCTACAGTGCTTGGTTCTTACCCCAACGGCACCGATGAAATTTTAAACGGCATTCAAATTTGTATTACAGGCTATAATGTGCCTCTTAAGCCGGCATTTGAAAACCATAATGCAATTACTACCACACAGTTAGTAACAACACCTTCAACTGTTGTTAACGCGCCTATTGGTATCGCTAACAGCTGGACAGGTGCTGATAAGTACACTAAAGAAACCTTTGCAACCGTAATTCAGGCAAAGCGCTTTAATTATGATGATGACAACAACCCAATTCAAAACCATGTTTTTGCTTTAAGCTCTGTTGAATTTATCTATGGTGATTATAGCGAAACTGCATCAATTTCTAACAAGAATATTGCATTTAAGGTTGCTGAACGTGCAGTTGGCGCTGAAGATACAGGTATTTCATTTATTGCAAAAACAATTGAAGACCAAAGCTTTGCAACAGAAGTTACTGAAACATCACGTAATATTGTGCTTATAATCTTCGTAATTGTATTACCTCTTGCAATGATTGCTGCAGGCATTTATGTTTATATCAGGAGAAAGAATTCATAATGGAAAATTTTGAGCAAAATCAAAATATTGAAATAAACGAACAGGAAGATGAGCTTTCCACCGTCTTTTCCGACCCCACAGCCCATAAAATGACAGCCGATCAAACCAAAAACCCTAACAAAAAGCGTTTGACTACAATTATTGCTGGTGTTTTGGCGGTTGCAATTTTGGCAGGTGGCACCTTTGCGGTTGTAAAGCTTATTCCCGAAAAGCAGGACCCTAGCGACACAATCTCGCAAACACCTACAATTACGGTTGTTTCTGTTGATGAGATTAATATTAAAAAACTTACAGTTAAAAATAAAAACGGCACCTTTGTAATGAATAACGCTATTCAAAAAGACGACGACGGTTATGAAATGTGTACTTGGACACTTCAGGGTTATGATGCGGACGTTATTGACGATTATTCCATTTCAAATGCCGCAACTACATTTGCCGCTCTTACAGCCTTGCGTGAAATTACAACTAAAACTGCTGATGAATGCGGCTTAACCGCACCTGCAGTTGAGGTTGCTATAACCAAAAAGGACGATAGCATTATTAATGTGTTGATTGGTGATAAATCACCCGACGGCAGCGGTGTTTATGTAAAGCTTAGCGATAAGGATACAATTTACCTTGTTTTAGGTACAATTGATGATACATTTACCTTTACCGCGCTTGATTTTGCTAATACTGATGCTATTTCTGCTTTAACCCTTCCAAGCGGTTATGAGGATTATTTGCTTGACAACACAATTGCTTCTTTCGACAGCTTAACCATAAGCGGCAAGAATTTTTCAAAGCCTGTTGTAATTAAGCCTAATACCGACGAAACAACGTCTGGGCTTCATAATTACGTTGTTACTTCACCAACCTACCGCATGGCAGAAAATGTAGATAAAGCATTATTGCCATTTAATAGCGGCGTCAGTGTTTCAGGCGCTTATGCGCTTGACAGCAAAGCAGCAACAGTTAATAAATTTGGGCTTAATAACCCCGATTTAACCGTTAATGCAAAGTTTGGCAAGCTTACCTATACTTTTAAGTTTAAAAAGCAGGACGACGGCAATTATGCCGTTTGGTATACCGACTGCAAAATGATTAAAAAGGTTAGCGCCGATGCGGTTGAAATGTTCTCATATTCAACTACAAACTTCTATTCTACATGGGTTCATTTGCAATCGATAGATGACCTTTCAGGCTTTATTGTAAAGAGTGAAGGTAAAGAATATAAGTTTGATATTAAGGTTACTGTTAACGAAGACACAAGGAATAATTATAATATTAAATATAACGGAAAAGAACTTACTGTAGAAAACTTCCAAGAATTTTACCGTTATTGCATTTCACTTCATTCGTGCGACTTCGAAACCGAAAAGGTTAACGGTCAGCCCGAATATGAAATCACATACGTTTATAGCGATGCAAAACGCAAGTCGACAACTATTAAGTTCTACCGTTCAAGCGCAACAAAATATTTGTTCAGTGTTGACGGCGAAGTTATAGGCCACGCTAATGCATCTGATGTTAACCGTATTGCAACCTACGTTAAGCAGGCCGCTAATGATGAAACAGTAAATATTATTTAATTTAAAAAAGCCGTTGTAGGGAGAAACTTCGTAAAGAAGTTTCCCCCTATTTCTTATATAAAAAGAAAAAACCTTTCAAGGAAATTCCCTGAAAGGTTTTTAAATTATTTAGCATAGTCAACTGCACGGCTTTCGCGAATAACGTTAACCTTAATTTGACCGGGGTATTCGAGTTCGTTTTCGATTCTTTCGGCAATTTGATGTGACATAAGCACCATTTGGTCTTCGGTCACAATTTCGGGTTTAACGATTATGCGAATTTCGCGACCTGCTTGAATAGCAAACGAGCCTTCAACACCGTTAAAGGAATTGGCGATTTCCTCCAACTTTTCAAGTCTCTTAATGTAGCTTTCAATGTTTTCGCGACGTGCACCTGGGCGTGCGGCTGAAATAGCATCGGCTGCCTGAACAATACAAGCAATAAGTGTTTTAGCTTCAACTTCACCGTGGTGAGCATGAATAGCATTAACAACGGTGTCGTTTTCACGGTATTTTTTAGCAACTTCAACACCAAGCTGAATGTGTGAGCCTTCTTGTTCGTGGTCGAGTGCCTTGCCAATGTCGTGAAGTAAGCCCGCACGTTTTGCAAGGGTTACGTCAGCGCCCATTTCAGCAGCCAAAAGACCTGAAAGATAGCAAACCTCAAGCGAATGGTTAAGCACGCTTTGACCATAGCTTGTGCGGTACTTAAGCTTACCTAAAAGCTTAACAAGTTCGGGGTGAAGATTGGGTACACCTGCATCAATCATAGCACGTTCGCCTGTTTGCTTAATGGTGGTTTCAACCTCGGCAGTTGCTTTCTGAACAGATTCTTCAATTCTTGCGGGGTGAATACGACCATCAAGAATTAACTTTTCAAGGGTAACACGTGCAATTTCACGTCTTACAGGGTCGAAGCTTGAAAGTGTAATTGCTTCGGGTGTGTCATCAATAATAAGGTCAACACCTGTTGCGGTTTCCAAAGCTCTGATATTGCGGCCTTCACGACCAATAATGCGGCCCTTCATTTCATCACTGGGAAGGGGAACAACCGAAACGGTCATTTCAGAAGAATGGTCGGCAGCGCAACGCTGAATAGCGTGGCCGATAATGTTCTTCGCAATGCGGTCGCAATCGTCCTTGGTTTGTTGTTCAAAGTCAAGAATTTTAACGGCTTTTTCGTGTGTAAGCTCGTCATCCAAAAGTTGTAATAAATGCGCCTTTGCCTGTTCCTTGGTAAAGCCTGAAATTTTTTCAAGCAAATCCATCTGGCTTTGTTTTAAACGGTCACATTCTTCAATTTTTGCTTCAATTTCCTTAGCACGAATGGCCAACTTTTCTTCTTTAGCTTCAAAGTTTTCAATTTTACGGTCAAGGCTTTCTTCCTTTTGTTGAAGTCGGTGTTCCTGACGTTGAACTTCGCTTCTGCGTTCGCGAAGGTCTTTTTCAGTTTCCTGACGTAAGGTGTGAACCTCTTCCTTTGCCTCTAATAAAGCTTCACGCTTTTTAGATTCAGCGGTTTTTATAGCGTCGTTTAAAATGCGTTTTGCCTCGTCCTCAGCTGAGCCGATAGTAGCTTCTGCTGATTTGCGGCGGTAAGCCGAGCCGGCAAAAAAACCGATAACGGACAAAACTAATGCAACGGCGCTCATAATAATCCACGGCATATACTAGCACCTCCTATATAAAACACGGAAATTTCCGAAACGGTAACAGGAGCCGTGTGTTTTCCTCCTGCGATTATATCAACTCATTTCACAAGGCATTCGCCAAAGTGCCCTGTAAAAGCAAAGCTGCAATATATCTATATAATTTTACCACTATATATAGGATATGTCAACTAAAAATACTATATATTTGCCAAAAATAGACATAAAAAAAGAACACCCGAAGGTGTTCTTTTTAATAAACTTAGTTTTAAATTAAGCGATTTCAACAACTGCGCTAACTTCGCTGAGCTTAGCCTTGAGTTCTTCAGCTTCTTCCTTAGAAACTGCTTCCTTAAGGGTCTTAGGAGCGCCGTCAACGATTGCCTTTGCTTCAGCAAGGCCAAGACCGGTGATTTCGCGAACAACTTTGATAACCTTAATGTTTTCGGGGCCAGCTTCCTTAAGGATTACGTCGAATTCGGTCTTTTCTTCAGCTGCTGCTGCGCCGCCTGCTGCGGGAGCCGCTACTGCTACAGCTGCTGCTGCAGATACGCCAAATTCTTCTTCTACTGCCTTAACGAGTTCAGAAAGTTCTAATACGGTAAGAGTTTTTAACTCTTCAATCATAGCTGTGATTTTTTCAGATGCCATTTTATTTTCCTCCAATAAATGTTTTATAATTTTTTAAAATTTTAATTAAGCTTCGTTTTCTTTATCTACGATAGCTTGTACTGCGCGAGCGAATGCTGCGATGGGTGCTTGGAAAGCACTGCAAACTGTTGCAAGAAGTACTTCCTTGGTGGGAAGCTTAGCAAGAGCGTCGATAGTAGCTACGTCAACAACCTTGTCATCAAGGAAACCTGTCTTGATTTTGAAATCAGGGTGTGTTTCAGCAAACTTTGAAAGAATTCTTGCTGCTGCGGTGTAGTCTTCATCAGCGAGAGCGATAGCGGTTGTACCTTCAAGAGCAGAGCTCATGTCAGCATAACAGGTATCAGCAATAGCACGACCAAGAAGGGTGTTTTTAACAACGAAGTAATCAACGCCGTTTTCACGAAGTTCCTTACGAAGCTTAGTATCGTCAGCAACTGTGATGCCCTTGTAATCAACTACAACACCTACGATAGCTTTTTCTAACTTAGCAGAAATTTCAGCTACCTGCTTTTGTTTTTGTTCTAATACTGCTGCGTTTGGCAATTGGTTTCACCTCACATGAAATTTAGATTTTGCAATCTAAAAAAAGAAGCCCGTCATTGCAGAAAGCAAGACGGACGAAAATAAGCATAAATATAACATTTAAGCGCTTACCTCGGTAGGCGATAAAGCTTACGGTCTTAAAGACCACCTACTGTCTTTGGATTGCAACAAGGGGATTATACACCAAAAAGCGCCATTTGTCAAGATATTTTTTGCTTTTCTTTTTTATTTTCAGCTTCACCGGTTAAATCGGTAATTTTTACGTTAGAATCGTGGGGAATGGGCTTCCATTCAACCTTCATAAACATTGCAATTATAAGTGATAATTTACCCATAAGGTCAAAAATTGGGAAGGTTAAGGAAAACCAAATGGTTTTTAAAAAACCAATTTTTTGAATTCGCTTATGCTCAATAATATAAACGTAAAGGGCAACAAGAATGGTTTTTAAATAGGTTTCGCCACTCCACCAAAGCACAGTTGTTATTATAACAATCGGTTTTGGTATATCCGGCACCGCCAAACAGAAAAGCGAGATTTTAACAATTAAATAAATCAAGCGCTTAAAGAAGGTAAAAAGCGCACGTGGGTAAACGACAAACAAAATGTCAAGGCTCATAAATCTAAGACGTAGGTTGTTAAAAATACGCTTCCAAACAGAAACTTCGCCTTTTTCGTGAACACTTGCCACGCCGCCGGTAAAGAAAATGTGCCACAAAAGCTTGGGGCCAATTTCAACAAACGCCTGTAAGTGACCCTTTGCCCAACGTATACGCTGGCGCATTGCAATTTTAAAGCTAACGGGTTGTTCATCATAAAAAATTGCATCGTGATTATAAGAAATTTTATAACCCTTTGCAACTGCGTCGGCACAAAAGGCGCGGTCTTCAGTAAGGGAAACCCAGTTCCAACCGTCCTTAATAAGCTCGTTTGCAAATAAAAAGCCTGTACCTTGAATACGGGTTGCTAAATGGAAAAGTGAACGGGGACGGTGCTCGTTACGAACTGTTCTAAGCCAGTGCACAGCGTAAGAGGCGGCTATCCAGTTATCACCAAAGTTTTTGGTGTTGCGGTAAGAGGTTACAATTTTTTCGCCTGCATCAAAGGCGTTGTTCATATGTTCAAGATAATTAGGTGCTAAAAGGTTGTCGGCGTCGAAAAGAATGTAACCTTCATATGCGTCAATGCCGTAATCCTTTTCAATGCATTTTACTAAATACTGAAGGGCGTACCCCTTTGTGCGATGCTCGTTATCAAAGCGTTCATAACAAATTGCGCCCATTTCACGCGCGATAGCAGCGGTATCATCGGTGCAGTTGTCAGCAACCACAAAAATATCAAGCATATCTTCAGGGTAGTTTTGACGTTTAACACTGTCAATTAAGTTGCCAATAACAGTACGTTCATTTCTGGCGGCAACAATAACCGCATATTTGTGGTACTGCTTTGCAGGTTTAAATTTACGGGTTGCAACAATACCAACATATTTAAAAATGTTTTTATACCAAAGTGTTTTTGATATTACTTTTGAAATTGTACTTACAACAGACCATATCGCATTTAATATTGCAACAACTTCCATTTACACGTCACCTTTTTTAAAAATTGGGCCAAAACAGTCCTTATAAAGCATAACACAAAATATTTCTTTTTTCAATAGGTTGTTTTTGAAATATAAATTGGGGTTTAGCGCTTACGCGAATGAATAATGAATAATGAAAAATGAATAATTAAGGTGTCGCTTCGCGACGGATATAAATTGATATATCCCGTAGGGGCGAACTGTGTTCGCCCGCTTGCATACACATTTTTTACGGGCGAACACAGTTTGCCCCTACGGGTTATATTAGTGAATATAGTATAATTTTAGCGGACAGTCCGGGAGGCCTGTTCCTACAAATATTCAATTTAAATCGTTCTATAATTCCGAATTACGCATTACGAATTCCGAATTAGGCGTTAGCCCGATAAACTATAATTTGAACATTAAAATTTAAAAGCACGGCAAACCAAAATAGTTTGCCGCGCCAGGTTCTATTGCTTTAAGGCTTCGCCGTTGCCAATTAATTTTTCATCTTCAAAAATTTCAAATGCAAAGGCAGGGGGTGAAGCATCAACAGGTTTAATAATTCTAATAAAATGCTCACTGTTATCGTTTATAATTATTTCAGCAATATAATCCCTATTAACGTTTGTTTTAGTTAATTCTTCGCTGTTGGGCTTTAAAAAATATATACCGCCGTTTATAACTTTTTTAGAACTAATTTTTGCAGGATACAAATTGTCGTTATAGTTACCGTCAATACGTGTGAGAACACAGGCTTTTCCAATATAATAATCCTGAAAAAAGCCGGATATAGTTAAACAAACTAATGCTATGGCTGTCAATATATAAGCTTTAATTGAAGTAAAAACAAGCATTAAAATTATAAAAAGAAAGCAAGATAGTGTGAGATATTTAATTCTTTTGTCTTTGTATGTATATTTTCTCTCAATTTCATTATGACAGTTACGACAGGTGAAAAATAATGTTTCTCTTATCCCGAATTTGGAATACTTGTTTGTATATTTTTGATAACTTGAAAAGGTTGGCTCGCCACAGTAGGGACAATAATATTTTTTCATCTAATCACCCCAAAATAAAAGATGTGCTACCGTTATGATAGCACATCTTTTAAGGTTTTGCAATAAAAAGCCTCCACTTGTCAGGGGAGGTGGATTTTGCAAAGCAAAAGACGGAGGGGTAGTTTTTCTCTCCCTCCGCCTCGTATTACTCGGCACCTCCCTCGTCAGAGGGAGGCAATATAATTTAACCAAAGTATCTGTGGAGAAGT
>JAZKZS010000066.1:0-66483 GCA_045612765.1 Acutalibacteraceae bacterium
TTTTCTGGATTATGTTTATTTGACGGAATTTTAATATGTCATTATTCAGACTTGAGAGAACAAGACTATATGGCTTTAATCGAGGCAGGAGAACAAAATATTATTAAGCTTCGAGATCAAGATTTTATTGTTTTTGAAATATAAGATAACCCCGACAGACTTTTTTTAATCTGTCGGGGTCAATTATTTGTTTACCGAATAACAAATTTTATGCATATGGGGTAAACTTCCTTATGAGAAGGAGCCTTTCGAGTGTGCTTTTTGTATTTACTTATTTACTTTCAATCTTTTCTTTACCGCCCATATAAGGTTGTAAGGCTTTAGGAATTGAAATGGTGTATTTTTCACCGTCGAATGAAAGGTTGTTTTCAAGGAAAGCAATTAACATTCTAGGTGGTGCAACAACGGTGTTATTAAGGGTGTGTGCAAGGTACTTCTTACCGTCAGCATCCTTAACACGAATACCCAAACGGCGTGCCTGTGCGTCCCCTAGGTTTGAACAGCTGCAAACTTCAAAATATTTTTGTTGCTTGGGTGACCATGCTTCAATATCGTAAGACTTAACCTTTAAGTCGGCAAGGTCGCCTGTGCAGCATTCAAGTGTGCGAACAGGAATATCCATACTTCTGAAAAGCTCAACAGAATAGTTCCACATTTTGTTGAACCATTCCATACTTTCTTCAGGCTTGCAAATAACAATCATTTCTTGCTTTTCAAATTGGTGAATACGGTAAATACCGCGTTCCTCAATACCGTGTGCGCCCTTTTCTTTTCTAAAGCAGGGTGAATAGCTTGTTAAGGTTAAGGGAAGCTTTTCTTCCAAAGTAATGGTGTCGATAAACTTACCAATCATTGAATGCTCGCTGGTGCCGATAAGATAAAGGTCTTCGCCCTCAATCTTATACATCATAGCGTCCATTTCTTCAAAGCTCATAACACCGGTTACAACGTTGCTTCTAATCATATAAGGGGGAATACAGTATGTAAAGCCCTTATCAATCATAAAGTCACGTGCATAAGCCAAAACTGCTGAATGAAGACGTGCAATGTCGCCCATAAGGTAATAAAAGCCTTCACCTGCAACCTTGCCAGCGGCTTCCTTATCAATGCCGTTAAAAGCAGCCATAATGTCGGTGTGGTAGGGAATTTCGAAATTAGGAACGGTCTTTTCGCCGTATTGGGTTACCTCAACGTTTTCGCTGTCGTCCTTGCCTACGGGAACGCTACTGTCCACAATGTTGGGTATCTTCATTTGAATTTCTAAAACATTTTTAGCAAGCTCGTCCTCTTTAACCTCTAAGGCCTTTAATTCTTCAGCCTGTTCGGTAACAAGACGTTTAATTTCTTCGGCTTCGTCACGCTTGCCCTGTGCCATAAGCATACCAATTTGCTTACTAATCTTGTTGCGGTTTGCGCGAAGCTCGTTAGCGCGGTTATTGGTTGCGCATTTTTCGTTATAAAGTACGATGATTTCATCAACAAGCGGAAGCTTAGAATCCTTAAATTTCTTTTTAATATTTTCTTTTACTAATTCGGGATTATCACAAATAAATCTGATGTCCAGCATTTTTTCTCCTCCAAAGGATATAATATACTCAGTGATTATATCACATATAAAAAAATATGTCAAACGGTAAGGGTAATAAAAAATGGAAAATTTTAAAAAGCTTACAAAAGAAACCGAAATGCGCCTTGAAAACATTAAAAATCCGCCTGAAAATGCCTTTGATATGGTTAATTGCTATGGTACGTATGAAATTCAGCCCACTGCTGATAGGGAGGATATGTATCCAACAATTGCGCAGGGATTTAACAAAAATATTATTAAATCCGACTGCGAAAACGAAGAAAGGCGAGATAATGCTCGAAAAAGCGGTAAAAAGTATCAGTAATTCTTGACAAAGTCGGCTTAAACAATTATAATATACAGGTAAAAATTTGTTTTTCTGGAGGAAAAATTATTATGATTAGTGCCGGCGATTTTAGAAATGGCGTAACATTTGAAGAAGATGGCAACGTGCTTCAGGTTGTTGAATTCCAACACGTTAAACCCGGTAAGGGCGCTGCTTTCGTAAGAACTAAAACTAAGAACGTTATTACAGGTGCGGTTATTGAAAAGTCTTATAACCCTACTGCTAAGTTCCCCACCGCTTTCATTGAAAGAAAGGATATGGAATATTCATATCCCGATGGTGATATCTACTACTTTATGGACCAAGAAACTTATGAGCTTGTTCCCATTAACGCAAGTGATATGAGCGATAACTTCAAGTTTGTAAAAGAAAACATGGTTTGCAAAATTTTGTCATACAAGGGCAAGGTTTTCGGTGTAGAACCCCCAACATTTGTTGAACTTCAAGTTACTCAGACCGACCCTGGATTTGCAGGCAACACAGCAACTAACGCTACCAAGCCCGCAACACTTGAAACAGGCGCTGAAATCCGCGTACCCCTTTTCATTAACGAAGGCGAAATGGTTCGTATTGACACCCGTACCGGTGAATATATGGAACGCGCATAATATTAACGGAGGTATTTTACAATGGATATTTGCGAAAAGATTGCTTACATCAAAGGCTTAGCTGAAGGTCTTGGCATTGACGAAGCTACTAAAGAAGGTAAGGTTTTAACCGCTATTATTGATTTACTCGGTGACATTACCGAAGAAATTTGCGACATTGAAGACGGCTGCGACGAGCTTATGGAACAAATCGACGCTGTTGACGAAGACCTTGCTGCTTTAGAAGACATTATCTATGAAGATGATGATTGTGATTGCTGTGACTGTGATTGCGATTGCGATGATGATTGCTGCGATTGTGATGACGAGGTTTATGAAATTGAATGCCCCGTTTGCAACGACATCATTTATCTCGACGGTGAAATGTTAGAAGAAGAAGGTATGGTATGCCCCAACTGCGGCACCGACCTTGAATTTGATTTTGACGGTTGCGACTGCGATTGCTGCGACTGTGAAGAAGCAGAAACCGAAGAATAATTCTTTAAATTTAAAGCCGCGCCAAAAAGCGCGGCTTTTTGCTTATATGAGGTATTAGTTATGAAAAAAAGTAAAATTATTATAATATCTGTTTTGGCGGTTATTTTTGTTAGTGTAATGGCGCTTGCTCTTACAGGCACACTTGAAGGGCTTGAACCTACATTACATACATTATTAAATCCCAAGGGTGAAATTGGCGAATTTATGCACAGCTTTACCGTTTTTGGTGACACTATTTTAGACGTTTTTCTTATTGCTGTTTTGGTTTTCTTGCCCTTTACAACCAAACAGGTGGGCGTTCCCGTTGCGGCAACCGCTATTGTTTCAACTGTTTTAAATAAGGTTATTAAGGCTATTGTTGCACGTCCCCGTCCTGACGAGGCACTTCGCCTTTTGGAAATTGACGGCTTTAGCTTCCCAAGTGGTCACGCTATGAACAATACCGCAATTTATATTGCAATTATGCTTTGTCTTTTACCCCTTTGCAAAACCAAGGCGCAAAAGGGTATTGTAATTACAATTTTCACACTTATTCCGCTTATTATAGGTATTTCGCGTATTTACTTTAACGTGCATTTTGCAAGTGACGTTGTTTGCGGCTGGTGCTTGGGCGCAATTGTTGCCCTCCTAATGACCGAGCTTGTAAAACCCGGTCTTACAAATTTTTCAAAACTTAAAAAGGGTGCTTAATATGAACGCTTTAAAGCCCTTGCTTCAGTACGAAGCGGCAAATCAAACTAAAAAAGGCGTACCTGTAATTGTGGTTGCGGGCGGCTCGTCAGCACGAATAGGCCAAAACAAGCAATTAATTAAGCTTTGTGGTATACCCGTGCTTGTGCGCACCCTAAAGGCTTTTCAGCTTTGCGATACGGTTTCTAATATAATTCTAGTTGCCGCAAAGGAAACCATTTTAGAATATCAAAGCCTTTGCGAAAGCTATATGCTTACTAAGGTTAGCGATATTGTCGAGGGTGGCACAAACCGACAGGAATCGGTGCTGTGCGGCATGAAACGCCTTAAAGCCGATGATGAAATTGTGCTTATACACGATGGCGCGCGTCCTCTTGTTACCGGAGACATTATAAACAAAGTTATTGACGGCCTTAGTGAATTTGACGCCGTTATACCAGTCGTTAAGGTTAAGGACACAATAAAGCAAATTGATGAAAATGGCTTGGTTATTAAAACCGTTAAGCGTGATGATTTAGTGCAGGTGCAAACTCCACAGGGTGTTAAGGCTAAAAAATATCTTTCCGCTTTAGATGGCAAGGATTTAAATTCCTTTACCGACGATGCTTCAATTTTGGAAGCAGTAGGCGAAAGGGTTTTAACTGTTGCGGGTGACTATAAAAACATTAAAATTACCACACCCGAGGATATAGCGGTTGCGGTTGCATTTTTAAAGGAGGATTTTGCCCAATGCGAATAGGTCACGGCTATGACGTACACAAATTTGCTGAAGATAGAAACCTTATTATCGGCGGGGTTGACATTCCCTACGAAAAAGGGCTTTTAGGCCACAGTGATGCCGACGTTTTGCTTCACGCTGTAAGTGATGCACTTTTAGGCGCAGCGGCTCTTGGTGATATTGGTAAGCACTTCCCCGATAATGCGGCCGAATTTTTAAATATTGACAGCCGCATTTTATTAAGAAAAGTGGTTGAACTTTTGAACGAAAAAGGCTATACAGTCGGCAATATTGATGCAACCGTAATTGCGCAAAAGCCCAAAATGGCGCCACATATTCAGCAAATGCGCCAAAATATTGCTGACGACTGCAAGGTATCAATTGACTGTGTAAATGTAAAGGCCACCACTGAAGAAGGCCTTGGCTTTACGGGTGAATTGCTTGGTATTTCAGCTCACGCAGTTTGTATAATAGAGTAATAAAAAAATAATATAGCGCATATCCTTTATTGAGGGGATATAATGAAGCTATATCTTATTTTTAGCAAGAAAGGACTGGCCGTGATATTAGCGCTTACCGTTTTGGCGCTTATTATTATCGGTCAGTTTTCAAGTGTTAATAAAGGCTATGCCGATGGGGCTACCCACCGTGAAAGAATGGAATTTTTATCATACTGCAAAATTTCAGTAAATGAAAATGCGGTAGCGGTAAAGCAAACACGATTGCCGCAAAACCCGTCGGGCTATTTTAATGAATATAATAAAATACTGCAAAAGGGCGATTTTGATTTAACTAATTTTTGCGGTAAAGAGGTTACGGTTTATAGTTACACCTTAACCGAAGCACCCGAAAAAACAGCCAATTTAATTATTTTAAACGGAAAAATAATAGCAGGGGACATAACCGATAATTTAAACCAAACGGTTGACCCTATTTTAAAGGAATAATGAATGAAACAAGAACGATTTGACAAAATAATAGCAACACAGTTTAATATTTCACGTAAGGATGCACGCATTGCAATTCGACGTGGCAAGGCAACTCTTAACGGCAAGGTGCTTCGTGATTTTGGCACACTTGTAGAGGTTGATTCGGACATTACCTTTAACGGACAAGCGCTTAACTACAAAAAGTTTATTTATATATTAATGAATAAGCCAAAGGGGGTTTTGTCGGCAAGCAGTGATAAAAATAAAAAAACCGTTGTGGATTTAGTGCCCGGGCATTTGCGACGTCAGGGACTTTTTCCTGTGGGACGCTTGGATAAAGATACAACAGGCTTTTTAATTATTACCGACGACGGCGAATTTGCTCACAAGGCTATTTCACCAAAGTACGAGGTATATAAAAATTATATAGTAACGCTTGACGGTGAATTGACCGACGATATGGTTAAAGCCTTTGCCAAGGGTATAGTTTTGGCAGACGGAACCCTTTGCCGCAAGGCCGAGCTTGAAATACTTTCAGACAATGTGGCAAGGGTTAAAATATGTGAAGGCAAATACCATCAAATCAAGCGTATGTTTGGTGTAGTGGGGCTTGGTGTCAATGAATTAAAGCGTGTTTCGGTGGGTGGTTTAAGCTTGCCGGAAAATTTGGCCGAGGGTGAGTGTGTTGAACTTTCAGCACAAGAAATTGAGGCAATATTTGGCATTTGTTAATGTTTTAACAGCAAAATGAACAAAGAACATTTTATAACATTGGTAACATTGGGTATAGAAATTTAGGTTACCGTTTGGTATAATAGTTTTGTAAAATAAGGATTAATATCCACACTAAATTTAAGATTACAGGAGACATTATTATGGCAAGTTTATCACTTCGTAATGTGTACAAGAAGTACCCCGGCGGCGTAGTAGCTGTTACAGACTTTAACCTCGAAATCAAGGATAAAGAATTCATCATCCTTGTTGGTCCTTCAGGTTGCGGTAAGTCTACCACTCTTCGAATGGTTGCAGGTCTTGAAGAAATTTCAGAAGGCGAAGTTTATATTGGCGACCGTCTTATCAACGACGTTGCTCCTAAGGACCGCGATATCGCAATGGTGTTCCAGAACTATGCGCTTTATCCTCATATGACCGTGTTTGATAACATGGCATTCGGTCTTAAGCTCCGCAAAACTCCTAAGGATGAAATCAAGCGTCGTGTAGAAGAAGCTGCTCGCATCCTTGATATTGAACACCTTCTTGAACGTAAGCCTAAGGCTTTGTCAGGTGGTCAGCGTCAACGTGTTGCTTTGGGTCGTGCTATCGTTCGTGAACCTAAGGTATTCTTACTTGACGAACCTCTTTCAAACTTGGACGCTAAGCTTCGTGCACAAATGCGTACCGAAATTTCTAAGCTTCATCAGCGTTTGGGTACAACCTTTATTTACGTAACCCACGACCAGACCGAAGCTATGACCATGGGTACCAGAATCGTTGTTATGAAGAGCGGTCTTATCCAACAGGTTGACACTCCTCAAAACCTTTATCTCTATCCTTGCAACCTTTTCGTTGCAGGCTTTATCGGTTCACCTCAAATGAACTTCATCGAAGCTAAGCTTCTTAAGGAAGGCAACGACTTCTTTGTAGAATACGGCACAGAAGATACCAAAACTCGTGCAGGCGTTAAGTTTAAGATTAAGCTTCCCGCTAGCAAGAACAAGGACAACTGCCTTGAACCATACGTTGGCAAGGAAGTTATCATGGGTATCCGTCCTGAAAACGTACACAACGAAGCTGACCTTATCGCTGCTAACAAAGACGGTATTGTTGAAGCTACTGTTGAAGTTACCGAACTTATGGGTGCTGAAACCTACCTTTACATGAACAGTGAAGAACAAAAGATTACTGCTCGTGTTGCTCCTACAAATACTGCTAAGCCCGGTGACAAGATCGAAATCGCATTCGAAACCGATAAGATCCACCTCTTTGATAAGGACACCGAACTTACAATTTGCAACTAATATTTGCAAAATTCATCCCCCGACTTTTGTCGGGGGATTTTTTGTTAATAAAATAAAGACTATCGACTTGGTCGATAGTCTTTATTGCTTACAAAATGTTTTTTAGTTCTTCTAAGCTTTTTATTTCGTATGTGGGTGCATATTTACCTGCCATATTGTTTGGGTTGTACCAACAGGTATCAATGCCACTGTTAATCCCACCCAGTATATCCGAGCTTGGACTGTCACCCACAACAAGCATTTTGCTTTTGTCCTTTTCGGGTATGTGGGCAATAACGTAATCAAAATATTCAACATCGGGTTTTTGGCTGCCCGCATCCTCTGAAACGAAAACATGGTCGAAATACGGTTCAAGTCCCGAACCTTTTATGCGACTGTATTGTGTGGTGCAAAGTCCGTTTGTGGTGGCACAAAAATAATAACCCTTTGATTTAAGGTAATCAAGCACTTCGAAAACACCGTCAATGGTGTAGTTGCTTTGTCCTAAATAGGTTGTATATTTTACAGCCATTGTTGCAGTGTCGGCCTTTAAACCGAAATGCTCGCAAAAGCTTATAAAACGACCTTCATATATCATTTCTTTAGGAATTTCGCCATTTTCAAAGCGTTCCCACCAGCCACGGTTAATTTTTGAATAAATTTCAATAGCATCATCGTCGTAAGGTAAGCCGTATTCCGATAAAACACGTCTTATAGAAACCGCTTCAGCCTTTGTAAAGTCCAAAAGAGTGTTGTCTAAATCTAAAAAAAGTGTGGTGTATTTCATAATAAACCTCAAATAAAGCTTGCAATAATTTGGGGGAGATAATTAAGTGCCATAAGACCTAAAAGAAACATAAATAAATTTACGCCGCCCTGTTTTCTGAAATCTTCAGCAATATTGTCGCTTCTAAGCTTTATTTCCTTAATTTTTTCAATGGTGTGCTGGCGGTACCAATAGTCGCCTAAAATAGCAACCACAATCCTTAAAGCAAAGTCAAGCGTTGAGCCAACCAAAGCAAAAATTATGGTTGACCAGTGAATATTAGCAAGATTGGTTGTGAAAAAAGTTAAAAAATCCTGTGTGGTTTTAAGGTCAAAAAAGCCCAAATTGTAAAGTGTGTTATTAAGTGGTATTGAAACTAAGGTAGAAAGCAAAAGAAAGGCGCCAATTACAATGCCCTTTTTATACATTTTACGTGATAAAAGCCAAGGTGCAGGGAAGAAGAACGCCATAAAATTCCAAGAAGATTTATTTTTCTTGGAAAGCTGCTTAAACTTTGGAATATAACGTTGTGTGTTTGAAATAACAAAGTTACGTGCTTCCTTTGCGGTTACGCCGTCTTCAATAATATAATCGGCGGGGACACCACCTAAAAAGTCCAGGGGTGGTAGGTTTTCAAAAATTTCATCACCGGGGGTGTAAAAATCCTTACCGTAATTATTGGTTTTTGTTTCGTTTTCAGCAGCTTGCTTTTTGGAAGCGGTTTTTTCTTTTTCTTTTAAAATGTCGTACTGATTTTCGGTGCCGTGGGTGCTTTCAAGCGCACAATGACCGATTGAATTATAACATTCTCTATGGTGGGGCGCACCGCAAATTGGGCAATATACCATATCATCTTCTTCAAAAAGATACGCATGGCATAATACGCACGACTTATTTAGCTCTTTTTGGCTCATATAATAGCTCCTTCTAAAAGGTAGGTATTTTCAAAAAGCTTTTGAAAATATTCACGGCCGTAATTATGGAATTTGCCGTTTTTAATCATTTGCTGAAGCTCGGTTTTATCGACCCATTTAACCTCGGCAACTTCACTTTCTTGCAGCGTAAGGCTTTCTACCGAAGGGTCTGCCTTTATAAGCCAAACGTCTAAGAATGAATTGCGCCTTTTAAGGCGAAAAATTTTGTTAAGCGTTTTTTCGGTTGAATTAATGCTTAATTCTTCAAAAAGCTCACGTTTGGCGGCTTCAAATGAGCTTTCGCCCGAAATTGCAGCGCCGCCTGTTGCGGCCCATTCGCCAGGCATAAGCTTTTTGTTTTCGCTTCTTCGCTGAATAAGGTACCGTCCATCGCCCGATACTACCCATATATGAACAACAAGGTGGTATTCGCCGGGCTTTAAGAAACTGCGTCCTCTAACAGCGGTTTTGCCTGTCAAAGCGCCTTTTTCGTTAAAAATATCCCAAATTTCTTTATTCATTGTAAGGTAAATAATCTCCCAAAAATTTTCGTTTGGCGTTTGGTATAAAAACACCAAACCCATTAAAATATACAAATACAAAATTATTATACCAAAAGTTAATATTTTTTTCAACAATTTATATCTTTACTATTGTAAAAAGATTATATTTGTGTTAAAATAAATCTTGCTAAATGCACATTGCGTATCGGAATGTGCGGATGGGCGGGTCCTGTGCGACGGGATGCTACGAACCATGTCAGGCGGGGAACCGAGCAGCATTAAGTAGATTTTTCTGTGCGCCGCAGTAAATCGGCTCATTCGTACATTCGGGTACGCAAGTTTTTTATCATTGAAAACGAGGTGTAAAAATGGCTTATCAGGCTTTGTACCGTAAATACCGTCCCCAAACCTTTTCGGACGTTGTCGGGCAGGAGCATATAACTCAAACCCTTAAAAATGAATTACAGGTTGGCAAAACCGTGCACGCATATTTGTTTACGGGCACACGTGGTACAGGTAAAACCACCTGCGCTAAAATTTTGGCAAATGCGGTCAACTGCTTAAACAGCCAAAATGGTGACCCCTGTTTAGAATGTGACGCCTGCAAAGCAGCGCTTAGCGGTGAAAATACCGACATCGTGGAAATTGACGCCGCTTCAAACAACGGTGTTGACAATATACGTGAGCTTAGGGAAATTATAAGCTTTGCGCCTGCTTCTTCAAAGTACCGTGTTTACATTATTGACGAGGTTCATATGTTATCAATCGGTGCCTTTAACGCCCTTTTAAAAACACTTGAAGAACCACCCAAGCACGTAATTTTCATTTTAGCAACCACCGAAGTGCATAAGCTTCCCGCTACTATTTTGTCCCGTTGTCAGCGGTTTGATTTTAGAAGAATTGATAATGAAAAAATTTGTGAAAGGCTACAATACGTTGCTTCTAACGAAGGCTTAACCTTAACCGACGATGCAGCAACCTTAATTGCGGCTGCAGCCGACGGCGGTATGCGTGACGCCCTTTCAATTTTGGATTTATGCGCTTCAAGTAGTAAAAATATTGACGAAAAAATCGTTGAAAACGTTTGCGCAATGGCTGGGGATGAATATCTTTTAGAGCTTTGCGACTGTATAAAAGCACAGGATACCCAAAAAGCTCTTTTAATGATTGACAAGCTTCATAATTCATCGGTTGATATGCTAAGACTTTTATCCGAGCTTATTGCACATTACCGTGATTTGATGATTATTAAAACCGTTCGCACAGGTAAACGACCTATAGTTTGCTCGGCAACACGCCTTGCAAATCTTGAAAAACAGGCCGAAAAGTTTGACATTAAGGAAATTATTTACACCCTTAACGTTTTACAAGCCGCTACCGCTTTAATGAAAACGGGTGACAGGCGCTGTGAAATGGAAATGACAATTGTTAAGCTTTGTAATCCGCAGTTGTCGGTTGATATGGCGTCTCTTGAACGTCGCATTTCAGCACTTGAAAATGGTGCAGTTATCGCAAAAGCGACAGCGCCTGTTATTAAAGAGGAAGAAGCACCTATTGCCGAAGCTGATGAGGTTATTGAGGATGATGACGATATACCCCCAATGCCTGACGATAGCGATATTCCATTGTCCGAGGCACCTATAAGTGTCCAAAAGGCTGAACCTAAAGCTGACGATGGTGAGGTAGCAAAATGGAACGAGGTCCTTGCAATTTTAACAGGCACATGTCCACTTATTGCGGCGGTGTTAAAGGGCTCTAAAGCTTATATTAAAGATGAATATTTGCTTATTGATGCACCAAATTCACAGTTTAAAAGCCTTATTAACCAACAAGGCGGCGTTTATAAAGAAAACATACGTGAAGCGGCACAGCGTGTTTTGGGCGCCACCTATAAATTGGGCCCCTATAAGCGTCAAACCGTCACAAACGATGCCGACCCTTTAAAAGCATTGGCTGAAAAACTAAAAACACTTGAAATTAATTAGTTTAGGAGATATAAGTTATGAAAGTTAGACTTCCCAATAGTGGTGGCCCCGGTAATATGCAACAAATGTTAAAGCAGGCACAAAAAATGCAGGCTGATATGCAAAGCTTACAGGCCGATTTGGAGCAACGCGAATATACAGCAACTGCAGGCGGTGGCTTAGTTGAGGTTACAGTTGACGGCAAGCACACCGTTAAGGCTGTTAAAATTAATCCCGATGCAGTAGATACTGACGATATTGAAATGCTTGAAGATTTTATTACAATTGCAGTTAATGAAGCAATTGGTAAGGCTATTGCCGAAAGCGACGAAGAAATGGGCGCTATCACAGGCGGCCTTAATATGCCGGGGATGTTTTAATTATGGCGGGATTTAACATTGTCCCTTTAAACGAGCTTATTGCGCAGTTTGAACGTTTGCCCGGTATCGGCAAAAAAACAGCGCAACGTTTGGCGCTTAATATTTTGGAGCAACCGCCCGAACGTGCTGAAAAATTTGCCGAAGCCCTTGTAAATGCACGCCGCAAAATAAGGTTTTGCAGTGTTTGTCAGGGGCTTACCGATACTGAAGTTTGTTCGATTTGCAGTGACACTACTCGTGATAAAGCGGTTATATGTGTTGTGGCCGAGCCAAAGGATATTATTGCCTTTGAACGCACACGTGAATTTGGCGGTACCTATCACGTGCTTCACGGTGTTATTTCGCCTATGGATAACATCACCCCCGACGATTTGCGCATTAAGGAGTTAATGAGCCGTTTAGCGTCAGGCGAGGTGAAAGAAATTATAATGGCTACCAACCCAACTGTTGAAGGTGAGGCTACCGCCAGCTATATTTCCCGTTTGGTAAAGCCTATGGGAATAAAGGTTACACGATTGGCTTACGGCGTGCCTGTTGGTAGTGATTTAGAATATGCCGACGAATTTACATTAGCCCGTGCATTACAGGGCAGAAACGAGATTTAGTATGACACAGGAAAAAATTAACCGTATTAACGAGCTTGCAAAAAAGCAAAAAACCGTTGGTCTTACCGAAGAGGAAAAGCAAGAACAATACGTTTTAAGACGTGAATATATTGATTCTTTTAAAATGAGCTTGGTGTCACAGCTTGAAAATACTTATATAGTTAATCCCGACGGCACCAAAAAGAAGGTAACTGCTAAAGATGAAAATATTAGTAACTGATAGCTCGACCGTAAAGTCGAATAATGACCTTTCGCTTGAAGCTTTAAAAAGCTTTGGTGAAGTTTTAGAATTTGATAACATATCCCGTCAAGAGCTTTTAACCAAAGTAAGTGACGTAGATGCAATTTTAACTAATAAGGTTGTAATCGACCGCGAGGTAATGCAAAATGCCCCGCGGCTTCGTTATATCGGGTTATTTGCAACGGGGTATAACAATATTGATATTACTGCCGCTAAGGAAAGGGGAATAGTGGTTGCAAATGCAGGCAGCTATTCTACAAATGCGGTGGCACAGCAGGTAATTTCGTATATTTTGGCGCACTTTACCAAAATATCAGCCTATGACGAATTTGTAAAACAAGGCGGTTGGCTTAAATCAAAATGCTTTGCTCCGCTTGTTTTTGCAACAGACGAGGTTTATGAAAAAACCTTGGGTATTGTGGGCTATGGCTCAATCGGTCAGGCGGTTGAAAGGGCTGCGCTTGCCCTTGGAATGAAGGTTTTGGTGCATACTCGCACCCCAAAAGACGACCCCAAATTTGTGGATTTTGATACCTTTCTTAAAAATAGTGACGTTATCACAATGCATTGCCCTTTGACCGAACAAAGTAAGGATATGATGAATAGCGAAGCTTTTTCAAAATGTAAGGATGGCGCATTTTTTATTAACACTGCCCGTGGTGGCGTGGTGGATGAATTTGCCCTTTTTGAAGCCCTTAAAAGAGGTAAGCTTTCGGGTGCGGCGGTTGACGTTTTAAAAAGTGAACCTATGAGTGAGGACTGCCCGTTACTTAATGCACCAAATATAATTATTACACCGCATACCGCGTGGGCACCACTTAAAACCCGTCAGCGTCTCTTGGGTATTGTTTGTGATAATATTCAGTCGTTTTTAGACGGTAACCCTAAAAATAACGTAGCAAAGTAGGTGAAACGGTTTGTTTTCAAGAATAAACAGCGTTGGTCTTTTTGGTATTGATTCTTATATGATAGAGGTTGAAGCCGATATTTCAAACGGGCTTCCCGCATTTGATATTGTTGGTCTCCCCGACACAGCAGTTAAGGAATCGCGAGACCGTGTACGTGCCGCAATTAAAAACTGCGGTTATAAATTCCCCGTTTCACGCATAACGGTAAACCTTGCCCCTGCCGACCGCAAAAAAGAAGGTTCAATTTATGACCTGCCCGTTTTATTCGCAATTTTAAAGGCAAGCGAACAGGTAAAGGTTGACCTTTCAGATACGGTTATGATAGGTGAGGTTGCTTTAGACGGTATGCTTCGCAGTATTAACGGTGCTTTGGCTATTGCAATTACCACAAAAGAAAACGGCATAAAAAACCTTTTTGTACCTAAAGAAAATGCGGTTGAGGCCGCCGTTGTCGACGGTATTAACGTTTACGGTGTGGAAAATATTAAGCAGTTAATTGCACATTTACAGGGTGAAAAGCTTTTAGAAAAACAACCACTTACCGTAATTAAAAATGATAACAAACTGCCCGTGCCCGACTTTTCGGACGTAAAGGGTCAGCTAGCGGCTAAAAAAGCAATGGAAATTGCGGCCGCAGGGGGACACAATATTATACTTGTAGGCCCACCTGGCTCGGGTAAAAGTATGCTTGCTAAAAGGCTACCCGGTATTATGCCCGACATGACCTTTGATGAAGCAATTGAAACCACAAAAATTCATTCGGTAGCGGGTATTTTGGATAAAAACGAGCCCTTTGTTTCAACAAGACCCTTCCGTTCGCCCCATCATACCGTGTCACCGGCGGCAATAGCGGGCGGTGGCACAATGCCAAGACCGGGTGAAATTTCATTAGCGCACAATGGCGTTTTGTTTTTGGACGAATTCCCCGAATTTCGCCGTGACGTTATGGAAGCGTTACGTCAACCTATTGAAGACGGTAAAGTAACAATTTCACGTGTGGCGGGTACACTTACCTACCCAAGCTCAATTATGCTTGTGGCGGCTATGAACCCATGCCCTTGCGGTTTTTACGGGCATCCCACCCGTCAATGCACCTGTGCACCGCAGGCGGTACATAAATATCTTGCAAAGATTTCGGGCCCAATGCTTGACCGTATCGATTTGCACGTTGAGGTGCCGCCTGTTGATTATAACGATTTAAGCGGCAAAGGACAGGAAGAAACAAGCGCTGAAATTAAAGCACGTGTTAACAAAGCGCGTGAGTTGCAAGCTGAAAGATATAAAAACGACGGCATAACCTGTAATGCAAGGTTGACACCGTCGCTTATAAGAAAATATTGTATTTTAACCGACGACGCAAGTCAGTATTTGGCACTTGCTTTTGAACGTCTTGGTATGTCGGCCCGTGCTTATGACCGTATTTTAAAGGTTGCACGCACCATTGCCGATTTGGACGGCTGTGAAACAATTGAAAAACGTCATATTTTTTCGGCAATATCATTTAGAAGCCTTGATAGAAAATATTGGGGAGCATAGCTTAAGCTTTAAGCACTCGGTGTAATAGCGGGTGCTTTTTGTTTATGGTGTAAATTAAAGTTTGCTAGTGAAAAAATTTATATTTTAAATGCAAAACTCTTGCAACAGCGTATTTAATGTTATATAATTAATGTATAAAATTTGAAAGGATGATTCCAATGAACAGATTTACCCTTAACGAAACTTCCTACCATGGCGCAGGGGCTATTAATGCCATTCCTGAAGAAATCGCAAAACGCGGCTTTAAAAAGGTTTTTGTTGCAACCGACCCCGACCTCATCAAATTTGGCGTTGCTAAAAAGGTTACCGACATTTTAGAAAATGCAGGTATCGCTTACGGTATTTATTCCGACATTAAGGCAAACCCCACAATTGAAAACGTACAAAACGGTGTTGCAGCATTTAAAGAAATGGCTGCTGACTGTATCGTTGCTATCGGCGGTGGTTCTGCAATGGATACCGCAAAGGCAATTGGTATTATTATTACTAACCCCGAATATGCTGACGTTCGTTCACTTGAAGGCGTTGCACCTACTAAAAACAAGTGTGTTCCTACCATTGCTGTTCCTACCACTGCAGGTACTGCGGCTGAAGTTACCATCAACTACGTAATTACCGACGTTGAAAAGAAGCGCAAATTTGTTTGTGTTGATACTAACGACATTCCCGTTGTTGCAGTTGTTGACCCTGATATGATGGCTTCAATGCCTGCAGGTCTTACCGCTGCTACCGGTATGGACGCTTTAACACACGCTATCGAAGGTTACATAACCAAGGGCGCTTGGGAACTTTCTGATATGTTCCACATTAAAGCTATCGAAGTTATTGGACGTTCACTCCGTGGCGCTGTTAAGAACGAAGCTGAAGGCCGTGAAGGTATGGCTCTTGGCCAATACATCGCAGGTATGGGCTTTAGTAACGTTGGCCTTGGTGTTGACCATTCAATGGCTCATACACTTTCAGCTTATTATGATATGCCACACGGTAAAGCTTGTGCTACCTTGTTGCCCGCAGTAATGGCATTTAATGCTGATTATACAGGCACCAAATACCGTGACATCGCTATTGCTATGGGTGTCGAAGGCGTTGAAAATATGACTCAGGAAGAATACCGCGCAGCTGCTGTTGAAGCAGTACGCAAGCTTGCTGAAGACGTTGGCATCGTTACTTCACTTAAGGGTGTTGTTAAGGAAGAAGATATTGACGCTTTAGCACTTGACGCTTACAACGACGCTTGCCGTCCCGGTAACCCACGCGAAGTTTCAGTTGAAGACATTATCGCAATTTACAAGTCACTTATGTAATTGTTAAAATTCAAAACCCTTTCGGATTTTTAGTCCGAAAGGGTTTTGTTTCCTTATTTTTTTGTTATTCATTTTTTATTCGTGTCATTGCTAACCCTTAATTTATTTTTATTGCGTTTTTCTAGATATTGGTATATAATATATACTGTATAATTATGTAAAGGGGTTGTGGCAGTGGATATAGCAGTTGGTGATAAGCTTTTAATGAAGAAAAAGCACCCTTGCGGATGCGATATATTTACTGTAACCCGTATAGGAATGGATTTTCGGCTTCATTGTGATGGCTGTGGCAGGGAATTTATGGTACCGCGTGTCAAGGCTGAAAAAAGTGTAAAAAAAATAATTAAAGGTGAAGAATAGTGTTTGACAAATTAGAAGCGGTTGTAAACCGTCACGAACAAATCGGTATTGAACTTACTCGTCCTGACGTTGCATCAGATAACGAGTTGTTTAGAAAATTAATGAAGGAATACAGCGATTTAACCCCAATTGTTGAAAAGTATAAGGAATACGTTGCGGCTAAAAACGCTGAAAAGGAAGCGCTTGAAATTTTATCAGAGCCTAATTTAGATAAGGATTTTAAAGAGCTTGCCGAAGAAGAACTTAAAGAAGCAAAGGAAAATATTATTACCTTTGGTGAAGAACTTAAAATTTTACTTTTGCCCAAAGACCCCAATGATGAAAAGAACGTTATTGTTGAAATTCGTGGCGGCGCAGGCGGTGAAGAAGCGGCGCTTTTTGCGGCATCGCTTTTCCGTATGTATTCAATGTATGCCGAATCAAAGCGTTGGTCAATTGAAGTTAGCAATGCCAACGAAACTGAAATTGGCGGTTATAAGGAAATAAGCTTTATGATTGAGGGTAGCGGTGCATATTCACGCTTTAAGTATGAAAGCGGCGTTCACCGTGTTCAGCGTGTGACCGATACCGAAACACAGGGTCGTATTCACACCTCTACCGTAACCGTTGCGGTGCTTCCCGAAGCGGATGAGGTGGAGCTTGAAATTAACCCTGCTGACCTTAAAATTGACACCTTCCGGTCTTCCGGCGCGGGCGGTCAGCACATTAATAAAACCTCTTCGGCTATTCGTGTAACCCACATTCCCACAGGTACCGTTGTTGAATGTCAGGACGAAAGAAGCCAATTTAAAAATAAGGATAAGGCGCTTCGCATTTTGCGTGCCCGCCTTTTTGATGAAGAACAAAGAAAGCACGACGAAGCCATTGCCTCCGACCGTAAAAGTCAGGTTGGTACGGGTGACAGAAGTGAACGTATTCGTACTTATAACTACCCCCAAGGCCGTGTGACCGACCATAGAATTGGTCTTACCCTTTATAAATTAGACCAAATTTTAAATGGTGATATTGATGAAATCGTTGATGGTCTTATCACATATTACCGTACAGAAGCCTTAAAATCAGAGGAAGAAAATTAACAATGAACACCCTAAAGCTTGCAGTAAGTAAAACCGAATACCAAAACAGCATTAACACCGCTGCCGAAATTTTAAAAAACGGCGGTGTTGTTGGTATGCCTACCGAAACGGTTTACGGTCTTGCCGCAAGCGCTTATGATGATAACGCAATAATCAAGGTGTTCGAAGCAAAGGGACGCCCGCAGGATAACCCCCTTATCGTTCATATAAGCGATATGGAAATGCTAAATGAGGTTGCTGAGGATATACCCCCAATTGTTTATACTTTGGCTGAAAAGTTTTGGCCAGGCCCTTTAACAATGGTGCTTAACCGCACTAATAAGGTTGCCCAAAAGGTTTCGGCAGGGCTTTTAACTGTGGCTGTAAGAATGCCGTCAAACCAAATTGCGCTTAACCTTATAAGCAAAAGCGGTTTACCCCTTGCCGCACCGTCGGCCAACGTTTCGGGCAGACCAAGTCCCACAACTGCAAACCACGTTGTGAGCGATTTAGATGGTAAAATCGACGCTGTTTTAATGGGGGAAGATTGCGATTTTGGTGTGGAATCTACCGTTATTACCCTTGTTGGTGAAACACCCGTTTTGCTTCGCCCCGGTGCAGTAACTTATGAGCAATTATTGAAGTTTTTACCTAATCTTGAAATTGCCGACGCCGTTTTAAACGAGCTTAAGGCAGGGGACAAGGTGGAATCCCCCGGTATGAAATATAAGCATTACGCCCCCACAACCGAAGCCTTTTTGGTAGAGGGTGAAGGCTTTGCCGATTTTGTAAATAATCAGCAAAATGCGGTAGCGGTTTGCTTTACGGAAGAAGCCGACGGCATTAAAATACCCAAGCTTGTTTATGGCAGTGTTAATGATAAATTAAGCCTTGCACATTCAATTTTTGGGGTACTGCGCGAGGTTGACAAATTCGGCGTTCAAAAGGTGTTTATTCACGCACCCGAAAAAGAGGGTGTGGGTTTGGCGGTTTATAACCGACTTATTCGTGCCGCCGCATTTAAGGTGATTAAGCTATGATTATTGTAGGATTAACAGGCCCAACGGGTGCTGGTAAAAGCAGTGCCGCCGCAATTTGCAAAAGTTTAGGTGTTAAGCATATTGATTGCGACCTTATTGCAAGAAAAGCAACCGAAAGGGGAGAAGAAGGCTTAATAGCGGTTGCAAATGCGTTTGGTAGGGATATTTTAGATGACGATGGCACCCTAAACCGCAAGGTGTTGGCCGAAAAGGCGTTTAAGGATAAAGACAGCACCGAGCTTTTAAACAAAACCCTTTTGCCAATTATTCATAAAATGGTTTTAAAGGAAATCGACTGTGACAGGGTGCTTTTAGACGCTCCAACACTTTTTGAAAGCGGGGCTGATGAAATTTGCCATAAAACCGTTGCGGTGTTGGCTGATAAAGAAATTAGACTTGGGCGTATACTATCACGTGATAATATTACAGACGAACAGGCGCTTTTAAGAATAAATGCGGGTAAACCCGACGATTTTTATAAAGAAAAATGCGATTTTGTAATATATAACAATTCTGACGAGAATACTTTTATAGATAGCTTTTTAAATCTTTTAAAGGAGATTTTTGAATTATGAGTGATATTAAAGAATTAAAGGAACAGCTTTTTTTAACTAAAAAGAACGGCCGCCTTATTGAAGATGATGTTGTTTTAGCAAAGGCTGACGAATATTGCGAAGGCTATAAGGCCTTTTTAGACATTGCAAAAACCGAACGTGAAGCGGTGATTGAAGCAATTAAAATGGCTGAAAACTGCGGCTTTGCACCTTTCGAATACGGCAAAAGCTATTCTGCAGGTGACAAGGTTTATTTTAACAACCGTGGTAAAACCGTTGCTTTTGCGGTTATTGGTAAGGATGTTGTTGAAAGCGGCACAAATATTACTGCCGCACATATCGACTCCCCCCGTCTTGACTTAAAGCCTAATC
This sequence comes from Acutalibacteraceae bacterium, assembly GCA_045612765.1. Lineage (GTDB taxonomy): Bacteria > Bacillota > Clostridia > Oscillospirales > Acutalibacteraceae > UBA737. The sequence goes on from JAZKZS010000066.1 coordinate 19,835, forward strand.
CCCTTTATGAAGATAGCGACTTGGCGCTTTTTAAAACCCATTATTATGGCGGTATTAGAAAATACCAATGGACAGTTACACCCCTAGCACTTCACGGTGTGTTTGCGCTCCGGGACGGCAGAGTAATAAACGTTTGCCTCGGTGAAAAGGACGACGAGCCCAAGTTTGTAATTGGCGACTTATTGCCACACCTTGCAAAAGAACAGGATAAACGCACCCTTCACGACGGTATTAAGGGTGAAGAGCTTAACGTTTTGGTTGGCAGTCACCCCTTTAGAAGTGATGAGGGCAGCGAGCTTGTAAAGCTTAATATTTTAAAGCTTTTAAACGAAAAATACGGCATTACCGGAGCTGACTTCTTATCGGCCGAGCTTACAATGGTACCCGCAACCAAGGCGTGTGACATTGGCTTTGACCGTTCGCTTATTGGCGCTTACGGTCAGGATGACCGCATTTGTGCATACCCTGCGCTCACCGCAATTTTGGATATTGATTTACCCGAAAAAACCGCTATTGCAATTTTGGCTGACAAGGAAGAAATCGGTTCTTGCGGTAATACGGGCTTGGAATCTGACTTTTTGCGCTTCTTAATTGGCGACCTTGCAAAAATGCAGGGCGGAGACGCTACTTTGGCGCTTCGTAATTCAAAATGCCTTTCAGCCGATGTTAATGCGGCACTTGACCCCACATTTTCCGACGTTATGGAACGCCGCAACGCTTGCTTTGTAAACTATGGCGTGGTGGTTACCAAATACACAGGTGCTGGTGGTAAATATTCAACAAGTGATGCAACTGCTGAATACACTGCCGAGATCATGGGTCTTTTAGACAAGGCGGGCATTGTTTGGCAAACAGGCGAGCTTGGCAAGGTTGATGCAGGCGGCGGCGGTACCGTTGCAAAATATATTGCAAATATGGGTGTTGACGTTATTGATTTGGGCGTTCCCATTCTTTCAATGCACGCTCCTTTTGAAACCAGCTCAAAGTTTGACATTTATATGTGCTATCGTGCAATGTACGAATTTATGAAGTAACCTTTGTCCCGTTTTTGCATAAAATGTTATTGGTTAACAGCCAATAATATTTTAAAGGTGAAGATGTATGTTAGACAACAGATGTAATTGTTGTAATATGGGTTGTCGCACCAAAGTGACAGCTTGGGTAATAGGTATAACTTTGTTTTTAGCAGCGCTTTTAATCGGTGCGGTTGTTGGGTCGTTTATCGCAACCTTCGTAGCCACTAATATTGTAGCGCTTGCAATTTTTGGTATAGTGCTATTGCTTACTGCAATCTTTACAGCACTTTTTGCACGCTGCAGATGTGAAGATTAAATAAAAAGCCGTCCCAAAGGGCGGCTTTTTCAAAAAAGGAAGTTATTTTAATGAAATTGGGAAAATATCGTCACTTTAAGGGTAATGAATACGAAGTTTTGGCAGTTGCTAAACACAGCGAAACAATGGAAAAAATGGTGGTTTACAAAGCCCTTTACGGTGAAAAAGAAATTTGGGTAAGACCCCTTTCAATGTGGGATGAGGAAATTACCCGTGACGGTAAAACCTTTAAGAGATTTGAATATATAGGCAAATAAAATGAAACCAATAACAAGTGAACTTCAACACAAAAAAATGACCGAAACCCCAATAACGCCGCTTTTGGTATCGCTGTCGCTTCCGTCGGTTGCAAATATGCTGTTGTCTTCTATTTACAATATGGCAGATACATATTGTGTAGCAAGTCTGGGTGAAAGCGCTATCGGCGGGGTGGGTATTGTTTTTTCAATACAGTCAATAATTCAGTCGGTGGGCTTTGGTGTTTCAATGGGCGGCAGCAGCATTGTGTCACGAAGACTTGGCGAAAAGGATAACGATGCCGCTAATAAATATGCTTCAAGCTCGGTTTTAATGGGGCTTGTGCTTGGGCTTTTGATTGCTGTAATTTGTTTATCGGTTTTAGACCCGTTATTGCTTCTTATTGGCGCAACTAAAACCATTTTGCCATACGCACGCGATTATGCTTTCGTAATTTTATTGGCGGCACCTTTAATGTGCACGTCGTTTGTACTGGGCCCACTTTTGCGTGCCGAGGGACGAGCCACCTTTTCAATGATTGTTGGTCTTTCGGGTGGTCTTATTAATTTGGCGCTTGACCCAATTTTTATTTTTGTTTTAGACCTTGGGGTGCGTGGTGCGGCTATTGCAACTGCAATCAGCCAAGCCTTAAGTTTTAGCTTTGCATTGTCCTTTTATATTTTTGGTAAGGGTGTTATTAAGCTGTCACCAAAATATATAAGCAAAAATATTAAGGACTACTGGCTTATTATTAAAACCGGTGCACCGACGGTGTTTAGGCAAGGTCTTGGCAGTGTGGCAACCACCCTTTTGAATGTTCGGGTTAAAATTTATGGTGATGCGGCAGTTGCGGCAGTAAGCCTTGCTAATAAGGTTTATATATTTATTCGTTCAATTGTTTTAGGTGTTGGACAAGGCTTTCAGCCTATTGCGGGCTATAACTATGGCGCTAAACGACTTGACCGTGTTAAAAAGGTATTTGTTATGGCAACTGTTTTTGGGTCTGTCACGGCGGGACTTGGCGCAATTCTTTGCGCTACCATACCTAATGAGGTTATGAACCTTTTTGGTCCTGAAAACCCCGACGTTGCAAAAATTGGAGCACGGCTTCTATTAATGTATAGCGTTGCACTTCCGTTTTTGGGGTATTCGTCCTACGTTAATATGATGTATCAATCCCTTGGTTTTGTAAAGGGGGCAACCTTTTTGGCGTCCTGCCGACAGGGTGTGTATTTTATACCCCTTATTTTAACCTTGCCGATTTATTTTAAAATGGACGGTGTGCTTATTACTCAACCCCTTGCGGATATTTTAACCTTTATAACCTCAATACCGTTTTGTATTTGGTTTTTAAAGAATATACTTAAAGAAAAAACACCTGATTAGTCAGGTGTTTTTTGTCTTTTAAACCTAAATTTATTTTTCAAACCCAATTATAATACCGCCGCTTTCAGCATAAAAGCTGCAAAGTCCACCTGTTTTTTGAATTATAATATCGGTTGTGTTAAATTCTTTTTCAAATTTGGTTTTAAGGGTTTTTGCAAGCTCTTCGTTTTGGCAATGTGAAATACGAATTTTACCGTTTTTACAGCCTGCCGCTTTCATTCTTTCAATAATTGATACAACTGCTTTTTTATCACCACGGCTTTTATCGGTAATATCAAGGCGGCCCTCATCACTTGCAAGGCCAATAATTCTAATACCCAAAATGCCTGAAATTTTTGCAACTGCATGGCTTACACGACCGTTATTTGCAAGGTTTTTAAGGGATTGAAGCATAAACAAAAGCCCTGTGTTTTTTTGATATTCGGTAATTTTTTTGCAAATTTCCTCAAATGGGATGTTGTTTAAAATTAATTCTTCAAGCTTTTCAATAATAAGCTGCATTTCGCCGCCTGTTGAAAGCGAATCTATAACAAAAACGTTACGGTCAGGGTGAAGGGTTTCATATTCGGTGGCGGCAAGGCAAGCCGAATTAAAACTGCCCGAAAGGTTGGACGAAATTGTTATACAAAATATGTTTTGGCTGTCGCCAAAGGCTTCAAGCCAATCATTTACACACGGGCATGCAGTTGAAGATTTGCCCGAATAGCTTTTTAAATACGCCACCATTTCGTCGGCGTTCAAATTTGCGTCGTCAATAAATTCACGTTTATTAGTAATAATTTTAAGTGGTGCCGATGCGGTGGGTATGCTTGTTATGTTAATTTTATCTGCCGAAGAATCGGCAATTATTTTGTAGCTCATAAAACACCTCGTCAATATGTTTGTTATAATTATGCCACAAGATAATTAAATTTACACTCTAATGTATATTACATAAATTCTACTGTTAAGTTTTTAAACTCTCTTGCGGATAGAGCGGTTATTTACTTGAAAAAACTATCGAAAAATGTTATATTAGGCTTAGAAAAGTTTTAAGGGGTAAAACTTATGAAAACAACGGTTAAAGTAAAAAGCTATAGCTATGCACTTGCAAGGGTTGAAAAAAAGCACAAAAAACCAATAAAGCCGTTTTACGTTATGCAAACGCTTATAAGGGTTTTGTCGTTTTTTACGCTTTTGCCACGCGGGTTTAGGTATACTAAAAAGAATATGGACAAGGTTTCAAAAAAGCAGCCTTGCCTTTATCTTATGAACCATTCGGCATTTGTCGATTTGCAAATAGCCTCCACTATTTTGTGGCCAAAAAGGTACAGCGTTATTATGACGTCCGACGGGTTTGTAGGCAAAAATTTGCTTATGAAAACCATTGGCTGCATACCAACCCAAAAGTTTGTAAGCGACAGCGTTTTAGTGCGAGATATTTTTCACTGCATAAAGAAAAACAAAATTTCGGTTTTAATGTATCCCGAAGCAAGCTACAGCTTTGACGGCACTGCAACCACCCTGCCCGAAAGCCTTGGTAAGCTTGTTAAAAAGCTGGGTGTACCCGTTGTTATGATAACCTCTCAGGGTGCATTTGCGCATCAACCGCTTTATAACAACCTTCAAAAACGAAAGGTTAAAATTACGGCCGAAATTGAATGTATTTTAACCCCCGACCAAATTGAAAAGCTTTCGTTTGAAGAAATCAACAATGTTATAAACCAAAAATTTGGGTTTGATAATTTTAAATGGCAACAGGAAAACAAAATAAAAATTAGCGAAAATTTCAGGGCCGACTATTTGCACCGTGTTTTGTATAAATGCCCCCATTGTAAAGCCGAAGGGCAAACGGTGGGTAAGGGCACAACCCTTACCTGTAATGCTTGCGGCAAGGTGTGGGAGCTCGATGACTACGGCTTTATGAAGGCGCAAAACGGTGAAACCGAATTTTCGCATATACCTGACTGGTATAATTATGAAAGACAAGAGGTACGCAAGGAATTGCTTGAGGGTAAATACCTGCTTGACTGTGACGTTGATATTTATATGCTGACCGATATGAAGGCGATTTATAACGTTGGTAGCGGTCATCTTATTCACGATAACAACGGCTTTAAATTGACGGGTTGTGACGGTGCGATAAATTATATCCAAGCGCCTGAACTTTCGTATTCGCTTTATTCCGACTATTATTGGTACGAAATAGGGGATATGGTTTGTATAGGCAACGGTAAGGTGCTTTATTATTGTTTCCCTAAAGATAAATCTGTAAGTGTTGCAAAGGTGCGCCTAGCCGCCGAAGAATTATATAAAATTGTTATGGGTAAATAAATTTAGGTTTATCTAATTCGTAATGCGTAATTCGGAATTACAGAACAATTTTAATTGATATATCGCCTAGGGAACGACCTATGTGTCGTTCCGCATAAATTTTTAACTAAGATTAAACGGGCGAACACAGTTCGCCCCTACTAGTTATCCCAATTTAACCAAGCGACAAACTATAATTTGAATAACAAAAAAGCCACGGATTAGGCGTTGTACCGTTAAGGACAGTAAAAAAGGCCCCCTTGTGTAAAGGGGGCTGGATTTTTGCAAAGCAAAAAGACTGGGGGATTGTGAGGTGCAGATGACCAACAATCCCTCCGTCAAAAATCAAAGATTTTTGCCACCTCCCTTTACACAAGGGAGGCTTTTTATTTTGTCTCATACCGTAACAAGCAGGACATTTTGGCGCCTAAATGTCGCTCGTTAGGAGAACCTAAAACCCTTTTACCTATCTCATCTGTGGCAGCCTGTGGTGCTATCGGCAAAAGTGGGAAATTATAAACTCATTGCCATAAGTCCCGCAAAACTTTTTATTACAACAGGAGAATAACTTCCGCGAAATTTATGCGGGGGATTGTGGTATAGCGATGAAGACATTTCGCTTTCATCTATGTGTGCTTTAACTATGCTTTTCAAGATTGGATGTGCATCTAAGAATTTTTTAGCGAAGTCATACACCTGTTTCTGTTCGTTAATAGACATAGTTAAAAATGCACCCTTTCGAAATGCAAGCATATCGATTTGCTTAAAATACAACACCAGATGAGTTGCATCGCAAGTGGCGGTTATTAACTGATTATTAGTAAACATTTTAGTCACTCCTTTTTTGATACATTTTAGTGTTATTTATGATTTTTAATACTTCACATGTATTTGACGCTTCTGCAATTTTTTTAAGATGTAATGAAAGTGTCATCTTTTGCGAGCGGGTTAGTTTTTTCCATATATCACCATTTACCAAATCAGAAACTATAAAAGGTTTCTCTGTTTCAAAGGTATTGAATTTATCTTTCAATTCTACAATTATTTTTTCCATATCAATAATATCTTTATTAAAGGTAAATGTGCTAAAATTTTCCAAAACTATGGTTTTTACTAATTGTGAAGGGGTTATTCCCAACAAAAGAGCCTTATTACAAATTTTTTCAAATTCTTGGTCAGAATAATATGTATATATCCTTTTCAATGTATTTTCTCCTTCCAAAAACATTCTGATGTGTGCCCCTCTATAATTAGAATACCATATTGTTTCCGTTCTGTCAAGCCCTAACTTTAATTTGCAAATAATTTTCAACAGGTATACAAAAATCCCTCTGCCGATTTCTCGACAGAGGGATAATTTTGCATTATAAATCTAATTACTTAGATTCCTTGATAGCAGCCTGTGATGCAACGAGCCGAGCGAAAAAAGAATCCCAAAACTTTCCTTAGCAGTACAACCCCTAACCGTGGCTTTAGTTTTTAATAATTACTGACCTAAAAGGCCTGCGCCGATAATGCCTGCATCGTTGCCAAGCTCGGCAATTTTAATTTCGGTAAATTCCTTGCGCATTGAATGGCCATATTCCTGACTTCTTTCAAGCTGGATAAGTGGCTTTAAGAGATAGTCACCTTCACCGCAAACGCCACCGCCAATGCAAAGTACGTTGGGTTGGAAAATGTTAATCATATTAGCAATACCGCAAGCGAGGTAAGAAATATATTCGTCTACAACCTCTTTGCCTGCTTTGTCGCCCTGCTTTGCAGCGTCAAAAGCGGTGCGACCGCTTACGTTTTCAAGGTCGTTTTCAATAATGTCCCACATAATTGTGTCTTTTGTGGATAATAATTTATCCTTAGTCATATTTTTAAGACCTGTTGCTGAGCTATAAGCTTCCCAACAGCCTTTACGACCGCAGCTACAAGCACGACCGTTAGTTTCAATAACAATATGGCCAAGCTCGCCACCTGCATAATTAAAGCCCGAATAAAGCTTGCGGTTAATAACAATACCACCGCCAACACCTGTGCCAAGGGTAATCATAATAACATTGTCGCTACCTTTGCCTGCACCCATAAGAGCTTCGCCCAAGGCTGCTGCGTTAGCGTCATTTTCTACAAAAACCTTTTCAACGCCTGTGCGTGCTGAAAGCTCTGCGGAGATGGGGTAATTTTCCATTTTAACATTGTTAGAATAAATAACCACACCTGCTTTGGGATTAATCGAGCCTGGGGTAGCAATACCGATATATGAAATATCAGCAGGGGTAAGGTTGTTTTTGTCCATAAGTGCTTTGCAAAGACCACCCATATCGTCCATAATTTCGTTTAAAGGGCGTTCGGTTTTGGTGGGGCATTTTTCCTTTGCAATAATTTTAAAGCTTTCATCTAAAAGACCAACAGCAATGTTAGTGCCGCCAAGGTCTACACCAATATAATACATAAAAAAACCACTTTCTTTTTTTAAGTTAAATTTATTATATCAAATAAGGCGGCAAATGTAAACAAAATATTAGATAATATATAAAATTTCACGATAATACTGTTGTAATCGGTTTTTGGAATGTTATACTTAAAACATAGTAGGTATTAAGAGGTATGAAATATATTAAAAACGGTAGATTTATTTTGCCTGACGAAAAGGCACTTCGTGTGGGTTAGTCTGTTGCTGCAAGCCTTTCAAAAATCAAAAAATCAGTTGGTTTTAACGGTCGCTTTGCGGCCCCATTTTTGTTTTGTATATTTTATTGCCAAATATATCATTTAAAAGTAAAAATTTGTGTAAAAAACCATGCTTTAAACTATTGATTTAATTGACGCATAATGTTATAATATGTAGGATTGAAATATTATGGGTATTTTAAGTTTGGGAATCGATAATAGCTATATCGATATTATCGATACTGATTTTATGACGTAAACCCTATAAAATTTTAAACTTTTAGTAAGGGGTGTCTTGATGGAACGTGTTTCTATTTCCAAAGCAACGCTTGGCAGAATTCCGCGTTACCTTGCTTTTTTAAAGGAATTACCACTTGACACAGTACCTCATATATCCGCAACAACAATTTCAAAAGCGCTTAATCTTGGTGAGGTGCAGGTTAGAAAAGACCTGGCTATGATAAGCGGTGCCGGTAGACCTAGACTGGGTTATGAAACTGAAATGCTTATAGAACAGCTTGAAGACTGTCTTGGCTATAACAAATTAACCTTTGCTGTTTTGGTTGGTGCGGGAAGACTTGGCAGAGCGCTTTTACAGTATGACGGGTTTCAACATTTTGGTGTTAAAATTAAGGCAGCGTTCGATTCAAACGAACAGGTAATTAATTTGGATTCAAAAACCGAAATATTACCTATGAACCAATTTGAATTATATTGTAGGGAAAATGATATATCCCTTGGTATTATTACTGTTGGCGAAGGGTCGGCACAGGTTGTGTGTGACCAAATGATTAACAGCGGAATAACGGCTATATGGAATTTTGCGCCTTGCAAATTACAGGTTCCCGACGGTATTTTGCTTCAAAACGAAAATTTGGCATTATCGCTTGCTCATTTGCGAAATCAATTGTCTCGCAACGGGGTAGTGCTAAACAATAAGATATAATACATAGCATAAAAATTTAGGAGGCAAAACAATGAAAATCACAGTATGCATCGGCAGTTCTTGTCATGTAAAGGGTTCACGTCAGGTGGTTGAACAACTTCAAAATCTTATTGAAGAAAACCAACTCGGTGACAAGGTTGAACTTGCAGGCACTTTTTGTATGGGCAAATGTCAACAGGGTGTTTGCGTAACCGTTGATGAGGAATTTTATTCAGTAACCCCCGATACTACTTTCGATTTCTTCCAAGAAAACGTAAAGGCAAAGGTATAATGTTATGGTTATACAGGTTTGCGTTGGTAGTTCCTGTCATTTAAAGGGTTCGCCCGAAATTGTCGAGCTTTTGCAAAAAGCAGTTGAAGAACACAAGCTTGAAAACGACGTTACCTTAATGGGAAGCTTTTGCATAGGTAAATGCAATCGTGTTGGTGTTACCCTTCAGGTAGATGATGATATTTGTGTTGGTATTACAAAGGAAAATTTTAAAGAATTTTTCGAAAATCAGGTATTAAGTAAATTGGGAAAGGTGTAACGGTAAATGCCGAATTGTTTGACACTTAAAAAATCAAATTGTAAAAACTGTTATAAATGTATTCGTCATTGTCCCGTTAAGGCAATTCGCTTTTCCGGCAGTCAGGCGCATATTATAGGTAACGAATGTATTTTGTGCGGTCAATGCTTTGTTGTTTGCCCGCAAGATGCAAAGCAAATAGTTGATGAGACCGAAAAGGTAAAGGTGTTGCTCCAAAGTGGTGAGCCTGTAATCGTTAGCCTTGCGCCGTCGTTTATTGCTAATTATAACGGCGTCGGCATCAATTCAATGCGTAAGGCGTTAAAGCAGTTAGGCTTTTACGACGTTGAAGAAACCGCAATAGGCGCAACTATTGTAAAGAATGAATATGAAAGAATGCTTCGTGAGGACGAAAGGGACGTTGTTATTTCTTCTTGCTGTCATTCTATCAACCTTTTAATTCAAAAGCATTATCCTCAAGCGCTTCAATATTTGGCTGACGTTGTGTCGCCTATGCAAGCGCATTGCATGGATATTAAAAAACGATATCCTAACGCTAAAACTGTTTTTGTGGGGCCTTGTGTTGCTAAAAAGGATGAAGCCGAGCATTACGAGGGTATTGTAGATGCGGTGCTTACCTTTGAAGAGCTTACGAATTGGTTTGAAGTTGAAGGTATTGAGCTTGAAATAACAAAGGATAACGAAGTCTGCTCACGTGCACGCTTTTTCCCGACAACAGGCGGTGTGCTAAAAACAATGTCGCAGGATATGCCGGGTTATAGCTATTTGGCGCTTGACGGTGTAGATAACTGTATTGCGGCGCTTAAAGACATATTAGCAGGTAATATTCATAAATGCTTTATTGAAATGTCGGCTTGTGTGGGTAGCTGTGTGGGCGGTCCCGTTATGGAAAAATACCACCGCGCAGAAACGGTTAGGGATTATATAACTATCGCAAGCTATGCCGGTGAAAAAGACTTCGTAGTTTCACAGCCCAAGGCCGACCAGCTTCAAAAGAATTTTGAATATATTGAAAAACGCTTACAAACCCCGTCCGATATTGAAATTCAAAATATTCTTCGCCAAATGGGTAAATTTAAGCCCTCGCAGGAGCTTAACTGTGGCTCGTGCGGATATAACACTTGCCGTGAAAAAGCAATTGCTATTATTCAGGGCAAGGCTGAAATTTCAATGTGCTTGCCTTTCTTAAAGGATAAGGCCGAAAACTTTTCGGACACTATCGTTAAAAACACACCTAACGGTATTATCGTGCTTAACGAACAGTTAGAGGTGCAGCAAATTAATAATTCAGCAAGAAAAATGATGAATATACGTTCGGCTAACGACGTTTTGGGTGACCAGGTTATTCGTATTCTTGACCCGACCGTTTTTATAAACGTTATGCAAACAGGTCGTGACGTTAGGGATGAACGTGTATATCTTGCTGAATATAATCGTTTTATTGAACAGTCGGTTGTTTACGATAAGGAATCACATCTTATTGTCGCAATTATGCGTGACGTTACCGATGAACAAAACGAACGTGAAAAGAAAGAAAATATCAGCCGTCAGACAATTGAGGTTGCCGACAGGGTAGTAGACAAGCAAATGCGTATTGTGCAAGAAATTGCATCCCTTTTGGGTGAAACTGCTGCCGAAACCAAAATTGCACTTTCTAAATTGAAGGAGTCTATCCAAGATGAATGATTTATGTGCTGATATTGGATATAAAAGTATAAATCATTACGGGGAACAGCTTTGCGGTGACCATATTGATATAGTAGAACCAAGCGACGATTCGACAGTTATTGTGTTGTCCGACGGCCTTGGCAGTGGGGTAAAGGCAAGTATTCTTTCAACCCTTACCTCTAAAATCATTTCTACTATGTTGGCTGAAGGTCTGTCGTTAGAGGAATGCGTTGAAACAATCGCCGCAACCTTGCCGGTTTGTTCCTTGCGTGGTGTGGCATATTCAACCTTTACTATTATTCATCTTAAGAATAATCAAACAGCCGAGCTTATACAGTATGATAACCCGCTTGCTATTATTATTCGTGACGAACAGGTTTGGGATTACCCAAAAACCGAAATGAATATTGGCGGCAAGAAAATTTTTAAGTCAGTTATTAAATTGCAGGAAAATGATATTTTTGTTGCTATGAGTGATGGATGTCCCCATGCGGGCATTGGTACGGCTTATAATTTTGGGTGGCGACGTGAGGAAATAGCCGATTTTATGGAATCTATTTCGCATGCAGGGTACACAGCAAAAACCTTGTCAACAATGCTTGTTGACGAATGTGACAAGCTTTACGGTTACCAGCCCGGCGATGATGCTACCGCGTGTGTCGTTCGTATACGAAAGCGTGTACCAATGAATATGCTTTTTGGTCCGCCCTCCAACCGTGATGATGCCGACCGTATGATGTCGCTTTTCTTTTCGAAAGAGGGGAAACACATTATTTGCGGCGGTACAACCTCGTCAATTGCGGCAAAGTTTTTACACAAGCCGTTAAGGGCTAGTCTTAATTTTGAAAAAAGTGATATTCCGCCAACGGCAACGATTGAAGGCGTTGACCTTGTAACCGAAGGTGTTATCACTGTAAATAGGGTGCTTGAATACGCTAAGGATTATCTGGGCGAAAACAAGCATTACGAATATTGGAGCTTTAACCGCGATGGCGCTTCACTTATTTGTCGCTTGTTGTTTGAAGAAGCTACCGATATTAACTTTTATGTAGGCAGAGCGGTTAACCCCGCCCACCAAAACCCCGACCTGCCTATTAATTTTCATATTAAAATGAATTTGGTGGACGAACTTTCTGCTTGCCTTAGAAAAATGGGCAAAAAGATAAAAGTTAGTTACTTTTAGGGAGAAAATCTATGGGAATAAGAAAATTTGACACAAAGGTGCAACACCTTAAATATAAGGTATTACGTGAAGTTGCGCGTCAGGCGTGGAATGATGCTTTGCTTGAAAACATTGTTGAAATTCCTAAAATTATTTCGCCCGGCAAAGTACCCACAATGCGTTGCTGTATATATAAGGAACGTGCAATTTTAAATGAAAGAATTAAAATTGCTATGGGTGGCGACAAAAATAACCCAAATGTTATCGAGGTTATTGATATTGCGTGTGATGAATGTCCTGCTGCAGGTTACGTTGTAACTGAATCCTGCCGTGGCTGTTTGGCTCACCGCTGTGAAGACGTTTGTAAGCGTGGCGCAATCACCTTCGACCATAATCACGTAGCGCATATTGACAAATCAAAATGTGTTGAATGTGGTCAGTGCGCAAAGGTTTGCCCCTTTGCTGCCATCGTAAACCGCAAGCGTCCTTGTCAAAATGCTTGTAAGGTTAAAGCGATTTCAATTAATGAAGATAACGCAGCAGCTATTGATAATAACAAATGTATTCAATGTGGCGCATGTGTTTATCAGTGTCCGTTTGGCGCAATAACTGACAAGTCTTATATTTTGGACGTTATCGACATTATTAAAAAGAGCGAATCTAACAAGAAATATAAGGTTTATGCTATGGTGGCGCCTTCTATTTCAAGTCAGTTTACTTATGCAAAGCTTGGACAGGTAATTGCAGGTCTAAAAGACCTTGGCTTCTACACAGTAATTGAAGCGGCGCTTGGCGCTGATATGGTTGCTGCGGCCGAATCTAAGGAGCTTGCCGAAAAGGGATTTTTAACAAGCTCTTGCTGTCCCGCATTTGTGCAGTATATTAAGTCGGCGTTTCCAAATATGTTGCCTTTGGTATCACACAACCTTTCACCAATGGCTACCTTGGCAAAATTCATTAAAAGCACCGACCTAAATGCAAAGGTTGTATTCATTGGTCCTTGCACTGCTAAGAAAGCGGAAGCACAGCTTGAGACTGTTAAGCCTTACGTTGATGCTGTTATGACCTTTGAAGAATTACAAGCGTTGTTTGACAGTAAGGATATTGACATTACCGAACTTGGTGAGGACCTGCTTGACAACGCATCCTACTTTGGTAGAATTTTTGCAAGAAGCGGTGGCCTTTCGGATGCTGTGGCACAGGGACTTAAAGAACAAAACATTGATTTTGATTTAAAGGCTGTTGCTTGTGACGGTATCGAAGAATGCCGTGTGGCACTTCTTAAAAAGAATAAAAACGTGCTTGATGCTAACTTTATCGAAGGTATGGCCTGCGTAGGCGGTTGTATCGGCGGTGCGGGTTGCTTAACTCACGGCGAAAAGAATAAGGCCGAAGTTGACAAATATGGTAGAGAAGCTTTAGAAAAAACAATTAGCGATGCTGTTGCCGTATTGAAATAATTTAAAAACAAAGGAGAAGAAAATGAATAAAATTACTGTAATAGGTTCTGGTAACGTAGGTTCTACAATTGCTTACACATTAACAATTATGGGTATCGCATCCGAAATCGTTATGATTGACGTTAACGAAGAAAAATCTCTTGGTGAAGCACTTGATATTAGACAAGGTGTTTCTTTCTGCAGTCCTACAGCCGTTTATGCAGGTTCATACAACGATGCAGCAGGTTCTGACATTGTTGTTATAACTTCAGGTATGGCAAGAAAACCTGGTCAATCTAGACTTGACCTTGCACAAGCTAATGTTAATATTATCAAAAGCATTGCTGATAAAATTGTTCCCGTTGCCCCTGATGCTACATACGTTATCGTAAGTAATCCTGTTGACGTTTTAACATACGTTTTCTTAAAGCATACAGGCTTGCCCAAAGAACGTGTTATTGGTTCTGGTACTGTTTTAGACACTGCAAGACTTCGTTCAAGAATTTCTGAATATTATTCAGTAAATCAAAAAAACGTACACGCTTACGTGCTTGGTGAACACGGTGACAGTTCTTTCGTTCCTTGGTCACTTGCAAACATTTCAAACGTTCCTGTAGAAACCTTTAAGGATGCTATTCAAACCAAGGAAGATTATCCCGAATTTGTTTTAAATGAAGTAGAAGAATATATGCGCAAATCAGGTGCTAGAATTATTCAACGCAAGGGCGCAACCTTCTATGCTGTTTCTATTTCGGTATGTCACATTTGTAAGTGTATTTTAAGCGGTATTGATACAACACTTACCGTTTCTACAATGTTAAACGGTGAATATGGCATTGATGACGTATGCTTAAGCCTTCTCAACGTTGTGGGCGATAAGGGCGCACACGCTAAAATTATGCTTCCTCTTAACGATGAAGAATTAGTCGCTCTTCACAACAGCGCAAAGGTATTGAAGGATTTAATTGCCAGCTTGGATATATAATTTAAGAAAGAGGTAGAAAAATGGAATATCGTATTGAACATGACTCCATGGGCGAAATGCAGGTACCTGCTGACCGTCTTTGGGCAGCTCAAACTCAAAGAAGCCACGAAAATTTTGAAATTGGCGTTGGTATCGAAACTATGCCCGCTGAAATCATTCACGCTTTTGGTGTACTTAAAAAGGCTGCTGCTATTACAAATAATAAGCTCCGCCCCGAAAAAATGACCGATGAAAAGCTCGGCGCTATTATGGCGGCTTGCGACGAGGTTATGGCAGGTAAGCTTAACGACCATTTCCCACTTGTTGTTTGGCAAACAGGCTCCGGTACACAGTCAAATATGAACTCTAACGAGGTTATTGCAAACCGTGGTAACCAAATTTTAGGTAAAACCTTACTTCACCCCAACGATGACTCTAACATGAGCCAATCCTCTAATGATACCTTCCCCACAGCAATGCACATTGCGGCTGTTTTATCATTAGAAGATAAACTTATTCCCGCTGTTGAAACCTTAATCGCCACCTTTAAGCGCCTTGAAGAAGAAAACGAAGGCATTGTTAAAAGTGGCAGAACACACCTTCAGGACGCTACACCTATTAAGTTTAGCCAAGAAATAAGCGGTTGGCGTTCAAGCCTTGAAAAAGACGTTGAGCTTATCAAACGCTCAATTGACCCCCTTCGTGAATTAGCGCTTGGTGGTACCGCTGTTGGTACAGGTCTTAATGCACCTAAGGGCTTTGACACAGGCGTTGCTGAAGAGGTTTCAAAAATTACAGGTAAGCAGTTTGTTACTGCAAGCAACAAGTTCCACGCTTTAACCTCTAAGGACGAGCTTGTATTTGCACACGGCGCTGTTAAGGCACTTGCTTGCGATATGATGAAGATTGCAAACGACGTTCGTTGGTTGGCATCAGGCCCTCGTGACGGTCTTGGTGAAATTTTCATTCCCGAAAACGAACCCGGCTCTTCAATTATGCCCGGCAAGGTTAATCCCACCCAATGCGAAGCTGTAACAATGGTTGCAGTTCAGGTAATGGGTAACGACGTTGCAGTTACAATGGCAGCTTCACAGGGCAACTTCGAACTTAACGTATTTATGCCCGTTTGCATTTACAACTTCTTACAGTCAGCACGTCTTTTGGCTGAAGCTATTGTTTCATTCAACAAAAACTGCGCTGTTGGTATTAAGGCAAATAAAGAAAAAATGCACCACAACTTGCACAATTCTTTAATGCTTGTTACTGCACTTAACCCCTATATTGGTTATGAAAATGCTGCAAAAACTGCTAAAAAAGCATTTAAGGATAACATTTCACTTAAAGAAGCTTGTGTTGAGCTTGGCTTCTTAACTGCTGAAAAGTTTGATGAGGTTTTCCATCCTGAAGAGATGGCATAAGTCGGAGGTAATTAGATGAAGGTTAGTTATTTCCCCGGTTGCACATTAAAGAATAAGGCAAAGGACCTTGATTTGTATGCTTACAAATCTGCCGAGGCTTTAGGTGTAACTTTAGAAGAAATTGAAAACTGGCAATGCTGCGGCGGTGTATTTACAACCGCAAACGACGAGGTTGCAACAAAGCTTTCGTCGGTTCGCGCATTGAAGTATGCAAGCGACAGAAGTCAACCCTTAGTAACGGTTTGCTCGGCTTGTCATAACGTTATTAAGCAAACCAATTATGCAATGCAAAACAATTCAGCATTTGCTGATAAGGTTAATCGTTATATGGCTAACGACGGTAGCTATAACGGCGAGGCAGAGGTATATCATTACCTTGAAATGTTGCGTGATTTAGTTGGTTTTGACACCCTTAAGGAAAAGGTTGTAAACACCCTTAAGGGCAAAAAAATTGCAGCATATTACGGCTGTCTTTTGTTACGTCCTAACAGCGTAATGCGTATGGACGACCCCGAAAATCCCACCATTATGGAGGATTTCATCCGTGCTCTTGGCGCTGATGCGGTGGTTTATGCAAAAAGAAACGAATGCTGCGGCGGCTATATTTCGGTTGAAAGTCCTGAATCCGCAAAGAGAAACAGTAACGCTATTATAGAAAATGCAAAGGCTGCAGGTGCTGAGATGATTATTACCGCTTGCCCACTTTGCAAGTATAATCTTGTTAAAAACGGTGCGGATATTCCTGTGGTTTACTTCACCGAACTTTTGGCCGAAGCACTTGGCGTAAAGGAGGATACAAATGCATAACAACAAGTATCTTCGTGAAGAAATTATTCGTATAAGCGGTGTTAATCCCAGTAAGTGTATGCGTTGCGGTAAGTGTTCAGCTACCTGCCCCGCATATAACGAAATGGAATATCACCCCCATCAGTTTGTAAATATGGTTGAAAGCGGCGATATCGAGCCACTTTTAAATTCAGAATCACTTTACAAATGTTTATCATGCTTTGCTTGTATCGATCGTTGCCCTCGTGGTGTTCAGCCCGCAAAGGTTGTTGAAGCTGTTCGCTTAACCGCAGTTAGAAAGCAAGGCGCAAATCGTATGAAAGCTGACGACGTTCCCGCAATGGTTGATGCTGACACACCTCAGCAGTTGCTCGTTAGCGCATTTAGAAAGTATACAAAGTAAAGGAGGAAAAGACAAATGCAAAGAGTTGGTGTTTTTGTATGTTGGTGTGGTACTAATATTGCCGGTACAGTTGACGTAGTGGCAGTAGCAGAAGCCTTGAAAAGCGAACCAGGTGTAGTCTTTTCCGCCAATTATCAATATATGTGCTCACAGGCCGGTCAGGATATGATTAAGGCCGCCGTTAAGGAGCACAATCTTACAGGTATCGTTGTATGTTCTTGCTCGCCCCGTATGCACGAAGCAACCTTCCGCAAAACTGCGGCTGCAGCAGGACTTAATCCTTATATGGTTGAAATTGCAAACATTCGTGAGCAATGCTCTTGGGTACATAAGGATATGCTTTCCGGTACCGAAAAAGCTATTATTTTGGGTAAAGCAGCTATCGCTAAGGTAAACCTTAACGCACCTCTTACCCCCGGTGAATCGCCCGTTACCAAACGTGCTTTGGTTATTGGTGGCGGTATTGCAGGTATTCAAACTGCGCTTGATATTGCCGATGCAGGCTTCCCCGTAGACATTGTTGAAAAGAAGCCCACCATTGGTGGTAAAATGGCTCAGCTCGACAAAACCTTCCCAACACTTGACTGTGCGGCTTGCATTTTGACACCTAAAATGGTTGACGTTGCACAAAACGAAAAAATCCGCATTTTCTCTTACAGTGAAGTAACCGAGGTTGGCGGCTTTGTTGGTAACTTTGACGTAACCATTAAAAAGAATGCAAGATACGTTAAGGAAGACGTTTGTACAGGCTGTGGCGCTTGCGTTGAAAAGTGCCCAATGAAGAAAATTCCTAACGAATTTAACTTAGGTATGGACAACCGCCCCGCAATTTATATTCCTTTCGCACAGGCTGTGCCAAAGGTTGCAACCATTGACCCTAACGCTTGTAACATGCTTAAAAACGGCAAGTGCGGTGTTTGTTCAAAGGTATGTGCAGCAGGCGCTATCGACTATACCCAACAGGATGAATATATTACCGAAAAATACGGTGCTATTGTTGTAGCAACAGGCTTTAACCCCATCAGTATGGAAAAGTTTGACGAATATGCTTACAACCAATCAAAAGACGTTATTACATCTCTTGAATTTGAACGTCTTACCAATGCTGCAGGTCCTTCTGCAGGTAAGCTTTTACGTCCTTCTGACGGAAAGCACCCCCACACTATCGTGTTTGTTCAATGTGTTGGCTCACGTTGTGAATCCTGCGCTGAAAAGGGTAAGGAATACTGTTCAAAGATTTGCTGTATGTATACCGCTAAGCATGCAATGCTTACACGTGACAAATACCCTGATACCGAAGTTTACGTATTCTATATTGACGTGCGTACCCCAGGTAAAAACTTTGATGAATTCTATCGCCGTGCTGTAGAAGAATATGGCGTTAAGTACGTTAAGGGTATGGTTGGTAAGGTTGTACCCGAAGGCGATAAATTAAAGGTTCAAGCGTCTGACCTTATTGCAAACAAACAGCTTCATATCGATGCTGACTTGGTTGTTTTGGCAGCCGCAATCGAGCCTGATAAATCAGCTCGTCCTCTTGCAACAATGCTTACTGCAAGTATGGATACTAACGACTTCTTCACCGAAGCACACCCCAAGCTTCGCCCTGTTGAAAGTCCCACAGCGGGAGTGTTCCTTTCAGGTGCTTGTCAAGGTCCTAAGGATATTCCCGAAACCGTATCTCAGGCAGGTGCCGCAGCTTCTAAGGTTATCGGTCTTCTTGCTAAGGATAAGCTTACGGGTAACCCCTGTGTTGCAGGCTCTAACGAGCTTATGTGTGACGGTTGCTCATCTTGTGCAAACGTTTGTCCTTACGGCGCTATCACCTACGAGGATAAGGAATTCCGTATGCCTGATAGAACCACTAAGGTTAGAAGAGTAGCAGTTGTTAATCCTGCAGTATGTCAGGGTTGCGGTGCTTGTACCGTTGCTTGTCCTTCAGGTGCTATGGACCTTAAGGGCTTTGCAAACTTACAAATTATGGCGGAGGTTGACGCAATATGCAAGTAAATGAATATAAGCCTTTAATTGTTGCATTTTGCTGCAACTGGTGTTCTTATGCGGGTGCTGACCTTGCGGGTAATAACCGCTTGGCATACCCTGCTGACGTTAAAATTATCCGTGTGCCTTGTTCATGCCGTGTAAACCCAATGTTTATTTTACGTGCATTCCAACGTGGTGCTGACGGTGTAATTATTTGCGGTTGCCACCCCGGTGACTGTCACTATACTTCGGGTAACTACTTTACCCGTCGTCGTATGGCGGCTCTTTTCTCAATGCTTGACTATTTAGGCATTGAAAAGGAACGTACCCGTGTTGAATGGGTATCGGCTGCTGAAGGCGCAAAATTTGCGGCAACAATGAACGACTTTGTTGCTACTGTAACTGCACTTGGTGAAAACAAGAGATTGGAGGACTTAAGATGCAAAAAATAACCCGTGAACAATTATTGGCAAAAGCATCGGAGCTCCTTTCTAACGGAACCGTAAGCTGTGTGCTTGGTTGGGGCCTTGGCGAATTTGATTATGACGTTACCCCTAAAATGTTTAACACAGTAGAAGAATTACAAAACGGTTTTGTTTTTAACGATTTCTGCGGTGCAAACTTTGCAAAATATCTTGTTGCAAAAACAGGCAAGGTTGAAGGCAAAATTCTTGTTTTCTTAAAGCCTTGCGACACTTATAGCTTTAATCAGCTTTTAACCGAACATCGTTTTGACCGTGAAAAAGTTTACGCAGTTGGCATTCCTTGCGAAGGTATGGCTGACATTGCAAAGGTTAAGGCAATCAGCGGTGACGGTATTGCCGCTATCGGTGCTGACGGCGACAAGTTGCTTGTTACTACCTTGTATGACGATGCACCTATTTCTATTGACGCTAAAGAGGTTTTGGCTGAGCGTTGCATTAACTGCAAGAGCAAAAAGCACGTGGCTTTCGACGAGCTTTTAGGCGAGGAAGGCGACGTTATCGAATCAAACCGTTTTGACGAGGTTGCACGCCTTGAAGCTATGACCGCTGATGAAAGATTTGCTTTTTGGCAGAATGAGCTTTCACGTTGCATTCGTTGTAATGCTTGCCGTGATGCTTGCCCTGCTTGTACTTGTGAAAAGTGTGTATTTGACAACCCAAATTCGGGTGTTGAAAACAAATCACCCGCAAACGAATTTGAAGAAAAGCTTTTCCACATTATTCGTGCTTACCACGTGGCAGGTCGCTGTACCGACTGTGGCGAATGCTCACGCGTGTGCCCACAAAATATTCCTTTACACCTTCTTAACCGTAAGTTCATTAAGGATATGAACGAATTTTACGGTGAATATCAAGCGGGTGCCGAGGTTGGCAGCCGTGCGCCTTTGGTTAGCTACACAACCGAAGACCTTGAACCCGGTGAAGTTTTTGATAGGGGGGATAACAATGCGTAAGTGTTCTCTTGATAAAATTAACCTTTTATTTGCTGAAATTGCAAAAAATGCTGAGCTTTATCTTCCTGTCGACCAAACTGACGGCAGTGCCGCTTACAAAAAGTGGGAAGAGGGAACAGTTTGGAGTAACGCGCTTAACACTGTAAGAAGCCCTAAGGACTTTTTCTTTCCCCAGACCGAAAACTTAATGAAGTTTAAGACTGAAGGCAAAAACATTGAAGTTGTTGAAGCTAGAAGCGCACTCAGTGATTTTGTTATCTTCGGTGTAAGAGCTTGCGACGTTAAAAGCTTTGACGTTTTAGACCGTGTATTTTTAAGCGAGCCTGTTGACAGCTTTTACGCTTTAAGACGCAGCCACGGCGTTATTATTTCATTGGCTTGCGGCAGACCTTCTGAAACCTGTTTCTGCAAGACCTTTGGTGTTGACCCTGCTGAGCCCACAGGCGACATTTCAGCTTGGAAGAGTGAAACTGAAATTTTCTTTAAGGCTAATACCGAAAAGGGTAAAGACCTTTTACAAAAGCTTTCAGCTTTAACCGAAGAATGCGACGACACCGCTGCTGATGACCAAAAAGCAAAAATTAACGCTATTATGGATAAGCTTCCCCTTAAGGACCTTACTACCGACGGCTTCGGCGGTGGTAAGACTAAGGAATTGTTCGATTTACCCGAATGGGACGAATTGTCACAGGCTTGTCTTGGTTGCGGTACCTGTACCTTTGTTTGCCCCACCTGTCAGTGCTATGACATTAAGGACTTTAACACAGGTAACGGCGTTGTTCGTTTCAGATGTTGGGATTCTTGCATGTATTCCGACTTTACAAAAATGGCACACGGTAACAACCGTTTATCACAAAAGGAACGCTTCCGTCAACGCTTTATGCACAAGCTTGTTTACTACCCCGAAAATAACGGCGGTATGTTTAGCTGTGTTGGTTGCGGTCGTTGTCTTGCAAAGTGCCCCATTTCAATGAATATTGTAAAAGTAATGAAAAAGATTGGAGGAAAATAAGATGAACAGCATTAACGAAACTTTAATTCCAAAAATCGGTGTCATTACCGACGTTCGCATTGATACACCCGACATTAAAACATTTCGCGTTGTAACACCTGACGGCAAAAAAGCATTCGACCACAAGCCCGGTCAATGCGCTATGCTTTCAGTTCCCGGTGTTGGCGAAGCAATGTTTTCAATTACTTCTTCACCCACAAATGAAGAATTTATGGAATTTTCTATTAAAAAGTGCGGCTGTGTGACCGATTGGTTACATCAGGCTGAACCCGGTCAGCAAATTACCATTCGCGGACCTTACGGCAAACCCTTCCCTGTGGATGACGTGTTTGCAGGTAAAGATTTGTTGTTTATTGCGGGCGGTGTAGGTCTTGCACCTCTTCGTTCGGTAATTAACTATTGCCGTCACTACCGTGACCGTTACGGTAAAATTGATATTGTTTACGGCTCACGCAGTAAGGATGACCTTCTTGACTATAAGGAAATTATTGAAGAATGGTCAACCGACGACGGCGTTAACGTACATTTAACTATCGATAATCCTCAGGAAGGTTGGGACGGTCACGTTGGGTTTGTTCCAAACTACGTTAAGGAGCTTGGCTTTGACACCAATAAGGTAGCTGTTTTGTGCGGTCCGCCTATTATGATTAAATTCACACTTGACGGTCTTTGCGGCATTGGCTTTGACAAGACCAACGTTTATACCACACTTGAGCTTCGTATGAAGTGCGGTGTTGGCAAGTGCGGCAGATGCAACGTTGGCGCTAAATATGTATGTAAAGACGGTCCGGTTTTCCGCTGTGACGAATTGGAAGAACTTCCAAGCGAGTATTAAAGGAGAAAAAATAATGGAAAAAATGGTAAATATTTACCTTTACGGTAAAAAATATGAGGTTCCCGAAAGCCTTACTATTATGAATGCCATGGAATATGCCGGTTACCAACTTGTTCGTGGTGTTGGTTGTCGTTGCGGCTTCTGTGGTGCTTGTGCTACAATCTACCGCATTAAAGGTCAGCAAGAAATTAAAACCTGTCTTGCTTGTCAAACCAAGGTAGAGGACAATATGTATATTGCTACTCTTCCTTTCTTCCCCTTGGTTAAGCAGCCTTACGATATTGAAAAGGTTAAGCCCAGCGAACAAATTATGATGCAGCTTTACCCCGAAGTATACGCTTGTATCGGTTGTAACGCTTGTACCAAGGCTTGTACACAAGAGCTTAACGTTATGCAATACATTGCTTATGCACAGCGTGGCGATTTTGAAAAGTGCGCTGAAGAATCCTTCGACTGTGTAATGTGCGGCGTTTGTTCTTCACGTTGCCCTGCAGGTATTACTCATCCACAGGTTGGTCTTTTGGCAAGACGCCTTAACGGTAAGTACCTTGCTCCCGAAACACAACACCTTTTAGAACGTGTTGCTGAAATCGAAAACGGTGGTTGCGAAGCAGACCTTCAGGATATTATGAAGAAAACTGCTGAAGAACTTAAAGCTATGTATAACAATCGTGATTTTGAGAAATAAGGAGGTGCGATAATATGTATACTAAAGAACAATTAGAATCAATTAAAAGGGTAGAAGCTACCCGTGAAGAACGTCTTAAGCAGGTTCTTGCAGGTAATCATCCCCGACGTATGACTGCTGAAGAAAAGGACCAGGTTTTACTTGAAAACCATCCCGACCACATAAAGTCGCAGTTTGCTGAACTTAAAATCGGTCCCAATAAGGGTGAAAAGGTACCGCTTGAATTGGCTGAAACCTTACAGGCTAACCCCAGAATTAACCCTGCTGATATTGACCTTACCAAAATTGATTACGATGTAGACGTGCTTGTTATCGGTGGTGGCGGTGCAGGCTCTGCAGCCGCTATTATGGCTAACGAAAACGGCGCAAACGTTATGATAGTTACCAAGCTTCGTCACGGCGACGCTAACACAATGATGGCTGAAGGCGGTATTCAGGCTGCTGACAAGCCCAACGACAGCCCTGCTCAACATTATCTTGACGTTATGGGCGGCGGTCACTTCAAAAACGTGCCCGAATTGGTTTATAAGCTTGTAAACGATGCACCTATTTGTATTAAATGGCTTAACGACCTTGGCGTTATGTTCGACAAAGAAGCTGACGGCACAATGGTTACTACCCATGGTGGCGGCACATCACGTAAGCGTATGCACGCTTGTAAGGACTATTCAGGCGCTGAAATTATGCGTGTTTTACGTGACGAAGTTCAAAACCGTCAAATCCCCGTTGTTGATTTCACTTCAGCAATTGAAATTATTAAGGACGAAAACGGCAAGGCTGCCGGCGCAGTTCTTATGAATATGGAAACCAAGGAAATCCTTATCGCACGTGCTAAAACCGTTATTATTGCTACCGGTGGTGCAGGTCGTATGCATTATCAAGGCTTCCCAACCTCTAACCACTACGGCGCTACTGCCGACGGTCTTGTTTTAGCTTACCGTGCAGGTGCTCCCTTGCTTTACGCTTACACCTTACAGTATCACCCAACAGGTGCTGCTTATCCTTCACAAATCTTTGGTGCGCTTGTTACCGAAAAGGTACGTTCAATCGGCGCTCAGCTCATCAATTCTGACGGTGAAGCATTTATGTATCCTCTCGAAACACGTGACGTTTGCGCTTCTTCAGTTATCAGAGAATGCCGCAAGGGTAACGGTATCGACACCTTCAACGGTGGTCAGGGTATTTGGCTTGACTCACCTATGATTGATATGATTCACGGTGAAGGCACAATTGAAAAGAGAATTCCTGCTATGATGCGTATGTACCTTAAGTATGGTATTGATATGCGTAAGCAACCTATCCTTATTTACCCAACACTTCACTATCAAAACGGTGGTATTAAGATTGCCGATAACGGTATGTCTGACGTTGAAAACCTCTTTGTTGCAGGTGAAGCCGTTGGTGGTATCCATGGTGAAAATCGCCTTATGGGTAACTCACTTTTGGATATTATCGTATTCGGTCGTAACGCTGGTATTAACGCTGCTGCAGTTGCTAAAAACACAACTGTTAGCGATAAGCTTAGCCTTGACCACGTTGAAAGCTTTAAGAAAGAAATGGCTGATGCAGGCATCAAGACCGATAAGGTTTCTCCTAAGCTTCTTCCTAACTACACAAAGCAGAAGGATTTTTAAGGAGGACTTAGCATGAAATTTTTTGGTGGAGTAATATCCATTAACGATATTTACACCCTTTTGTTTGTTGTTTTCGGTGTTCTACTCGTTGGTTATGCTTTGGGTAGAATCACCATTAAGGGTGTATCACTTGGCGACGCAGGCGTGTTTATTATTGCATTGCTTGTTGGCGCATTGTGCTTTAGTATGACAAGCGACGGTCTTGTCTTCGCCTTGTCGGCAAAGGCTTATGACTATAAATCAGCTATGAAGCTAATCGAAGGCTTGGGTCTTGTTTTATTCGTTACATCGGTTGGTTACATCGCAGGTCCTAAATTCTTTGGCAACTTTAAAAAGAATTTTAAGTCATACGTTTTGCTTGGTCTTATTATCATTCTTGCAGGCGGTCTTGCCGCAGTTGGCTGTATCTATGCAGGCGAATTGTTCGGTTATGGCGCTACCATTAAAGAACAAGACGGCTTCGTTGCTATGATTGTTGGCTTGCTTTCGGGCTCGCTTACTTCAACCCCTGCTTTCTCTGCTGCAAAGGCAACCGTTGCCGCCGAATATGAAGGCTTAGTGTCTGTTGGTCACGGTATTTCTTATATCTTCGGCGTTGTAGGTGTTGTATTGTTCGTTCAGCTTATCCCCAAGCTTTCAAAGGCTAATATGGAAGAAGAACGCGCAAAATTGGTTATTAAGTCTGAAAAAGAAGAGAAAAAGATTACTAAAAAGCTATTTGAAATCGACCATATGGGTGTTGCAGGTTTTGCTTTAGCGGCTATTTTAGGCGTAATTATCGGTAATATTAAAATTCCGTTGTCTTCAAGCGGTCTTTCGGGCACTTGCTTCTCGTTAACTGCAACAGGCGGTTGCTTACTTATGAGCTTGATTTTAGGTCACTTTGGCAAAATCGGTGCTGTTAGCATTATGCCCGCACAAAGCACCTTAAAGTTGTTCCGCGAATTAGGTCTTGTGTTGTTCTTGGTTGGCGCAGGTATCCCCGGTGGTGCTGAATTTATTGCCAACTTCGACCCCATGTACTTCGTTTACGGTGTTGTAATGACAGTTGTACCTATGATACTTGGCTTCTTGTTTGCAAAGTACGTGTTAAAGTTAAGCCTTCTCAACAACTTGGGCTCACTTACAGGTGGTATGACTTCTACCCCCGCACTTGGCACACTTATCGGTGTTGCAGGAACAGAAGACGTTGCAGCAGCTTATGCCGCAACCTATCCTATCGCACTTATTGCGGTTGTACTTGTTTCACAGTTCCTTGTAATTTTGTTTTAATTAAATTAAAAAGCTTTCGGTTTTTGCCGAAAGCTTTTTTGCTTTAATCATATTTATAAGTTTTTATTCATACAATTAATTAGTCCTTTTAGGAGTTGATTGTATGAGAGAGGCAGAGCCACGCGCGGTTATTCTAGGTGAATATATATTGGACACAGGCGCAACAGTTAGGGCAACGGCAAAGGTTTTTAAAATTAGCAAAAGCACGGTACATAAGGATGTCACCCAAAAGCTTCGTTACGATAACCCACAGCTATATAAATTGGTAAAAGAAGTGCTTGAAAAGAATAAAAGTGAGCGGCACATACGTGGCGGAATGGCAACCAAGCTGAAATATAAAGGGTAAGCTTGGAGACGATAAGAATGAATGATGAATAATGAATAATTAAGGTGTCGCTTCGCGACGGATATAAATGGGGGATTATCTAATTCGTAATGCGTAATTCGTAATTCGGAATTAGAATGGGAAATTTAACTGAGATATCACGTAGGGAACGACCTGTGTGTCGTTCCGCATAAATTTCATCTAAGATTCAACGGGCGAACACAGTTCGCCCCTACGAGTTATCCCAATTTAAATTGTAATATCACGTAGGGACAGGCGTCCCTTCAATTCAACTAACCGATAAACTATAATTTTAAATACATACCACAAAAACACCGCAAGGCTGCGGTGTTTTTAAATGTGTTATTTAATATCAATAATGTTTCTAATCCACATACCTTTTTTAACCATAAAGAAGCCGATAATACATTTAATAATATCAAGCGACTGTACCGCAATATAAAGCGGCAAAACGGGGAGCGAGGTGTATTTTGAAAGTACAAATGCAAGGGGTACAACAATTGCCCAAGCAAAAGCGCTGTCAAAAATAAAGGTAATAAGAGTACGCCCGCCTGAACGTAAGGTAAAGTAACAGTTGTGTGCAAAGGCAAATACCGGCATTAATGCGGCAACAACAAACAAGAAATAGGTTGCCATTTGCTTAACCTCGGGCTCGGTTTTATATATGTGCGGAATAAAGGGTGCAAGGCAGGCCATAATACCGCCCATTATTACACAGCAACCAACCGACAGAGTTAAAAGTTGCCAAACCGATTGTTTTGCCTCTTTAATGCGGTTAGCACCCAAATGCTGACCAACAATTATTGCAACGGCGTTGCCCATTGTAAGAAAAACAACGTTAAACAGGTTGTTTACGGTGTTGGTAATATTAACCGCCGCCAAAACCTGAATACCTCTAACCGAATAGCATTGAAGTAATACCGCCATGCTTGACGACCATAAAAATTCGTTAACCAAAAGGGGCATACCCTTTGTGGTGATTTGCTTTGCCAAATTCCAAGGGACGTAAAAGCTTTTGAAAGCGCCTTTAATAAAGGGGTATTTTTTGTGTTTAAGGTGTGTTGCAACAACTATTATTATAACTTCCACAAAGCGTGAAATTACCGTTGCAATAGCGGCACCCACAACTTCAAGACGGGGGAAGCCAAACTTACCGAAAATTAGCAAATAGTTAAGCACAAGGTTTACCATAATTGCCGAAATGCTTGCAACCATTGGTAGCTTGGTTTCGCCAACCTCTCTTAAAGAGCTTGCATATACCTGCATTATTGAAAATGGCAAAAGACCAATAAGCATAACCAACATATAATCGGTTGCATATTTAATCGTTGCGGCGGCGTCAGCAGGTAGGGTGTCCTGTGCGATGTACATTTCAATTAACGGCTGTTTAAAAATTAAAAATACACCCAAGGCAAGTGCTGTCATTACAATGCCGACAATGGTTTTCATTCGCATACAGTGGCGTATACCGTCGTTATCATTTGCGCCGGCGTATTGGGTGGCAAATATGCCCGCACCCGCCATACCGCCAAAAATGCAAAGGTAAAATACAAACATAAGCTGATTAACAATGGTAACTGCCGACATTTGAAGGGTGTCAATACGGCCAACCATTACGTTATCCAAAAGGCTTACAACGTTTGTAATAGTGTTTTGAATTATCATTGGCACTACAATTGCAAATACCCTGCGGTAAAAATCACTAGTGCCTATAAGATTTGATTTTAATTTCATTTTATTTTTCACTTTCATTTAGTTGTCAAGTTAATATACCATATTTTAAAGAAAAAGTAAACCGATAACGGTGAAAAACCTTTAAAAAGTGTTGACAATTTTTTTGTAAAGTGATATAATTAACAAAAATATGTAATGGCTTTGACGAAGACGGTTTCAAACAACTATTTTTAGAGAGTCGGCGGTTGGTGTAAGCCGATATTAAGTGTTTGATGATACCTATCACTTCTGAGCTGGAAGGCTGAAACTTAACTGCAAGTAGGTTTTCCCGTGATTGCTGCGTAAAGGCATAAGGGTTGCTAGATCCTGAGTGGCAGTTTAACTGCAATTTGAGTGGTACCGCGAGTGTGAGTTACAACACCCGTCTCAAAGATTGAGACAGGTGTTTTTTTATTTTTGGAAAGGGTGTTAAAAATGACAACCAATACTGCAAAACAACAGCTTATGGAAATTGCTGCGCGAATTAAAGAAATGCGCGAAATTATGGGTTGGTCAATTGCCGAAATGGCAGTTAAGACCGCAGTTAGTGAGGAACAGTATATTGCATACGAAACTGCCGAAGCTGATATACCTTTTAGCTTTATTCATAAGTGCGCTTTGGAATTCGGGGTTGAAATTACCGAATTTTTGGAAGGTCATAATGCTGCACGTCTTTCAAGCTATACTGTAACCCGTAAGGGTCAGGGTCTTCAAACCGCAAAAGAAGACGGTATTGACATTAAAAACTTGGCACCTAAATTCCGTGACAAAATTGCCGAGCCTTATTGGGTAAGGTATGAATATTCCGCCGCACAGCAAAATAAACCAATTCACCTTGCAACCCACTCGGGTCAGGAATTTGACCTTGTTATGAGTGGTTCTTTAAAGGTGCAAATTGGTGACCACGTTGAAATTTTGCACGAAGGCGACAGCATTTATTACAATTCTTCAACACCCCACGGTATGATTGCCGTTGACGGCAAGGACTGTGTTTTCTGTGCAGTTGTTTTACCGGGTGAAGACACTAAGGAAGAGGTTGTTCGCAAGAGCATTGCTTCAACTAAAAAGACCGAACAGCTTGTTTGTGAAAAGTTTGTTGAAACGGTTGAAGATGAAAACGGCGCATTACAAAAAATTAACTTTAAGGAAACCGATACATTTAACTTTGGTTTTGATATTGTTGATGGTATTGCTGCAAAGTACCCCGATAAGCTTGCAATGCTTCATCTTGATAAAAACAAGCGTGAACGCCGATTTACATTTAATGATATTAAACGTGCTTCTAACCAGGTTGCTAACTATTTCACCTCGCTTGGCATTAAGAAGGGCGATAAGGTAATGCTTGTACTTAAAAGGCATTATCAGTTCTGGTTCTGTATGGTTGCGCTTCATAAACTTGGTGCGGTTGCAATTCCTGCAACAAATCAGCTTAAAGAACACGACTTTGAATATCGCTTCAAAGCAGCGGGCGTTAAGGCGCTTGTTTGCACCGCTGACGGCGACACTGCTGAAATCGCCCAAAGAGCCGCTGCAAACTGCGACTGTATTGAAAAGCTTATAATGGTTGGCGGCAACCGTGACGGCTGGAACGATTTTGACAAAGAATATCCTTTGTTCAGCGCCCACTATTACCGTGATGAAAATACCTCCTGCGGTGAAGATAACGCACTTATGTTCTTTACCTCGGGTACAACAGGTAATCCCAAAATGGCGGCTCACAAGCACACCTATGCGCTTGGTCATTTTGTAACTGCTAAATATTGGCACTGCTGCGAACGTGTCGGCTTGCATCTTACCATTTCCGACACGGGATGGGGTAAATCGCTTTGGCGCAAGCTTTACGGTCAATGGCTTTGCGAAGGTGCGGTGTTTGTTTACGACTTTGACCGCTTTCACACCGACGAAATTTTGCCAATGTTTGAAAAGTATCAAATCACAACCTTCTGTGCGCCACCAACAATGCTTCGTATGCTTGTTAAGGGTGACCTATCGAAGTATGATTTATCTTCAATTCACCATATGACAACTGCCGGTGAAGCGCTTAATCCCGAAGTTTTCCGCCAGTTTGAGCAGGCAACAGGTCTTCAAATAATGGAAGGCTTCGGTCAAACTGAAACCACCCTTACAATTGCAAACCTTTGCGGTACTGTGCCCAAGGTTGGCGCAATGGGTAAAGCATCACCTCAATATGACGTTGATATTGTTGACCCCGACGGTAACCCCGTTGCCGACGGTGAAACAGGTGAAATTGTTATCCATACCGATAAATTTGTTCCTTGCGGTCTCTTTAAGGAATATTACCTTGATGACGAAAAGACAAACGACGCTTGGTACGACGGTATGTACCACACAGGCGACACCGCTTGGCGTGATGAAGACGGTTACTTCTGGTACGTAAGCCGCATTGACGACGTTATTAAGTCTTCAGGCTACCGTATTGGACCGTTCGAAATTGAAAGCGTTATTATGGAACTTCCATACGTTTTGGAATGTGGTGTATCGGCCGCTCCCGACGAAATCAGAGGTCAGGTTGTTAAGGCAAGCATTGTGCTTACCAAGGGTACTGAACCTAGTGAAGAATTAAAGAAAGAAATTCAAAACTACGTTAAAACCCACACCGCGCCTTATAAGTATCCACGTGTGGTTGTTTTCCGCGATGAATTACCCAAGACCATAAGCGGAAAAATTCAGCGTAATAAACTTTAATATTTAATTGACAATTTTTTAAAGTTGTGATATATTATTTAAAAAGCGTTGACGAAGAGTGCGCGAAATAATACATATTAGAGAAGTGACGGTTGGTGCAAGTCATTTATGTGTGTTTTGTGTTTGTAGCTTCTGAGCTGAAGGGAAGAAAGCTTTTGGTTAGTAGACCCCTTTCGTGATTGCTGCGTAAAGGCATAGGAATTGTTTGATTCCAAGAGTGGCAGTATTACTGCAATTTGAGTGGTACCGCGGGTAAGAGATTTTCTACTCGTCTCAAAGTCATAACTTTGGGGCGAGTATTTTTGATTTTTCGCCCGAAACGGAGGAAATGATGGAAAACATTAAAGGACTTGATTCTAAAATCAAGGAAATAGCAGGTCGTATTAAAGAACTGCGTGAAATTATGGGCTTATCAGTAAGTGATATGGCTAAAAAAACAGCGGTAAGTGAAGAAGAATATCTTCGTTGTGAAAACGGTGAAAGTGATTTGCACTTTGCATTTATTTATCGTTGCGCCAACGCTTTCAGCGTTTACGTTACCGATATTATCGAAGGCTATAGCCCGCGTCTTAAGTCTTATACCGTAACCCGCCGTGGCGAAGGTCAGCGCATTGAAAAAGCGCACGGTATGACCTATTATAACTTGGCTTCCGCCTTTAAAAACCGTATTGCTGAACCCCTTTACGTTAAAAGCACGTACAGTGAGGAAGCACAAAATAAACCAATTGAGGTTACAACCCATGCCGGTCAGGAATGTGACCTTATCATAAGCGGTCGCTTAAAGGTACAGGTTGGCGAACACGCCGAAATTTTAGGCCCCGGCGATAGCATTTACTTTGACAGTAACACCCCCCACGGTATGATAGCCGTTGGCGGTGAGGATTGTATCTTCTACGCTATCGTTTTAAACCCCACAGGCGAGCCTATTCCCGAGCTTGCCGAGGGCGTTAAGCCTATTGCTAACGTTCCCGCTACAAAGCGTGTACATAAGGATAAGAACGAACGTATTTACAGCAAATATATTGATATTATTGAAAACGAAAACGGCACACCCACCTCGATTACCTTTAAAAATACCGAAAAGTTTAACTTTGGTTTCGACTTGGTTGACGCCCTTGCAAAGCGTGAGCCTGAAAAGCTTGCCCTTATGCACATTTCAAAGGACGGCACCGAACGTGCATTAACCTTTACCGACATTAAGAAGGAATCTAACCGCTGTGCAAACTACTTTAAGTCACTTGGCATTAAAAAGGGTGACAAGGTAATGCTTGTGCTTAAGCGCCATTACCAATTTTGGTTTGCTATGATTGGTCTTAATAAGCTTGGTGCTATTGCAATTCCCGCAACCAATCAGCTTTTGGAAAAGGACTTCGAATATCGCTTCCGTTCAGCAGGTGTTAATACTATTATTTGTACTGCCGACGGTGACACCGCATATCAGGCTGAATTAGCGGCTGACAAATGCGACTGTGTTAAAAACAAGCTTATCGTTAACGGCACACGTGATGGTTGGCGTAATTTTGATGAAGAGTATAAGCTTTTCTCAACCCACTTTAACCGTACTGATGACACAGCCTGCGGTGACGACCTTATGCTTATGTACTTTACATCAGGTACAAGCGGTTATCCCAAAATTGCGGCTCACAATTATAAATACCCCTTGGGTCACTTCCACACTGCTAAATATTGGCACGACGTTGACCCCGATGGCTTGCACTTTACCATTTCTGACACTGGCTGGGCAAAGGCAATGTGGGGCAAATTATACGGTCAGTGGCTTGCTGAAGCGGCAATTTTCGCTTACGACTTTGACCGTTTCGACGCTGCCGACATTTTACCAATGTTTGCAAAATACAATATTACTACCTTCTGCGCACCACCTACCATGCTTCGTATGATGGTTAAGCAAGATATTTCAAAATACGACTTATCATCGGTTAAGCATATGACCACAGCGGGCGAAGCGCTAAACCCCGAGGTTTACCGCCAGTTTGAAAAGGCAACAGGTCTTCAAATTCTTGAAGGCTTCGGTCAAACCGAAAGCACAATGATTATCGGTAACCTTGTTGGTGCACCTCATAAAATTGGCTCAATGGGTAAACCCGCACCTATTTATGACGTTAAAATCGTTGACACTGACGGCAACCCCGTTGACGTTGGTGAAACAGGTGAAATTGTTATTGATATCAGAAACGGTTTACCTTGCGGTCTTTCGGTTGGTTATTATGGAGACGAGGAAAAAACCAAGGAAACCTGGTGCGAGGATTATTACCACACAGGCGATACCGCTTGGCGAGATGAAGACGGCTTCTATTGGTACGTTGGTCGTGTTGATGACGTTATTAAGTCTTCAGGCTACCGTATTGGACCGTTCGAAATTGAAAGCGTTATTATGGAGCTTCCCTACGTTTTGGAATGTGGCGTTTCAGCCGCACCCGACGAGGTACGCGGTCAGGTTGTTAAGGCAAGCATTGTGCTTGTAAACGGTACCGAGCCCACCGAAGAACTTAAGAAAGAAATTCAAAATTACGTTAAGGAAAGAACCGCTCCTTATAAATACCCACGTATTGTTGTATTTAGGGATAGTTTACCCAAAACTACCAGCGGTAAGATTCAAAGAAATAAATTATGATTTATAAAAGAATAACCCTTCTTTGCGGTCATTACGGTAGCGGCAAAACGAACGTCGCCGTTAATATGGCGTATGACCAAAAAGCAAAATATAAAAGGGTAGCAATTGCCGATTTGGACATTGTAAACCCTTACTTTCGCACTAAAGACAGCGCAAAGGATTTTGAATCACAGGGGATAGAGCTTATTGTTTCGGAATATGCGGGAACTAACGTAGACATTCCTGCACTTCCACAGCAAATTTATTCCATTTGTGACCAAAAGGATAAGCAGGTTATAATTGACGTTGGCGGTGACGACCGTGGCGCTTATGCGCTTGGTAGAATATCCCCCGCAATATTGGAAGAAAACAATTACGAAATGATTTTTGTAATTAACTGCTTCCGCCCCTTAACCCGTGACGCAGAATCAACGCTTGAAGTAATGCGTGAAATTGAAGATGCGGCAAAAATTAAATTTACCGCTATTGTAAACAATTCAAACTTGGGTGAAGAAACCAAAAGGGAAGACGTTTTAAAATCATTAATCTATGCGGATGAAATTTCCCAAAAAACAGGGCTTCCAATTATTTGCACTTCGGTGTATAATAGGCTTTATGATGATTTGAAAAATGAAATTCCTAATCTTTTTTCACTTAAGCTTCAGGATAAAATCAATTAAAGGAGTGCTTAATATGGCTAAATTGACTTTTCAAACCGACAAGTGCAAAGGCTGTGGATTATGCGTTGACGTATGTCCCAAAAAAGTTTTAACACTCGCCGCAGATAAAATTAACGCAAAGGGTCACCACCCTGTAGAAGCAGTAAACGAAGCTGATTGTATTGCTTGCGCTTTCTGTGCTACAATGTGTCCCGACTGCATCATTAAGGTAGAAAGGTAGTGTAAAAATGGCAGATAAGGTTTTAATGAAAGGTAACGAAGCTATTGCCGAAGCCGCTATTATTGCAGGCTGCCGTCATTACTTTGGTTATCCTATTACCCCCCAAACTGAAATTGCCGCTTATATGGCTAAAAGAATGCCTAAAATTGGCGGTTGCTTCTTACAGGCTGAAAGCGAAATTGCCGCTATTAATATGGTTTACGGCGTTGCTTCAACAGGTCTTCGTGTTATGACATCATCATCAAGCCCCGGAATTTCGCTTAAGGGTGAAGGTCTTTCTTACCTTGCAGGTGCTGATTTACCTTCACTTATTATTAACGTACAACGTGGCGGCCCCGGTCTTGGCGGTATTCAGCCTTCACAGTCTGACTATTTCCAAGCAACTAAGGCAGGTGGTCACGGTGACTTTAGAATGTTAGTTTTAGCTCCTTCCTCAGTACAGGAAATGGCTGATTTAACCGTTAAGGGCTTTGAACTTGCTGACAAATACCGTATGACCTCTATGATTTTGGCTGACGGTACAATGGGTCAGATGATGGAGCCTGTATCTTTAGAATACGACGTTAAGCCCATGCCCGAAAAGCCTTGGGCAACCACAGGTACTAAGATGGAACGTCAACACAATATTGTGAACTCACTCTTCTTACAACCCGACGCGCTTGAAAAGTCAAACCTTGAACGCTTTGACCGTTATAAGTACATTGAAGAAAACGAAGTAATGTACGAAGAATATATGATGGACGATGCTGAAATTTGCATTGCCGCTTTTGGTATTGCTGCTCGTGTTGCTAAAAACGCTATTGTTGAAGCTAGAAACAAGGGTATTAAGGTTGGTATGATTCGTCCCATCACATTGTGGCCCTTCCCCACAAAAGTGTTTGAAGCTGCTGCTGAAAAGGCACACACCTTTATTAGCGTTGAGCTTTCAATGGGTCAAATGCTTGAAGACGTTAAGCTTGCAACAAAGTGCAAGGGTGAATACATGCTTTGCAGTCGTGTTGGCGGTATGATTCCGTCACCTGAAGAGGTATTGGCTGCTATTGAAAAGGCAAACGGAGGTGCAAAATAATGGTAGTATTTGAAAAACCACATGCTTTAACCGATGTTCCTTTCCATTACTGTCCCGGTTGCACCCACGGTATTGTTCACCGCTTGGTTGCTGAAGTAATGGATGAATTAGGCATCGAAGGCAAAACAGTAGGCATTGCTCCTGTTGGTTGTTCGGTTATGGCTTATAACTATTTTAACTGCGATATGATTGAAGCGGCTCACGGTCGTGCTCCCGCAGTTGCAACAGGTGTTAAACGCCCTAACCCTGAAAATATTGTATTTACATATCAAGGCGACGGTGACTTGGCTTCTATCGGTATGGCTGAAACCGTTCACTCTGCCGCAAGAAATGAAAATATCACAATTATTTCCATTAACAACGCAATTTACGGTATGACAGGCGGTCAATTGGCTCCTACATCCTTACCCGGTCAGATTACACAAACCACACCCTACGGTCGTGATACCGACCATTGCGGTTTCCCCATTAAAGTGTGCGAAATGCTCGCTCAAGTTGACGGTGCACAGTATCTTGAACGTGTTGCAGTTAACAACGTAAAGAACGTTAAAAACGCTAAAAAGGCTATTAAAAAGGCTTTCCAAAACCAAGTTGAAGGCAAGGGCTTCTCTTTAGTTGAAGTTATTTCTACCTGTCCTACCAACTGGGGTCTTACACCTAAAAAGGCTCTTGAATGGGTAGACGAAAAAATGATTCCTTATTATCCTTTAGGTGTTTATAAGGATAATACCGCTGTAAAGGAGGCTGAATAATTATGGCAACAACCCAATATTTATTCGCAGGCTTCGGCGGTCAAGGTATTTTGTTCTCGGGTAAATTCCTCGCTTACAAGGGTCTTACCGAAGATAAGCAGGTGAGTTGGCTTCCGTCCTACGGCCCTGAAATGCGTGGCGGTACTGCAAGCTGCAGTGTTATTTTAAGTGACACTCCCGTTGGCTCACCCATCGTTTCAAAGCCCGACGTTTTGGTTGCAATGAATCTTCCTTCACTTGATAAGTACGAAGATACCGTTGCCCCCGGTGGTGTAATCTTTGTTGATTCAGCACTTATTGAACGCAAGGTAAACCGTACCGACGTTACCGTTCATTATATTCCTGCAACTAAGCTTGCAAGCGATAACGGTATGCCCACACTTGCTAACATGATTATTGTTGGTAAAATTCTTAAAGAGCTTGGCGGTTATAACGAAGAAACCGTTATGGCAGCACTTAAGAAGGTTATTTCAGCAAAGCGTGCTGATATGCTTGATATAAATCTTAAAGCAATGCAAATTGGTGCAGAGAATTAAGTTTGAGTAAAATTGCCCACAGCAACGTTTTTTTGCTCGGGGCAGTACAGAGCGTACGTCACCGCTCACTGCAAAACGCACTGTGAACGATTTTCTTTCAAACTCACGGATTTTCTATGAAAGGTTATGAATTTAATGGAAATTAAAATCACTAAAGCTGCCGTTTTAAAAGAAAAACCCGACAGCAGTACATTAGGCTTTGGTAAAATTTTTACTGACCATATGTTTATGATGGACTGGAACAGCGAAAAGGGTTGGTACAACGCTCGCATCGTTCCGTTTGGTAGAATTGATTTACATCCCGCTTCAACCGTATTACATTACGGTAGCGAAATTTTTGAAGGCTTAAAGGCATATCGCCGTAAGGACGGCAAGGTTCAGATGTTCCGCCCTATCGAAAACATTCGCCGTATGAACCGTTCGGCTGAACGTCTTTGCCTTCCCGAAATTCCTGAAGATTTAGCAATGGAAGTTCTTACCACCTTTGTTGAACTTGAACAGGATTGGACACCTTCTGCTGAAGGTACTTCACTTTATCTTCGTCCCTTTATGTATGGTAACGACGAATCTTTAGGTGTTCATGCAGTGCATAACGCAACCTACGTTATTATTGCGTCACCCGTTGGCAGTTACTATGCTGAAGGTATTAACCCTGTAAGAATTATGATTGAGGACCAAGACGTTCGTGCAGTTCGCGGCGGTACAGGTTACGCTAAATGCGGCGGTAACTATGCTGCTTCTAACCGTGCAGGTGAACGTGCGGCTCAACAAGGCTATAGCCAAGTATTATGGCTTGACGGTGTTGAAAGAAAGTATATTGAAGAAGTTGGCGCTATGAACGTTATGTTCAAAATCGGCGGCAAAATCGTTACTCCTATGCTTTCAGGCTCAATCCTCCCCGGCATTACCCGTATGTCATGCATCGCAGTTTTAAAGGACAAGGGCTATGATGTTGAAGAACGTCTTTTAAGCATTGACGAACTTGCCGTTGCTATGGAAAACGGCACCTTGGAAGAAGCTTGGGGTTGCGGTACCGCAGCTGTTGTTTCTCCCATTGGCGAGCTTTGCTATAAGGGTGTTAAATACCCTGTAAACAATGGCCAAATCGGTGAAGTTACTCAAATGCTTTATGATACCTTAACCGGTATTCAGTGGGGCAAAGTTGAAGACAAATTCGGTTGGATTCAGGAAATCTAATAAAATTAAAAGCCGTCCATTTGGACGGCTTTTTTAAATTCAATTAAAGTTCTTTGCAATATGCTTCAATTCCGTTTTTATAAATTTCATTTAACGTATCTGAAAAGGTATGTTTAAATTCTTCTTCAATGAGCTCGTTTTTAACAGCGCGATAAGCGGTTTTACCGAGACGTACATAAAGTAAATCAATGCTTAAGGTGACTATGCGATTTTCGTCTCTCTCATTAAAACGCGAAATTTCCGAAATAAGGGTAAAGGTATAATTTTCTTTGGGTCTGTAATGCAGTTCTTCACCATCACTCGTAATGTAATAATATTTTGATTTAATTTCAAGGTTATATTGCTTTGCTTCGGCAACAAACGGTTTTAATAAGTCTTTAGCTTGTCTTAGCATTTCTTGTTCCATCGGTGCAACCTCATCAGTAAGGTGTTCTTTAATTTCCGCTTGTTTTTTTGCTTTGCGCTTATTAAACCAATTCTTTAAATCTTCAAACATATATCCGGTTATTGTTCCGTCCCAATATTTTTCGAGCAAATATTTTGTTCTGAAGCTTTTACGAATATGTCCATCCATATAAAAACGACGTTTTCCTACGGGAGCACCTTCTATACTGAAAACAGTTGCAAATAAAAAGTCGAATATATTGCTTTTTGAAGAGTAGTTAATGGTTTTATCTTCCACCTCTATGGCGCGTATATTTTTCCATAAATATCTTTCTTTGGGAAGAAAAACATAGCATATAGACACACCCTCGCTGTCAAAGGCATAGCAATATGGGGTGAAAATTGAGGGTAATATTATAAAGATTAAAGCCGCTGCGCCAAAGCCAAAACCAAATGCGTAATCGTTATGTATAAAGTAATATATTGAACCCCACGCCAATATTAAACCCAAAATAACAAGTGTATTAAAAAGTTTATTTAAAGCGTATTGTTTTTTATTTTTCATATAAAAACCCCGTTTATGTGTTTGGTTTATTATACCATATTCTGTTCAAAAAGTAAATTCGCAAAGTATAGATAAACACCCAATATGTGTTGGGTGTTTTAGTTTAGAATGTTTAATTGGGAGTTTATCGGGCTGAATGGATTGCACAAATCAATGCCTTCCTCCGAGAGGAAGGTGGCAAAACCGAAGGTTTTGACGGAAGGAGAATGCGTTTTTATGCACTCTCCCTCAGTCTTTTTGCTTCGCAAAAATCCAGCTCCCTCCCAGAGGGAGCCAAGGTTATACAAATTTAACATCCCTGCAAACTATAATTTGAACACAAAACCATAAACCAAATTAAATATCATACACAATACAACACCAAAAGCCGTTGGCAGTATAATGGATAAAAGTGTCCATTTTGCGCTTGCGGTTTCTTTTTTTATGGTTAAAACCGTTGTCGAGCAGGGCCAATGGCAAAGGGTGAAAATCAGGATACAAATTGCGGTTTTAATTGTCCAACCGTTATTTATAAATAAGTTTTGCATAAACTCAAGCGAAAAACCGTCCTGTAAAATACCGTTGCCCATATATGCCATAATAATTATTGGTATAACAATTTCGTTTGCGGGAAAGCCAAGTATAAACGCAATTAAAATTACACCGTCAAGCCCTAAAAGGCTTGCAAAAGGGTCTAAAAAATCGGCGCAATATGATAAAAGGGTTATATCGTTAATTTTTGCGTTTGACATTATATAAATTATAAGTCCTGCAGGGGCGGCAACAATTAGCGAACGCCCAAGCACAAACAAGGTGCGGTCAAAAACCGAACGTACAATTACCTTTAAAATTTGTGGGCGGCGGTAGGGTGGAAGCTCTAATATAAAATTTGAAGGCACACCCTTTAAGACGGTTTTGCTTAACAGCTTGGTTGCTAAAAAGGTTAGTGTTATGCCAAGGGTTATAACAGCGGTAAGTATAATTGCCGACATAAACGAGCCACATATTCCTCCGCCAATTAAAAACATTGTTATAATTGCAATTATGGTTGGAAAACGGCCGTTGCATGGTACAAATGCATTGGTTAAAATTGCAAGCAAGCGTTCACGGGGCGAATCGATAATTCTACACCCCGTAACCCCTGCGGCATTACAGCCAAAGCCCATACACATTGTAAGTGCTTGTTTACCGCAAGCGCCGCAGCTTTTAAAGGGTTTGTCAAGGTTAAAGGCAATACGGGGCAAAAAACCTAAATCTTCAAGTAGGGTGAAAAGCGGAAAGAAAATTGCCATTGGCGGCAGCATAACCGACACTATAAAGCTAACCGTTCTAAAAACACCAAAAATCAGCGCATTGTGTATTGTTAGCGGACAGTTTAGGGTTAAAAGTAGGGAAGAAAGCCAATTTTCAACTCTTGAAAATATGGAAAAAAGTATATTCGAAGGGTAGTTGGCGCCGCTTATGGTAAGCCAAAACACAAGGCATAAAAGGGATAACATTATTGGAAAAGCAAAATATTTGCTTGTAATAATTTTATCAATTTTTAAATCCCGCCGATTAGGGTTACTTTTTTGGTATGTAACAACCCTATTGCAAATTTCTTCAGCAGTTTTAACTGTTAAAAGGGCGGTTTCTTCGTCGGTATCAAGGCTTAAATCAGCTTTTTGTGGTTGGTTTAAAACCTTGTCAAGCTCATGGGTTAAGCTTTTAATACTTTTTTTGTTTCGTGCGGTGGTGCCAACCACACTCACGCCAAGCATTTCTTCAAGCAGCTTAAGGTTAATGCTTATTCCTTTTTTTAAAGCTTCGTCAAGCAGATTAACACAAACCAAAACCCGTTTGCTAACCCTTATGGTTTGTAAAACAAGGTTTAAATTACGTGAAAGGGTGGTGGCGTCGCACACAACAATTACCGCATCCGGCTGGTTGTTAATAATATAATCCCTTGCTACGATTTCTTCGGGGGAATGGGGCATTAGCGAATAGGTACCGGGTAAATCGACAAGTTTGTAGCTGTTATTTGCGGTTTTAAAATAACCAAGGGCGGAATCAACCGTTTTGCCCGTCCAGTTGCCTGTATGTTGGTGCATACCCGTAAGTGCGTTAAAAATAGTGCTTTTGCCAACGTTTGGGTTGCCCGCAAGAGCTACGCTATAGGTATTATTCATTACATCACCACCGAAACCTTAATTTTTTCGCAAATTTCTTTGCGCAGGGCAATAACGGCGCCGCCAATTAAAAATGCCTTGGGGTCACCAAGCGGACTTTGTCCCACACAGGTCACCGTGCTTTTGGGGGTTAGTCCTATATCAATAAGCCGACGCTTTATTGGTGTATTAATTAAAATTTCTGAAATTTTGCAGTTTTGTCCTATGTTAATATCAAAAAGATTTTGCAAATCAAACACTTCCATTCAGTATATACTATTCAGTGGGTTAAAGTTGTGTCATAAAAGAAAAATTTCGGGCATAAGATTTTACAGGTAAGTTTATTTAAAACGGAGGAAATTTTTATGACAAACGCCAACATATATAAGGACATTGCCGAAAGAACAAGCGGCGATATCTATATCGGCATCGTCGGTCCTGTAAGAACGGGCAAATCCACCTTTATAAAACAGTTTATGGATAAATTGGTAATTCCTAATATGTCGGGCGATTACGAACGCGAAAGAGCAAACGACGAATTACCGCAGTCCTCTTCGGGTAGGACAATTATGACCACCGAGCCGAAGTTTATCCCCGAAAAAGGCGCCGAAATACTGCTCGATAACAGTTCGGTTATGAATGTTAGACTTATTGACTGTGTTGGGTATATTGTGCCAAGCTCGCTCGGTTATATCGAAGGCTCACAGCCACGAATGGTGCGTACCCCCTGGTTTGACGAGGCAGTACCCTTTAATATGGCGGCCGAAATCGGCACCCAAAAGGTTATAAACGAACATTCTACCATTGGTCTTGTTATTACAACCGACGGCAGTATAAGCGATATTCCAAGGTATGAATATGCCGAAGCTGAAGAACGTGTTATAAGCGAATTAAAGCAAATTGATAAGCCCTTTATCGTGCTTTTAAACTGTATGTATCCCACCTCTGCCGAGGCATTAAGCTTAGCTGAAGAATTAACCGAAAAATACGGTGTACCTGTTAAACCCATTAACTGTCTTGAGCTAACGGTTGATAATATTAAGGATATTTTAGAAGAAATTTTATTTGAATTTCCTATTAAGGAAATAGGGGTTTGTTATCCCGCATGGATAAATGCACTTGATTTATCTCATCCCCTTAAAAGTGAAATTATATCCTTGGTGAAATCAGCGGCTCAAAAGGTGCGCCATATACGTGACGTTAAAACATTCCCTGCTGCATTTAAGGAAAGCCAAAATGTTGATTACGTAAGTGTTGAAACGGTAGATTTAGGTAAAGGCAGCGCGAGGGTAATGCTTAACGTTAAGCCGTCGTTGTTTTATAAAATTATTGCCGAAAACACGGGTCTTGTTATTAATGACGAGCAAGAGCTTATGGAAAATATTAAAGAACTTGCGAAAATTAAAAAAGAATATTCACGTGTTAAGGGTGCTTTGGAGGAGGTTGAAGCAACCGGTTATGGCATTATAATGCCCGATATTGAAGAACTTGAGTTAGAGGAGCCCGAAATTGTAAAGCAGGGCGGTCGTTACGGCGTTAGACTTCGCGCAAGCGCACCGTCAATCCACCTTATGAAAGCAAATATAACTACTGAGGTGAGTCCAATTGTCGGTAGCGAAAAGCAGTCCGAGGATTTGGTTATGTATTTACTGTCGGGCTTTGAGGAAGACCCCGTAAAAATTTGGGATTCTAATATTTTTGGCAAGTCACTACACGAGCTTGTGAATGAGGGACTTCACACAAAGCTTGCTCGAATGCCAATGGATGCTAGAATGCGTGTGCAGGAAACGGTTGAACGTGTAATAAACGAAGGTTGTAACGGCTTGGTTTGTATATTGTTATAGTGAAAAGTACGGCTTTTAAAAGCCGTACTTTTTGTTAAATTATAGTTTGTCGGGCAAGGCTTCCCCTTGAGGGGGAGCTGTCACAAAGTGACTGATGAGGTGTAATTTGCAATAATTAAACGGTTTTCCACCTCATCCACCACTGCCGTGGTCCCCCTTCCCCTCAAGGGGAAGGCATAGATAAACCCCAATTTAATTGGTTGCACATCGTAGGGGCGAACTGTGTTCGCCCACTTGCATCTACATTTTTTACGGGCGAACACAGTTCGCCCCTACGAGTTATATCAATAAAGTCACCGACAAACCTCAATTTGAATATTTAATTTTAAATAAAAGGTGGTGGAAAAATTCATGGAAAAATAGATTCCCACCGCTTTTTTGTATTTATAAGAAATTTTTATTGACTTTTTGGGTGGTTTTGGGTATAATTGTAGACTGTAGGGTTATGTACAGGTGGAAAACTGCGTACATAACGAAATGTTCAGTTAAGGAGGGTTTAAGTTGAAAAGAACATATCAACCGAAAAAGCTTCATCGTAAGAAAGAGCACGGTTTCTTAAAGAGAATGGCTACTGCTAACGGTCGCAAGGTTTTAGCACGTCGCAGAGCAAAGGGAAGAAAGAAATTGACATACTAAAAGCCACTTATATGTGGCTTTTCCTTTTATTATGAGAATAATTAAGCTAAAGGAAAACCGTGAATTTCGTCGTGCCTATAACCGTGGCAAAGTATTTGTCACACCCTTTGCGGTTATTTATATTATTAAAAATCGCACAGGGGACGTAAGGCTTGGCATTACTGCCGGTAAAAAAATCGGCAAGGCTGTAAGCCGCAACCGTGCAAAGCGTGTTATTACAGCCGCTTTTAGAACCGTTTTACCACAAATTCGTGACGGTTTAGATTTTGTAATTGTTGCCAGAACAAGAATTTTGAATGTAAAAAGCACTGAACTAGCGCTTGTTTTTGAAAAAACACTTAAAACCGCTGGCGCTTTTAAAAACGACAATGAAGAAAACACTAATATTTCTTGTTAGATTTTATCAAAAACACATATCTCCGCTAAAAATTCCGTGTTGCCGCTTCACACCTACCTGTTCTCAATATGCTATTGAGGCTATATCTACTCACGGCGCGCTTAAGGGCTCGGCCCTCGCGGTTTGGAGAATTATCAGATGCAATCCCTTCACAAAGGGCGGGTATGACCCTGTTCCACCAAAAAGGGAAAAGAAACTTTGAATTTAAAAATAACCATTTTGAATGGATGGTGCATAAATGCAAGCTTTATTTAACATTATTAACATTCCGTTTGCATACGTTTTACGCTTTATTTCGGACTTTTGCGGCGGTAACTTTGCAGCGGCGGTATTTATTTTTACCATTTTTATTAATTTGATTTTTATTCCGCTTACAATTAAAAGCCAAAAATCCGCAGTTCAGCAAATGCGTATAAAGCCCAAGCTTGACGCTTTGAAGGAAAAATGCGGTGATGACAAGCAAAAGTACAGCATGGAAATGCAAGCCCTTTACCAAAAGGAAGGCGTTTCAATGGGTGGCGGTTGCCTACCTATGCT
Source organism: Acutalibacteraceae bacterium (assembly GCA_045612765.1). GTDB lineage: Bacteria > Bacillota > Clostridia > Oscillospirales > Acutalibacteraceae > UBA737. Next base: position 64,237 of record JAZKZS010000066.1, read on the forward strand.
TTTACGTCTTGTTGTTATGATGAGCATTTACTGGCTTATTATGGCTCCGCTTACTTATCTTATGGACGTTGACGCTAATACCATTACTGAAGCTACCAATGCGCTTAAGGAATTGGGTGTAAAGGTTGTTGAAGGTAGAAGCGAGCTTCAAATTATCGGTGCTGTTAGTGAAGGTAAAATTGCTTTACCTGCAATTTCTGAAGCAATGAAGGCTATTGACTTTAATTTCTTCGGCATTGACCTTACTGCAACACCTAAGTTTTCAATTGACATTTTCAATGCTTTTAACCGCACTTGGATTATGCCCCTTTTGGCATTCGGCGCACAAATGCTTACAAGCGTAATGTCATCTGTAATGCAGAAAAAGCAAAACCCCGACGCTCCCAATATGATGGGTATGATGCTTATGATGCCTTTGATGTCTTTATTCATAGGCTTTGGATTCCCCTGTGGTGTAACATTCTATTGGGCATGTTCATCACTTATCGGTGGTGTTATTCAAATTTTAGTTCAACAATTCTATGGCCCTCACAAGCTTTTATCTAAAGAACGTTCAAAACAACTTGTAAAGCAGTGTGATTTTGAAAACACACAAATCAGCAAGTTTGGTTCGGTTGAAAAGTAAGAGGAATATTTTAAGGAGGAAGTCCCTTGATTAAAGAGGCAATCGGCACAGGTCTTACAATAGACGAAGCCAGGGAAAACGCTGCTTTAAAATTGGGTGTTGGTGAAGAGGCTGACGTTCAATTTGAAGTTGTTACATTTCCTAAAAAGAAGACTTTAGGTCTTTTCGGCGGCTGCAAGGCAGAGGTTAAGGCATTTATTGAGTTACCCGACGAAAAGCCCAAGAAAAAACAAGAAAAAAAGGCTAATAAGCCTGTTGAAAAGAAAACTGAAAATAAAAAGGCTGAACCTAAAAAAGCAGAAGCAAAGGTTGAAAATAAAAAGGCTGAAAAGAAGAACGACGCTGTTAAGGAATACGGCCCCGCAGTTGATGCAAGCGAATTACCTGCTGACAGCCGTCCCGCAAAGGCAATTGAATTTTTAAAGCCCATTCTTAAAAACCTTGGTTGCGAAAACGTAAGCTTTAAGGTTGCACAGCGCGAAAACGCCGCCTTTATCGAGCTTGAAGGCGAAGGTCTTGGCGCGATTATCGGTCACCGTGGCGAAACACTTGACGCACTTCAGTTCTTGGCAGGTCTTGCTTCAAACAACGGTAGTGGTTACTATAAGGTATCGCTTAACATTGGCAACTATCGTGAAAAGCGTGAAGATACTTTAATTGCTCTCGCAAATCGCATTGCTGAACAGGTTTTAAAAACCGGCAAGTGCAGAACACTTGAACCAATGAACCCCTACGAACGCCGTATTATCCATACTGCTGTTCAGTCAATTGACGGTGTTACAAGTGCATCCTTCGGTGAAGGCATCAACCGTCGTGTTGTTATCGGCAAGGAAGGCACCGAGCTTAAACCCTTAAGAAACGACCGTTCACACGGTAGACGCGATGACCGTCGTCGTGGTGGTCGCCGTCCCAGCAACAAGGTAGAGGTTGCACCCAACCGCGCACCTAAGAAGGATAGCGATATTCCACTTTACGGTAAAATTAATTAATTTTGCATAATAAAAACCGCCTGATACGCGTTATACTGTTGAGGACAGTACACCCGACTTATTGCTGCACAGGCTGCTATCAAAGAAAGCAAGTAATTGTTGACTTTATAAAACAAGTTATCCCCTTGGATTTCTCCAAGGGGATTTTTGTATATTCTATTGAACTGTAATAACAAAAATGATATAATAAAAATACAAAATTAATTTTACCACCACCCTGATTACACTTCATCTGTATGTGAATCTATGTTTGAATCGAGGAATAAAAATGAGCAAGTTTGAATTACATAAATATTCTGGGACGAGATATGAACCTAATCAAATTATTTCTTTTTCAGATAACACCTCTTTTTCAGCATCAGATATTGATGAAAAAATGAAAAATCACATAGGCGTATCAGATGTTCATGTTAAAGAAATGGAACAGCAAGAATTTGATTATTTTATTACTAACTATGGTGATAATTTTGAATCTATTTACTTTTTTCATAACACAAAGGTTAAAGACTTGTCGGCGTTGTCTAAATTAAAAAAAGTAAAGTATTTGTTGTTTTATAATTTTCGAAGCGAATCTTTGTGGGATATGAGCGAAAACGAAAGTTTGCGAGGAATTATGATATCCGATTCCAAAAA
>JAZKZS010000067.1:0-11525 GCA_045612765.1 Acutalibacteraceae bacterium
TCACTTTGCGTGATAACGCAAAATATCACTGTGAGACCTGTCTCACAATATCACTTAATATTCTTATTTTTGAGATAGGTTAATTTTAAAATATGTACTCCCGTTACGCACATTTTGAATGTGCGTAACCCACTATGACACTTTCTACTTGAAAGTGTCAATTTTTATATAAAAAATGAAAAATGGAGAGCACTTCTTTACGAAGTGTCTCCGTTTGGGTCGGTTTTTGTGTTTTGGGTTATGGCTAGTCATTGGCGTAAATGAAGAATTAATAATTAACGTGTCGCTTTGCGACGTATGTAAACTATAATTTATACATCATATTAAACAAATAGTGGAAAAAGTTATAAAACTGTGTTATAATTATTATAATTATATTTTTTTGAAACGGAGATTTTTTAAAGTGTCTGCAAAAATTGTTTCAATTGCAAACGGTGTAGAAGGCTTGTTTGTTGAAAACAACCGCTTTAACACCACAAGTATTTCGTATAATTTTTATTTGCCGCTAAAGGCTGAAACTGTGGCTGAAAATGCCCTTTTACCATTTATTTTAACAGCTTCAAGCCAAAAATATCCCGACTTTTCGGCGCTTAATTTAAAGCTTAACAAGCTTTATGGGGCACGTCTTGATGCAAGTGCCGAAAAATATGGCGACTGTCAGCTTTTATCAATGCGTATATCGGTTATTAACGACCGTTTCACATTTGACAGCGATTCACTTGTAAAAGCGGCAAGTGATATGCTTTTAGGTTTAATATTTGAGCCAAACGTTTCAGACAACGCTTTTATGGAAAACGACCTTGAGCGTGAAAAGCGCAAGGCAATTGAACACATTAAGGGTGAAATTGCCGAAAAGCGTGTTTATGCTAAGAACCGCCTTATAGGTGAAATGTATAAGGGCGACCCTTACGGCATTTCAAAATGCGGCACGGTTGAGCAGGTAAAGTCTATTACAGGCACAGCTCTTTACAAGGCTTGGCAAAATATGTTGGCTAATGCCTTTGTACGTGTGCAGGTTATAGGCGAAAATTTGCCCCCAAAGTTTTTTGAGGGTGTAAGTGAAAGATTTAACGAAATTACCCGTGACAATATAACCGATTACCGCCTTTGTAAGCCCACAGCCCCCGCCAAAAAGGTTAAAACCGTTTTCGAAAAAATGGATATTAAGCAGGGCAAGCTTGTAATGGGCTTTTCAAGTGAAATGTACGGCGATGATGATATTTCACTTCCCTTAATGGTTATGTGTGATATCTTTGGCGGTGCGCCTTATTCGCGCCTTTTCACAAACGTGCGTGAAAAATTAAGCCTTTGCTATTACTGTGCGGCATCTACCGTGCGATATAAGGGGCTTTTAACGGTTGATTCGGGTGTTGAATGGCAAAATGCCGACAAAGCAGTTGACGAAATTTTAAAACAGCTTGAAATTATGCAAAAGGGAGAATTTTCGGATTTTGAATTTGAATCCTCAATTAAAAGCATTTGCGACACCCTAAAGGGCAATTACGACAGCCAAAACGGTATTGATTTATGGTATGCCCTTAAAATTAACAACCGCAATTTATATTCACCTGAAGATATTATTGAAAAGGTTAAAGCTATCACCCGTGAGGACGTAATTTACGCTGCAAGGGGTGTTAAGCTTCATACAATATATAAGCTTTTACCGAAGGAGGGACCGATATGCTAAAGCAAGTTTTTGAAAGTGATTTCGGCGAAAGCTACGTTAAGTGCGAACACGAATCGGGCCTTAAAATTTACATTCTTGAAAAGCCGCTTTATAATTCGGCTTATGCAATATTCGGTACTAAATACGGCTCTATCGATAATGTTTTTTCGGTTAATGGCGAACAAACCGAAGTGCCCGAGGGTATTGCCCATTTTTTAGAGCATAAGCTTTTTGAAAGTGAAGACGGCGACGCCTTTACACGTTATGCCGAAACCGGCGCTTATGCTAACGCCTTTACCTCGTTTGACAAAACCTGTTACATTTTTAATTGCTCGTCCCGTTTTTATGACAATTTGGCAATTCTTTTGGACTTTGTGCAAAGCCCTTACTTTACTGCCGCTACCGTTAGTAAGGAACAGGGCATTATTGGGCAGGAAATTAGAATGTATGACGACAGCCCGGGCTGGCGTGTTATGTTTAATATGCTTTTAGCAATGTATAAAAACCACCCTGTAAGAATCGATATTGCAGGCACAACCGAAAGCATTGCCGAAATTACCGACCAGCTTTTATACAAGTGCTATAACACCTTTTATAACCCACAAAATATGTTTTTGTGTATTGCGGGTAACGTTAATACCGAAAAGGTTTTAAAAATGGTTGAAGAACAGCTAAAGCCCAAGGAAAGATTTGAGCTAACACGCATTATGCCCGAAGAACCCGACGAGGTATTAAAGCCTGTGGTTGCACAGCAGTTAGAGGTTGCAACACCTATGTTCTGCTTTGGTTATAAAGAAAAGGCAGAGACAATGCCCACTGTTAAGGAACGCATTTGCACCGCCGTTTTACTTGATATAATTGCGGGTGATGCATCGCCCCTTTATAAAAAGCTTACCGAGGACGGTCTTATTAACGACGAATTCAGCTTTGAATATTTTAACGGCCCCGGCTATGCTTCGGTCATATTCGAGGGTGAATCACAAAATCCGCAATTGGTTGCTGAGGCAATTAAGAACGAGGTTGGCCGCCTTAAAGAAGAGGGTATTAACAAAAAGCTGTTTACCGCTGTCAGAAGCAGTCTTTACGGTAATGCAATCCGCAGCTTTAACAGCATTGAAAGCATTACAATGGGCCTTGTTGACTGCGCTATGAACGATACTGACCTTTTTGACGAGGTTAAATATTTAAAGGCAATTACCGTTGACGACGTTTATAAACGCCTTGCAGTTTTGGAAAACGATAAAACAGTTTTATCGGTAATTCTTCCTAAAGGAGAATAATTATGACTTATGACGTTACAATTTTTGGTATAGACATTACCCTAAAGCCCGTAGCCTTTACACTACCCATCGGTAACGGTTGGGACGTTTATTGGTACGGCATTATAATTGCCATTGGCTTTTTGGGTGCGCTTATTTATGCCTACACAAACTATAAACGCTTTAATTTAAACATTGACCGCGCTTTAGACGTGGTACTTGTTACCGTACCTGTTGCAATTTTGTGCGCAAGGGCTTATTACATTATTTTCGACGGTGAAAAGCTTGAAAGTTTCGGTGAGTTTTTCGGCTTTGGCGATTCGTCGGGTTTTGCAGGGCTTGGTATTTACGGCGGTGTTATAGGCGCCTTTGTTACAGGCTTTATAATGTGTAAATGGCGTAAGGTTAACTTTACCGATATGTTCGACCTTGCAGCCCTTGGCTTTTTAATCGGTCAAGGTGTCGGACGTTGGGGCAACTTTGTTAATCAGGAAGCCTTCGGTTCGCTTACTAAAGGCCCCGGTATGATGAGTAACGAGGTTTTAAGATATATTATCTCCTACCCTGAAAATTTTGGTCTAGAAGGTAAGACCGCTTACGAAATAAGCGAATATATTACAACAAACAATCTTTCTGTTCATCCTTGCTTTTTCTATGAATCACTTTGGTGTCTTACGGGCTTTGTAGTAATTCACTTTTTAAGCAAGAAGCGTAAATTCAGCGGTGAGGTATTTTTAATGTATCTCGCGTGGTACGGCTTTGGTAGAGCAATAATCGAATCACTCCGTACCGACAGCTTAATGATTGGTCCCTTTAAGGTTTCACTTTTATTAGGTATTTTACTTTGCGTTGCAAGCATTATCTTAATTGTTATTATTCGTAAAAAACTTAATGAGAAAAGCGTAGTTTACGAAAACGTTTTTGATGAAGAAATTGAAGCTGAAGAGGTGGAAGAAAATGTACAAGCTGATTGATGGCAAGGTTATATCTGCCGCAGTAAAGGAACGTGTTAAAAACGAGGTTGCCGCTTTAAAAGAACAGGGCATTACAACAGGCCTTGCGGTTATTATTGTGGGTGAAGACCCCGCTTCTAAGGTATACGTTAACAATAAGAAAAAAGCCTGTGAGGCTTTGGGTATTATATCTGAAGAATACGCTTTGCCCGAAAACACCACACAGGAAGAATTATTATCTCTTATTGATACATTAAATAAAAAGGAAAGCATTAACGGTATTTTGTGTCAGTTGCCGCTTCCAAAACACCTTGACGAAGCGGCAGTTATTAATGCAATTTCGGCTGATAAGGACGTTGACGCTTTCCACCCCGTAAACGTTGGCAAAATTATGCAAGGCGATTATGATTTCGTACCCTGCACCCCCGCAGGCATTATGGAAATGCTCGATTACGAGGGTATTGAAATTGCAGGCAAAACCTGCGTGGTTATTGGTAGAAGTAATATTGTGGGTAAGCCTATGGCAATGCTTTTACTTCATAAAAACGGTACGGTTACTATTTGCCATTCAAGAACACAAAATTTAAAGGAGGTTTGCAAAAATGCCGACATTTTGGTAGCGGCAGTTGGCAGACCAAACTTTGTAACTAATGATATGGTAAAAGACGGTGCAGTTGTAATTGACGTTGGCATTAACCGTGCTGACGGCAAATTGGTTGGCGACGTTAATTTTGCTGATGTGTGCGAAAAAACGTCATACATTACCCCTGTTCCCGGCGGGGTTGGACCTATGACCATTGCAATGCTTATGCAAAACACACTTACCGCTGCTAAAAAACAAAACAAGGTGAAATAAATTGCTTAAAAAATTATTAATTTCGGTTTTAATAATTGCCCTAATGCTTATGACCGTGGTTTCCGCCTTGGAAATTGGGGACGATTTTTATCTCTATGGCAGGGATAATAAAGAGCTTTCAAAAGCACTTTCAATGAGTGAAGCCGAAATTTCAAGCTATTGTACGGAAAATTATATAACCGCCTTGGCGGTAAATAAAAACAACACAAAACAAATACGCGAAATAACCCGTGGGACTGAATTTTCAAAAACGGTCAAAAATTTGGCGGTGCTGAAAAACGACGAAATTTTAGCTTTAACCTATCAGCTTTGCGGTATTGAAAAGGCAAAGGGAAAGGTTATAGAAAAAGATGCCTATAAATACCTTAAAATTGAGGTTAAGGGCAAGGATAGCGGCGGCGAATATATTTTAACCCAATATATCACGGTTAAAAACAGCAAAACCGTTACTTTAAGCTTTTATACCTCGAACGGCGAGGATACAAGCTATACCGATAAAATTTTTAATTCACAGTTTTCAAATATAGGCGCTACAAAAACCTGGCTTACGGTAGCCCTTGCCTTTGTGTTGGGACTTTGCGCGGTGTTATCGGTTATGATAGTGCGCGACCTTAAACCACCGAAAAGGGAAGAAATTGAGGAGTAGTTAAATTGGGGTTTATCGCTGCGCGAGGTAATAGGTAATAAGTAATAGTGAAGAGGTTAGGTGTCGCTTCGCGACGGATATAAATTGGGAGTTTAGGGGCTGAATGATTGCACAAACCAATGCCTCCATCTGAGAGGGAGGTGGATTTTTGCAAAGCAAAAAGACGGAGGGAGAGAATATATATACCTCAAATTAAATATTTTTTCTCTCCCTCAGTTTCGCTAACGCTCAACAGCTCCCTCGTCAGAGGGAGCCAAAGATATACCAATTAAACCACCCGATAAATTATAATTTATTCTTTTAAAATAAACACTTGATTTTTTTAACGGTTTGTGCTATAATCTTTGAGCATGTGATTTCACTCGGTCCTTACGAGTGGGTTCATTGCCGAAAATTCGACATTGAAGCGGATGGTCCTCTGCCACACGATTGGTTATGAACGTCTGTAAATTTTTAAGGAGGAAGAAAAATGGACGTAATTAAGGAATTAACTGCTGAACAACTTAAAAAAGAAGTTCCCGAAATCTTAATCGGTTCTACCGTTAAGGTACACGTTCGCATTAAGGAAGGCGAAAAGGAAAGAATTCAGGTTTTCGAAGGCACTATTATCGCAAAGAACAATAGCGGCATCGCTGAAACCTTCACCGTTCGTCGTGTTTCTTACGGCGTAGGCGTAGAACGTGTATTCCCTGTACATTCACCTTCAGTTGCTAAGGTTGAACTCGTACGCAAGGGTAAAGTTCGCAGAGCTAAGCTCTACTATCTCCGTGATAGAGTTGGTAAGGCTGCAAAGGTTAAAGAAAAGATTTAATCTTGGAAGGGGGACGGGTGAATACCTTGTCCCCCTTTGTTTTTAGGTAATAAGTAAGAAGTAATAGTGAAGAGGTAGATGTGCCTGCGGCGCTATTTAGGTAATAAGTAATAGGTAATAGTGAAGAGTTAAGGTGTCGGCGTTGCCGACAAGCTTAAATAGCTTCGCACATTATTTTAAGTGAAGAGTGTTAGGTTTATGAACGATTTTCAAAACGGCTTTAAAATCGATACAACCTTTGTCGAAAATGAAATAGCCGAAAATAAAAAACCAAATTATCAAAAAGAAGTTGTAGAATGGCTGGGTGTTATCGCTTCGGCTTTAATAATTGTTGTCTTTTTGTTTGGTTTTGTGTTCAGGGTTGCTGTTATCAGCGGTGATAGTATGAAAAACACTCTTTATAATGGTGATGTGGTGGTAATTTCTAACTTTAATTACACACCAAAGCAGGGCGATATTGTGGTGGTTTCACGCAATGCCGAAAACACACCCGAAAGCAGCCGCCAAGAAAACGGCCCAATTATTAAGCGTGTTATCGCTACCGAATATCAAAAGGTTAATATCGATTTTGAAACAGGCACCGTTTACGTTGACGATATGCCAATTAACGAGCCTTATATAAGCACCCCCACTACCAAGCAATACGACGTGAAGTTTCCCGTAACTGTTCCGAAGGGCTGTATTTTTGTGCTTGGTGACAACCGTGCGGTATCGCTTGACAGCCGTAACAGCCGCATTGGTGATAACGGTATGATAGATACCCGTTACGTTTTAGGTCACGCGGTTTACAGGATGTTCCCGTTTGATAGAATAGGGGGCTTAAGCTTAGATGATTGATAATTCACAAAGTATTCAGTGGTTTCCCGGTCATATGGCCAAAACTAAGCGCAAAATTAAGGAAATTTTACCAATTATTGACGCCGTGGCTGAGGTTGTAGACGCAAGAATTCCGCTTTCGTCCCGCAACCCCGACTTGCACGAAATTATTGAAAATAAACCACATATAATTTTGCTTAACAAGTGTGATATGGCCGACCCTGCCGCCACTCGTGAGTGGATAGATTTTTACGTAAAACAAGGCATTACTGCAATTGCGGTTGACTGCAAAAGCGGTAAAGGGCTTAATACCTTTAAGGATACGGTTAAAACTACCCTTGCCGACAAGCTGGAAAGCTATAAGGAAAAGGGAATGGTAGGCAAGCCCCTTCGTGTAATGGTGGTTGGCATACCAAACGTCGGTAAATCGTCCTTTATAAATAAAATTGCGGGTAAAACCCGTGCTAAAGCCGAAAATCGCCCCGGTGTTACAAGGGGCAACCAATGGTTTACCATTGACAAACAGCTCGAGCTTTTGGACACCCCCGGTGTTTTATGGCCTAAGTTTGAGGATAAAACCGTGGGTGAGCATCTTGCAGTTACAGGCGCCGTTAAGGACAGAATTTTAGATATTGAATTACTTGCAATGCGCCTTATTGAAATTCTTAGTGACGGTTATGAGGATTTATTAACCGCACGCTACGGTAACCTTGATTTTAGTATGGATAGCTACGAGGTGCTTTGCCAAATCGGTAAAAAGCGCGGTATGGTTATCCGTGGTGGAGAAACCGATACAGAACGCGCGGCAAATATGCTGCTTGAAGAATATCGTAACCAAAAAATTGGTAATATTACTTTAGAGAGGGTATCCGACAATGCCTGATTACAGTTATGAAAAAGCCGCTGAAACCAGCGGCTTTAAGTTAATATGCGGTGTGGATGAGGCGGGCAGGGGGCCACTTGCGGGTCCTGTTTGTGCTGCTGCCGTAATCTTACCCCAAGACCTTGAAATCGAAGGGCTTAATGATTCTAAAAAGCTAAGTGAAAAAAAGCGGGAGCAGTTATTTGATATTATTACCGAAAAGGCAATCGCTTACTGTGTGGCTTATGGCACATTACAGGAAATTGAAGAAAAAAACATTCTTCAGGCAACCTTTTTGGCAATGAACCGTGCTATTGAAGGGTTGCCCCAAAAGGCCGATTTTGCCCTTGTTGACGGCAACAAAATACCTGCGGGCATTAAATTACCTGCAGCGGCTATCGTTAAGGGCGATGCTAAATCGATGTCAATTGCGGCGGCTTCAATTTTGGCTAAAGTAAGCCGTGACAGACTGCTTATGGAATATGACCAAAAATATCCGCAGTATCAGTTTGCAAAGCATAAGGGCTACGGCACAAAATTACATACCGACTTAATTAAAGAATACGGCCCGTGTGAAATTCACCGTTTGTCATTTTTAAAAAATATTTTAGGTGATAAGTAATGAACATTGGCGAGGTTGGTCTTCAGGGAGAAAAGCGTGTCGCAGCATTTTTGCGACAGCGTGGCTTTAACGTTATAAAACGAAATTATCAATGCCGTTACGGTGAAATTGACATAATTGCCGAAAATGATGAGTATATTCTTTTTGTCGAGGTTAAAACCCGAAAGCAAAATGCATTAATTTCGGGTATGGCGGCGGTTGACAGCCATAAGCAGTCACGCCTTACCCTTGCCGCACAGGACTATATCACAAAAACCTATTGTGAAAAGCAACCTCGTTTTGACGTGGCTGGGGTTACGGTTTTCGAAAAGCCTGACGGTAGTTTGGGTTACAGCCTTAAATATTTAGAAAATGCTTTTTAGGTGAAGTATGCAGTTTTTTGATTTGCACTGTGACACGGCTTATAAAATGTATACTGAAAAACAAGGCTTTTATGAAAATAACCTTGCAGTTTCGGGACAAAAGGGCGAAATTTTTGAAAATTGGCACCAAACCTTTGCGGTGTGGCTGCCTGAGGATTTGGAAAACCCGTTTTTGTTTTATAAAAATGTCCTTTCACATTTAAAAACCAATTTATGTGGTAAGGTAAATCCCGTTTTTGCGGTCGAGGGCGGTACAGTTTTAGAAAACGACGCCGACCGAATTTTCACTTTAAAGCAGGACGGAATAAAGCTTTTAACGCTTACCTGGAATGGTGAAAACGCTATTGCGGGGGGCAGTAAAAGTGATAAGGGACTTACCGATTTTGGTAAAACCGTAATTGATAAAATGAACGAACTAGGTATGGCGGTTGACCTTTCACACCTTAACGATAAAAGCTTTTTTGAGGTGATCGAGCTTGCCGAAAAACCGCTTGCAAGTCACAGCAATTGCCGAAAAATATGTGACCATCCACGCAATTTAAGTGACAGTCAAATTAAACTTATTTGTGAAAAAGGCGGTATAATCGGTCTTAACTTTTACCCCTTGTTTTTAGGGGATAACCCAATGCAAAAAATATATGAAAATATATACCACTTATGTGATATGGGTTATGAAAATAATATTGCTATCGGTTCTGATTTTGACGGGGCGGATATGATAAATGAGCTTTGCAATATTACCAAAATACCTGACTTATACACCTTTTTACAGCAAAAAGGTATTAACAATAATGTTTTAGATAAAATATTTTATAAAAATGCTTATTCAACCTTTGACAAATGGGGTTTAATATAATACAATAACAAAAGTAGTATAAATGTTAGGATGTATGATTAATGAATTACATTAGTACAAGAAATAAACAGGTTAAAACCACAGCCGCAGGCGCTATTTCACAGGGCATTTCTGTTGAAGGCGGTCTCTTTGTGCCTGATACTTTCCCCACTTTCAACAAGGCTGATTTTGAAAAGCTTTGCGAAATGGATTATATTGGTCGTGCAAAGTACGTTTTAAGTTATTTTTTAAACGACTTTACCGATGAAGAAATTGATTATTGTGTAAAGGGTGCTTATACAGGCAGCTTTGATAACGAACAGCCCGCCCCCATTGCACTTTTGGGCGAAAATGCAAACCTTCTTGAGCTTTGGCACGGTCCCACCTGTGCTTTTAAGGACTTGGCGCTTCAGCTTTTGCCTTACCTTTTAACCACCTCTGCTAAAAAGGTGTCACAGGGTAAGAAAATTGTAATTTTGGTTGCCACCTCTGGCGATACCGGTAAAGCGGCGCTTGAAGGCTTTTGCGACGTACCTGATACCGAAATTATGGTATTTTATCCAAGCGACGGCGTAAGCCCCATGCAAAAGCTTCAAATGGCTTCGCAAAAGGGTGAAAATGTTCACGTATGTGCTATTAAGGGCAACTTTGACGATGCACAAACAGGTGTTAAAAGCATCTTTACAAATAATGAAGTTAAAGCAAAGCTAGCTGAAAACAATATGCAGTTTTCGTCTGCAAACTCAATCAACTGGGGTCGCTTGGCACCTCAAATTGTTTATTACGTTTCGGCTTATTGCGATTTATTAAAGCGTGAGGGCGACTACCTTAAGGACGGCTTTAACATTGTTGTTCCTACAGGTAACTTTGGTAATATTCTTGCCGCTTACTATGCTAAAAAAATGGGTGTGCCTGTTAATAAGCTTATTTGTGCTTCAAACAAAAATAACATTTTGACCGACTTTATAAACACAGGTAAGTACGACCGCAACCGTGGCTTCTTTACCACTATTTCACCCTCTATGGATATTCTAATTTCTTCCAACCTTGAAAGAATGTTGTTTGAGCTTTCAGGTGAAGACGACGCCGCAGTTGTCGCAATGCAAAAGGCTTTAAGCGAAAGCGGTACCTTTACCGTTAGTCACGACGTCAAGGCAAAAATGGGTGAGCTTTTCTGGGGCGGCTGCTGTGATGACGAGCAAACCTTAAAAACCATTAACGATATTTTTGAAGAATACGGCTACCTTTGCGACACCCACACCGCTGTTGCAATGAACGTTTACAAGCAGTACGTTGAAAAAACAGGTAACGATATTCCTACCGTTATTGCTTCTACCGCTTCTCCCTATAAGTTTGCCGCAAGCGTGCTTGACGCTGTAAGCGACAAAAAGGGTCAAAGCGAATTTGACACTGTTCGTGTTTTGTGTGAAGAAACCAAAACCGAAATTCCGGCTCCCATTGCGACGCTTGAAAATGCAACTGTTCGCTTTAACGACATTTGCGAAAAAGAAAATATGTTAAATGCTGTTTATTCGGCTTTAAATATCGAATAATAATGATAAATAAAAAAGCCACTGTTTTCAGTGGCTTTTTTAAAAAACTTGATTTTTAAATTACTTTGCCTTAAAGGTATCACAGCAGGTTTCGCTGGCATTTGATGCCATGCCGTTACCAACGTGAATTTTACCTGCTGAACAGGTGTTGTTGGCTGCGTGGTACATACAGTTTTTAACGTCGCAAGAAATGCAAACGTTAGATTCACATTTATTTTCCATCATAATCAAGTCCTGTCTGACCGTTTGGTCTTTAATATTGTGTCTTGATTTTTTTAAAAAAA
>JAZKZS010000068.1:0-14256 GCA_045612765.1 Acutalibacteraceae bacterium
CGCGCATAGATAACTATGTGCGGTTGTTTGAAATCCTAATTTTCATATAATTCAAACCATTTTTTATTGTAAGCAACAATGATTTTCCTTTTAATACTTACCAAATAAAATTCATCATTTAAAGATGTTCTTTCATAAACTGTATCATCTTGCATTGAAACTAAATTAGACCATTCGTAATTTACACAACTAGGAATAGAGTATTTACCGTTTTTTGCGAAACACAATGTATAAGGCCTAAAGAAAAAAACATTCATTACGCCAATAGGAAGCCATCTCTTAGAAAGTTTATCTGTAACCCAATCAACAGATATTTTGAACTTGTTGTTTGAAATTAAATATAATGATATTATTATATTTAAAAAATTATAAATGAATAATAAAGAAAAAAATAACCCATACAAAATCAAAAGAATTGATACAATTTTTTCATTAGTATTAAAAATAAGTGAAAAAATCATTTTAAATAAATAGAATCCAAAAATGACAAGAAGTAGGGTACATGCTAATTCTGAAAGTTGCTTTAAGAAATAGCGTTGTAAGTCTTTTTTTATTTCTTTCATACCAAGAGAAGCTTTTTTAATTTTATCCATATGCACCCTCCAAATAATATATAACGATAATCATAAAATAAATATATCTCTTATAAAAATCAAATTCTTATTTTCGAAAAATGAAAGCTTTTAGTAATAAGAAAATTTGGATTTATATATAAGCTTGTGGTCATAAATATGGTTTGGATCATCCTTGTACATGATAATGAAATCGTTTAAAAACGCAATATTATCATATGCTGCTGTAGGTTCCTCACTTAAAATGAAACAAGACTTTTTAGAATCAAAACAATAATATTCGTTTTCAGTTTTAATGATACCTAAAGCAGAGGATATTATTTTTTCATTAGTAGACATATTACACACTAATGACTTTGTGTATTCGGAGCCTTTAGTTTGTTTAATATCGTAGATATCACCTTTTTTGTCCATAAACCAAATAACAGCAGTATCGTTAGCTATTGACCAACTAAGTATTTTTCCGCGTCCGTCAAATTCTTTAATCACACTGCCAAAATCATTATCTATATTAACAAATGATTTTTCCTCTTTATTATAAGAATAAGTTTTAAAAGTATCTGTCAATAAGGAAAACTTATCTGACTGAAAATTATAGTGTATGTAAATAAATTTAAAATCGGTATCAATTTTTCTGTAACTTTTTTGTGTTTCGGAAAAAATTGTTTCTGAATTGTATTCATACAACTCATCATCGGTAGTGATAAAGAATCCTTCTAACGGACTGCCCGTATAAACTTTTATTTTTGTAGGAGCAATATCACATTTCCATTCATACACCTGTGTTTCGTCATGGTTTAGATATTGCGTTTTTTGAATCGGTGATTCGATAGATGTGGAATCAGTCGTGTCCAAATCAGATGTTTTACAGGCCGATAACATAAACACCATCATAGTAATTAATAATATTGAAAGTATTTTTTTCATTTTATTATCTCCTTTATACATTTAATCTAAATTTTTTATCTCTCTATGTCTTGTGATTGTAACACAAATACTTGGTATGCTTCTGAATGTCACAGTAATATTAATCATTATGCACGATTGGTCATCGGTAATACCAATTTCATTAACAAAGGAGGTAAGTTAGCGTTATTCGATAAAATTGGTCGTTATTGGATAAAAGTTGGACATAAAGTAATGAAACTAAGCCACCGTAATTTATTAAACGGGGTGCGCTTTTCTTCATATCAAAAAATATTCGCCTCAATATGCAGATGGTTTTACTATTGAGTTTATTGATGCATTTTTTAAATTGTTCAAATCCATTGAGTATACAATCAATAATTATAGCGGATAACTAAACCTTCCTATAGATGCTATCATAAGTATAACATACTTTCAACCTTTACGCAAGATATATCCCTTCGACAATTGTCGACAATTTATCACAAACACACGAGGAGACAAGGGGACGGTTCTCTTGTCTCCTTTTTTATTGACATCATTCAATCGGTGTGTTATAGTGAATTAGGGTGAAAAATATGCCAAGACAAGCTCGTAGAAAAAGCGAAAGCGGAATATATCATATAATGCTTCGCGGAATTAATCAGCAACAGATTTTTGAGGATGAAGAAGACAATTTGCGTTTTTTGGAAACTCTCTTTAAATATAAACAACAATGTGGATATGAAATTTACGCATATTGTTTAATGGGAAATCATGTTCATATTTTGCTTAAAGAAGGCGAGGAGAATTTAACACTTGTGTTAAAAAGAATTGCCGGGAGTTATGTATATTGGTATAATTGGAAATATCACCGTAGTGGACATTTATTTCAAGATAGATTTAAAAGTGAACCTGTCGAAGATGATATATACTTTCTTACGGTAATTCGTTACATACATCAAAATCCAATAAAAGCAGGGATATGTCAAAATATTGACGGATATAAATTTAGCAGTTATAATGAGTATGTAAACAAAGCAAATCTTATAGATGCTGAATTTTGCTTTGGAATAATTGATAAAGAACAGTTTATTGAATTTAACAATCGGTTTAATGATGATATTTGTTTAGATATTACTGATGGTGGTTACAGATTGACTGATGATGAAGCTATGAAAATTATTTGGAAGTTTTGCAAATGTAAGTCGGTTTCTGATTTTCAAAAGTTCGATAAAGTTAAAAGAAATTATTATATTGAAAAACTTTATCGGCAAGGGTTATCTATAAGACAAATTAGTCGTTTGACGGGTTTATCGCGAAAAATAGTGGAGAATAATATTTAAATTAAAAGGAGACAAGAGAACCGTCCCCTTGTCTCCGTCCCAATTAAATAGAATTGGTGAGTATGTGTTCTTTAATTTGTTGGTTGATTTTGAAAAAGCAGGTAATAGTATATATGATATTACCGTTTGTTCAAAGACCGAGGCGGATTATTTAGATAACATAAAGCATGGTAAGTATCGTGTATCAAAGTATAAAAAGACGTTATTTTTAACGTATTTTGAAGAGGATATTTTTCCTTTAAGCTATTAACTAAAAATAAAAAATCCTAACCACGCGGTTAGGATTTTTTTGCTATCAATTTCTTTATTAAAACAAACAAATAATGCATTACCATACCTACCGCAATTGCAACCACAAGGTCGAAGATTACTGTTAAAGCGCAGGTGGTTACAAGCACTAAAATATCGGTGAAATGTGAGGTTTTGGTAATGTGTAAAAACTCACGCCATTCGCTCATATTATAAGCTACCACAAACAAAATTGCGGCGATAGCGGGCATTGGGATAAGTGAAGCATAGGGCATAAGCACTACTAAAATTAGCAGCAAAACAATTGCGTGAACAATGCCTGAAATGGGGGATTGACCGCCGTTTTTAACGTTAGCGGCAGTACGTGCGATAGCGCCCGTTGCGGGAATACCGCCAAACAGCGCCGAGCAAATATTACCTGCACCCTGTGCGATAAGCTCGGTATTTGAGTTGTGCTTGTCGTTAATCATACCGTCTGATACAACGCAGGATAAAAGCGATTCAATAGCTGCCAAAGCCGCAATGGTAACAGCATTTGGGAGCATTTCAACAAATAAATTGAAGTTTGGAATATTAAACTTTGGAAGGCTTGAAGACACGGTATAAAGTGAACCGATGGTGTTGACCTTCATATTTAAAAGCGCAACCAAAGCTGCGGCTACAACCACCGCAATAAGTGAAGGTGGAATTTTGTTTATGTATTTAATTTTGGGCCAAACAATTAAAATTGTAAGTGAAATAGCACCAATTAAAACTGCTTGCCAGTTTATTGTGCCGATTGTTTTTACAACTTCGATTAATTTTTCAAGGGTTTCAATGGGGGAATGGGTAAAGGTAAGACCTGCAAAGTCCTTAACCTGACCGATTAAAAGTGTCAGCGCAATACCGCCCGTAAAACCAACTGTTATTGTGTGGGGTATAAATTTAATAAGCTTGCCAAGTCGCAAAAGACCCATTAAAATTAAAATTACACCTGCGGTAACGGTAGCAACTGCCAAGCCTTCAAGACCCTTTGTTGCAACAATGCCCGCAACGATTGTGGCAAATGCGGCGGTAGGGCCCGAAATTTGCACACGGCTGCCACCTAAAAGTGCAATAACAAAGCCTGCAACAATTGCGGTGTAAAGGCCTTGTTCGGGTTTAACACCTGATGCGAGTGCAAGTGCGATAGAAAGCGGTAGTGCAATTATTGCAACAATAATACCTGCAATAATATCATTTAAAAGCTTTTGTTTTGTGTAACCCTTCATGCTTTCAATAAGCTTTGGGTAAAAAATGTTTTTCATAAATATCCCCTTAAAAAGCCCCCTACCGTAAGGTAAGGGGAAATTTTATTAAAGTAAATTCTTGCGAAGCTCTTCTGCCGATTTTTCCGATAAAAGCACGGGTGGAATATCAAATACAGTTTTGCAACCGCTTTCCCCTTGCTTGTTAAGGCGGTATGCCGCACGGGCATAAGCCACTAAAACGCTTGAGGTGAATTCAGGGTTAGAATCAAGCTTTAAGCTGTATTCAATAATATGTGTGTTTTCATTCTGCCAACCTGTTTTACCGCTTCTTATAACCGTGCCGCCGTGTGGAAGAGCGGAATGCTCACGCTTCATTTCGTCCATTGTGATAAAATGCACGGTGGTGTCATAATCGGCAAAGTAATTTGGCATTTCTTTAATTTGCTTTTCAATTAATGCCTTGTCGGCGTTGTCATCCGCCACAACAAAGCAAACGCGGGTATGCTTTTGGCGGGTGGTAAGTGTGGGATTTTCACCGTTTCTTACTGCATTTACCGCACTTTCAACAGGAACAGTATACTGGCGGGCGTCAATAACACCGTCAATACGTCTAATTGCATCAGAATGACCTTGGCTTACGCCCTTGCCCCAGAAGGTATAATCCTGTCCGTTTGGCAAAACAGCATTTGCATAAAGGCGGTTAAGGGAGAACATACCGGGGTCCCACCCAACCGATATAATGCCAATTTTACCGCTTGCAGTAGCGTTTTTATCAACATTTTCAAAATGCTCGGGAATTTTTGCGTGGGTATCAAAGCTGTCAATAACGTTAAAATATTTAACATATTCGGGGGTTTGCACCGGCAAATCGGTAGCGCTGCCGCCGCAGATAATTAAAACGTCAATTTCGTTTTGTTTAAGTTTAAGTTCATCAATGTGGCAAACTGTGGCAGCTTCGGTTAAAATTTTAACCGTTTCGGGTGCACGGCGGGTAAACACGTAAGAAAGCTGCATATCGTTTGTGTTTTTAATTGCACATTCAACACCACGACCCAAATTGCCATAGCCTAATATTGCTATATTTATCATAATATCACTTCCAATGCTAAATTATATAATAAGTATAGCACTCTGTCAATTATTAATTTCAACTTTTTTGGCGCCTAAAAGCTTGGCTTCATCAGGGTTGTGGGTTATAAGAATAACCGTTTTGCCTTCGGTAAATTTTTTAATGCAGTCACAAGCTGATTGTGTGTTATTTTCGTCAATTCCGTTAAAGGCTTCGTCCAAAATAAGCAAATCAAATGGTACCGATAAAGCCCTTGCAATAGCAACACGGCGCTTCATACCGCCCGAAAGGGAAGACGGGTATGCGTTTTCGGTGTCAGTTATACCAAGAAAAGCTAATATTTCTTTGGCTTTTTGCTTGTCACCGCCTACAAGCTCGATATTTTGCATAACGGTGTAAAAGGGAAAAAGGCGGTTTTCCTGAAATACAACCGACGGGGTTATATTGCCTTTGTTTATTTTGCCGCTTTGTGCCTTTAAAAGCCCTAAAATTAGCTTTATAAGGGTGGTTTTGCCGCAACCCGAAGGGCCTGACAGCCATATTTTTTCACCATTTTTTATTTCAAGTGAAAAGTCGCTGAATATCTTTTTATCACCGTAAGAAAAGGTTAAATCGTTAATTTTCAGCATTTAAAACCCTCCTTACAATACGTTTTAAAACAATTTCTAAAACAATGGAAAGCAGTGCCACAATAACGGTTAAGGCGAAAACATTTGGCATTTCAAGATAGGTTTTGTTTTGTTCTAAAAGGGTGCCAAGCGCAATTTGTGGGCGGCAAATAATTTCGGCCGCAATGCCCGACTTCCACGCAAAACCAAGTGCTGTAAGACAGGTTGAAAGCAGTGTAGGCATAATAAACGGCAGCTTAATTTTAAAGAAAATTTTAGCAGGCGATAGTTTATAAACCTTGCCAAGCTCAATAAATTTATGGTCAATACCCGAAAGTGCGGTAAGTGTTACCGACCAAACCATAGGAAGCACCATTAAAAATGCAATAAAAATTGGCAAATAGTCACTTTTAAACCAAAAGAAAGCAAGAATTATAAAGGATGCCACAGGCACTGCCTTTATAACCTGTATAGCGGGGGCGGTCAGGTCGTTAAACAGTGGTATTTTATTTGATAATATACCGCCCAAAAAGCCAACGCTAACACCTAGTGCAAAGCCAATTATTATGCGTAAAAGCGACCTTAAAACTGCAAGATAAAATTGCCCCGTTTGACCTAAAACAAACAATGCCTTCAGGGTTTCAAGCGGGGTTGGTATAAGTAATTGGTTGTTAATTATCATGGCGGCCGCCTGCCATATCAGCAACCAAAGTGCTAATATGGCGGTGCCTTTTAATGCTTTTTTAATCAAGTTATTTTACTCCGTAATAGAAATCATTAGTGGGAAGTTTTCCGCCAACGCTCTTTGGGTTAAGGTTATATAAAAATTCAAGGTAAGCCGAAAGGTTGGTTTTCATAGCGGTGCCGTCTTGGTAAACAAGGTTGCAAAGGGGAATTGCCTTTTTAGCAATTCCGGCTGATGCAATAATGGTGTATTTTTCGCAAAGTGCGGCAGTACCTTCAATATCACTGTTTGCCTTTTCAACCGATGCTTTGTATTCTTTAAGGAATGCAGTAATTGCTTTAGGATTCTTTTCAGCATATTCTTTTCTTACAATTATGCAACCCATAGTAAGCTGTTCGTCGTGGAATTTATCCCATTCGTCGTTAATGTTTAAAACGATTTTAGCGGCGGTATCCTTAATTGTAATAGTGGTTGCAACGGGTTGGGGTGCTACTACTATTGCTTTGTCGTTTGTAACAATTTTTGTAACAAGGTCGGTAGGCTGGGCAACAAATTCAACCTTTACGTCTTTGCCAACCTCAAGACCGTTGTTTTTAAGAATATCATTAATAATATATTCAGGGTTTGCGCCTTGACCTGTCGAATAAATGGTTTTACCCTTAAAGTCGGCAATAGAACTAATTTCGTAACCTTTTACAACAACGTTTAAAACGCCTAATGTGTTTACTGCAAGAACCTGAACGCCACCTTCGGTTTTGCTGTAAATGGTTGAAGCAAGGTTTGTTGCAACTGCGGCAATATCAGCTTCCTTATTAACAATTTTAGCAACAATTTCGTCGTTGTTTGCGGCTAAAGCAATGTTATATTTTAAACTGCCTTTGTTATTTGCTGCCTTTTCCATAAGGTTTGCAAGACCAACACCGGTAGGGCCTGCAATACCGTAAATATTGCAGGTAACGTCGGTAAGGTCAGGTGTAGAGCTTCCGGGGGTGGAATCAGTATCTGCTTTACCACAACCTGCAAAAGCAAACACAAGCAAAAGGGTTAATAAAATGCTAATTAGTTTTTTCATAATGAATCACCTTTATATAATTATTTTCTTTTATAATAAAGCCGTTTTCCAAAAGCTCATTTAAGGCACGGTAAAGTGAAGCACGGCTTATACCAAGAGTTTTTGAAACTAACGATATATTTTTAAAGTTTCTAATTTCGCCGTTTTTGTCGGCTAGGGAAGTAAGGTATTTAAAAACCGTATTTTCGGTACCGCTGGTTGACACAACGTTAAGCTTTTGGTTTAAAAAACGTACCTTTTCTGATAAAAACGTAATGTAATTTATAGCGGTTTGGGGGTATTTTTGAAATAGAATTTTTAACTCTTCTTCGGTTACAAACAAAACCTCTAAATCGGTTTTGGCTGTAATTTTGCTAATATAACAGTCGTTGCCGCCAAAAAGCGCCGCCGCACCAAAGGACATACCCCTAGTGAAGTTTTTTAAATGTGCATGGTTTTTATTGTCGCTTACCGCGGTTGCGGTACCTTTAATAATATAACCAATGGCGGATTTAAAACGGTTGTTATCATATACCGTTTCACCTTTTTTAAAGAAAACCGGCAAAGAAAAATTTGAAATAATTTCTGCTTTTTCATTGTTTTCTACGGATTTTAATAAGAAAAAATCGTCAAACTTCAGTAAAAACACCTCCTAAAGTGTTTCATTTGATACACTTTATTATATTATAACACAGTTTTTTTGAGTGTCAATAATTTTTGAAAAAAAGTCAAAAAAATAAAAATTAGGTATTGACAAATCGTACTTCATTTGCTATAATACACTAGTCGCTTTAAGTTATGGCTGTATAGCTCAGTTGGCTAGAGCATGCGGTTCATACCCGCAGTGTCATTGGTTCGAATCCAATTACAGCCACCATTTTTTTAAATGGCCCGTTGGTCAAGAGGCCTAAGACACCGCCCTTTCACGGCGGTAACACGAGTTCGAATCTCGTACGGGTCACCAAAAAGATAGCACTTCGTTTGAAGTGCTATCTTTTTTATTTTTTATAAAAAATAGTACGAGATGAGAACGAGTAGAGTTCGGCGAAGCGCCGTAAAAATCGCGATAGATTTTTACGGCGTGGAATCACGAGCAGATAAACTTTTTTGGGCACCGCCCGGGGCGGTCAAAAAGGTATTAGCGGAGTGTACCTCGTACGGGTCACCAAAAAGATAGCACTTCGTTTGAAGTGCTATCTTTTTTATTTTTTATAAAAAATAGTACGAGATGAAAACGAGCGCATCAAATAAAGCGCTCGTTTTTTATTCCCCTAAATAAAGCTCAAAATCATTGCTTAATAAAACCCTTGCTAGTTGCTCAGTGGTTTTGATGCGTTCATTAGTTTGAATTCCATAACTGGAGTTTAAATCGGTGCTGTGCCAATCGCCGCCGGCAATAAGAATTTTGCCGCTATTATTAAAGGTCTTTACTGCCAATTCGTTATCTTCAAGCTCGTTACCCATATTATAAACCTCTAACCCGTCAACCAGTGAAATATCAGGCATGGTGTATGGGGCGGGAATGTAAGCGCGGTTTCTAAATGGGTGGGCATAGGCGATAAACCCACCGTTTTCGTGCACAACCTTTGACCAAACCTTTATATCCATAGCTTCAAGCTGCGGATTAGCTAAAAGCATATCGGGTGTAATGCCGTAAATTAGTATTTCTTTACCTCTATGATACGCTTCTTCAATACCAAAAATAAGGTCAAAATCGAGCCTTTTTGCTATTTCAAGGTTATCATAATAATAGCTGGCGTATTTATTAACAAAATCACGCCACGGTAGACTTCTATCGACACCCGTATAGCCGTGCAAAAAGTGATTTGTGAGTGCAAAACCCGCAAAGCCAATTTCTTTAAACCGTTTCATCATGTCTTCCACAGTATCGTGACCACAACCACTACCGCCTAATGAATGAACGTGCAAATCATATTTATACATAACATCACCTCAGTGCGCTTATAAACGATTATTTTCCTAAATATTAACATATTTTGGTACGGCATATAACCATTAATTGCATTTTGTAATTTTTTTGTAACTTTTTCGAATATTTTACTTGAAAAATTGGCGGTTTTTGTGTATTATATAATATATAATTAATATAACTATGCGTTAGGATGTGTTCTTAAATGGCAAATCGTCTTTTTCAGGGTGTAATTCATCAAATGAAGGACTGTATCGACCGTCCCTTTGGTGTTATTGATGAAAATTTTACCGTTACAGCTTCGAGCGACCTTAGTAAAATTGGTGAAACTATTCCCGCTTTTAATTTAACTAATGAGCTTTGCGTTGAAGACGGCTTTACATACAAAACTCTTGGTGTGAATCAGGGCACAAGCTATACCGTTTTTGTTGAAGGCGACGACGTTTTAGCCGGTAAGTATGCTTCAATTTTAGCGGTTGCTTTTGCAAATGTTAAATTTTATTATGACGAAAAATATGACCGTGGCAACTTTATTAAAAACATCATTTTGGATAACATTCTTCCCGGTGATATTTATATAAAGGCTCGTGAACTTTATTTTAACAGCGACGTTTCACGTACTGTTATTATCATTCGTTCGCTTGAAGCTAACGACGTTTCAATTTATGACGTTGTTCAAAATCTTTTCCCCGACAAGTCGAAGGATTTTGTTATAAGCATTAACGAAACCGATATTGCACTTGTTAAGGAAACTGCACAGGGTATTGACCCCAAGACGATTGAAAAAATGGCGGCTACTATTGCTGATACTATTTCAAGTGAATTCTACGCATACGTTGTTATCGGTATCGGTACAACTGTTAATAACCTTAAGGACCTTGCACGCTCATTTAAGGAGGCTCAGGCACCGCTTGAGGTTGGCAAGGTATTTGACACCGAAAAGACAATTGTTTCATATGACAATCTTGGTATTGCCCGTCTTATTTATCAGCTTCCCACCACCCTTTGCGAAACCTTCTTAAAGGAAGTATTTAAACGTGGCTCTATCGAAAGTTTAGACCAAGAAACACTTTTCACTATCCAACGCTTCTTTGAAAATAATCTTAATGTATCTGAAACTTCAAGAAAGCTTTTCGTTCACCGTAACACCTTGGTTTACCGCCTTGAAAAGATTAAGAAGATTACAGGTCTTGATTTAAGAGAATTTGACCATGCAATTGTTTTCAAAATTGCTTTAATGGTAAACAAATATTTAAGAAGCAACCCCATTAAATACTAATTAAAAAGGAAATTTTGAATGGAAAATCTTCAACAGTTTGCTGCGGTAAAGCCAATAATTGAATTCCGCGGTGTTTCAAAAACCTATCAAACCGGTACCCATGCGCTTGATGACGTTAATATTAAAATTAACAATGGCGAATTTGTTTTCGTGGTTGGCTCGTCAGGTGCAGGTAAAAGTACCTTTATGAAGCTTATAATGCGTGAGGAAAAAGCCAACACAGGTAAAATTGTGGTTAACGGTTTTGATCTTACAACAATGAAGCGCAAGGATGTACCCATGCTTCGCAGAACTATGGGTATCGTTTTTCAGGACTTCCGCCTTATTCCTAATATGACCGTTTTTGACAACGTTGCTTTTGCTATGCACGTTGTTGGGGCTGACGGCAGGGATATTCGTAAGGAGGTTTCAAAGGCACTTGCAAAGGTTGGCCTTGGTCATAAGGCAAGGGCGCTTCCTAATCAGCTTTCGGGTGGCGAACAACAGCGTGTTGGTCTTGCCCGTGCGCTTGTAAATTCGCCTGACTTGATTATTGCGGACGAGCCTACCGGTAACGTTGACCCCAATATGTCGTACGAAATCGTTTCGCTTTTAACCGAAATTAATAAAAAGGGCACAACCATTTTAATGGTAACCCACGACCATAACCTTGTGCGTGATTTCCAACACCGCGTAATTATGCTTGACGGTGGTAAAATCATTGCTGATAACGTTGGAGGTGACATCTAATGAAACTTGGCAGTATTAGATACCTCACCAAAGAAGGCGTAAAAAATATTTGGGCAAACAGACTTATGTCGTTGGCTTCTATCGGCGTTTTGGTTGCTTGTATGGTTATTATCGGTCTTGCGGTTTTAATTGCCGAAAACGTTAACGTTGCTATCGGCAATTTAGAAGAGCAAAACGTTGTTATGGCCTATATGAAGGACTACAACTGGGCTCTTTATGGTAAAGAAGCCCCCACTACCGAAGATACAACAAGTGACACCATAAGCGATAGTCAAACAACCCCTCCCGCCGAAACCGAAAAGGTTGACGAAAACGGCATTAAGGATTCTGATTACGTTATTCACAGCGAGGACGAGGCAAAAGCCCTTTGTAAACAAATCGAAAAGCTTGACAACGTAGAGAAGGTAGTTTTCGTTTCAAGTGAAGAGGGTCTTGAAAGCGTTAAGGAATCAATGCTTGAAGGACAAGAAGAATATTTCTCGTTCCTTGATGATGAAAACCCCATGTCTTGTGCGGCAAAGGTTACTATGAAGGATATGGGCAAGTTTGACGAAACAATTAAAAAGATTGAAAAGCTAAGCGGTGTTGAACGCGTTGTTTCACAAAGCGACCTTGCAAACACCATTAATGCCATCAAAAAGGGTGTTGGCGTTGCAGGCTTTTGGATTATTGCAATTTTAATGATAATTTCACTTGTAATCGTATCTAACACAATTCGTGTTACAATGTATAACCGCAAGCTTGAAATTAGCATTATGAAGGCAGTTGGCGCAACCGACGCCTTTGTAAGAATTCCATTTATAGTTGAAGGTATGATAATCGGTCTTATTTCGGCTATTATATCTGAAGGGTTACTTTATTTTTGCTATCGTGTAGCAACCGAAACCATTATTGGTACACTTGGCACCAGCGATATTGTTAAATACGGCGATATGGCATTATTGCTGTTTGGCTTGTTTGCAGGTATCGGTATATTTGCGGGTGTTATCGGTTCAGCTATTATGATTGGTAAATACCTCAAACACGAAGGTAGCGAATTTGCGGCAATCTAATTTTATAGGAGATTATAGTAAATTAATGAAACAAAAACTTTTTAAAATTTTATCAGTTATGTTGATAGTGGCTTGCATTAGCTGCACCTACGTGGCGTCTGTTCCGCAGGTTACAGCGGCGACTGCTTCAGAAATTCAGGCCGAAATTGATAAGCTTGAAAAGGAATCGGCAGCGCTTCAGGCTGAAATCAACAAACTGAAGAATGATATTAAAGCTCAGCAAAAGCTTAAAAGCGCAATTGAAAGTAAGATGGCTGTTGTTCAAAAGGAAATTGATGCTTGCAACAGACAAATTGATGAGATTAATAAGCAAATTGATGCAAATAAAGCTGCTATTGAAGCAAACAATAAGCAAATCGAAAAGGATAAAGAGCTTTTCAAACGCCGTTTACGTGCTATTCAAATGAGCAATACCGGCAGTAATATTCAAATTCTTTTAGGAGCTAAAAGCTTTTCTGAATTTTTGCAGTTGTCACAGCTTACCGCTTCGGTTTCAGCTAAGGACAAAAAAATGATGGAAGACATCATTAAGGAAATTGACAAGCTTAACAAAAAAATTGAAGAAAACAACAAGCTTTTGGAAGAGCAATCAGAAGTGAAGGCAACTATTAGTAAAAGGCAAGCCGAGCTTCAAGCCGATGCTAACGAAATTCAAAAGATAATTAATTCAATTAATAAAGACAAAAACGAAGTTCAGTCTGACAAGAATTCAGTCGATAAAGAAATTCAACAAATGGAAAACGCCCTTAATGAAATCTTATACGGTTCGGCAGGTGGCAACCTTGTAAACGACGGTAAGTTTAAATGGCCTACATCATTCAAGCGCATTTCGTCTTATTACGGTAAGCGTTGGGGTAAAATGCATAACGGCGTTGATATTTCTAACGGTAGCTATGGCGCACCTATTTACGCAATGGCTGACGGTAAGGTTTATCAGTATTATGCAAGCTGTAAGCACAACTACGGTAAGAGCCCACTTAAAACCTGCTGTGGTAACGGCTACGGAAACTATGTAGCAATTGACCACGGTAGCTATAACGGTGCTAACTATAAAGCATATTATGCACACATGGGTAGCGTTTCGGTTAAAAACGGCGCAACCGTTAGGAAGGGTCAAATTATTGGTTATATCGGCTCTACCGGTCGTTCTACCGGTCCACACTTACATTTCGGTGTTATGAAAAATAACGCTTGGGTTGACCCAATGAAATTCTTTTAATTAAATTACGCCATCACTTTTGTGGTGGCGTTTATTTAAAGAGGTGTCTTTATGGAAGAAAATAAAGTAATGACTGAAGAAATGGAAATTGGCGCTAAAATAATAGGTAAAGCTGTTATTGAAGCCACAAAAACATGTAACCTAATTACCGAAAGGGCAGGGGATGAAAGCAAAGAGCTTGTAAACCTTGTGCTTTCAAGGTGTGAGGTTTTAAAGGCTGAAATTTTGGCAATTTGCTGCTGTGAGGTAAGCTATCAGCAAAAGCTTTCAATGATGGAAACCGAACAAATTGCCGCTTATGATTATTTTAACAGTATTTTGGCTCAAATTAGTTAAAAAATTATCATAATCAC
>JAZKZS010000069.1:0-6248 GCA_045612765.1 Acutalibacteraceae bacterium
CCTTGTGTAAAGGGAGGGGGACCAACACAGTTGGTGGAGGGATTGCAATAAGTCACAAATACAATCCCTCAGTCACTTCGTGACAGCTCCCTTTACACAAGGGAGCCATTTATTTGTACTATAATTACGCATTACGAATTAGATAAACCCCAATTTTATGCCAATATTTTGTTAAAAAAATAACACTTTTTATTATGCCCTACACACTTGAAAAATTATATAAAATATAGTAAAATAATTTTGTATATCTATATTTTTACTTTATTTAGGGGGAACCCAAATGCAAAAAAAAGAAAAAATTCTAAGGGCGAAGGGCAAGGCTTTAATGGGCACTTTTTTACCCCATTTCAAGCACACGGCCGAATTTGAAACGGTTGTAATGCCCCCTGTAGAAGAAGTTATACTTCCTTTTTCGCAACATATAGGCGCGCCCGCAAAGCCCATTGTAAAGGAGGGCGACGAGGTTTTCGTCGGCACCCTTATTGCTGAGGCAGGCGGTTTTGTAAGCGCACCCGTACACTCAAGCGTTTCGGGTACGGTTAAGAAAATTAACGCCGATAATATTGTTATTACCTCGGACGGTAATATGACACCTGACGAAAATTTAAAACCCTTTGAGGTTAACACCCCTGCCGATTTAGCCGAAGCCGCAGGGCAATGCGGTCTTGTTGGTCTTGGTGGTGCAGGCTTTCCTACCAAGGTTAAGCTTTCAATAAAAGAAGGCACCGTTATTGACACCTTGGTTGTTAACGCCGCCGAATGTGAGCCGTATATTACCAGCGACTACCGCGAGTGTATGGAAAACTATGACGACGTTATAAACGGCATTTATCTTATTAAAGATATTTTAAACATTCCCAATGCAATTATTTGTGTGGAATCTAACAAAGAAGCAGCAATTAAAAAGCTTTATGAAATTGCTACCGACACACGCGACACCGACGACAGCGTAAAGCTTATGCGCCTTGTTTCAAAATATCCGCAGGGTGCCGAAAAGGTGCTTATCTATTCAGCAACAGGCAGAAAGGTACCTGCAGGCAAGCTGCCGAGTGACGTTGGCTGTCTTGTTATGAACATTACAAGTATTGCCACCCTTTACCGTTTTATAAAAACAGGTATTCCCTTGGTGCAAAAGCGCATTACGGTTGACGGCACCGCCGTTAAAGAGCCTAAAAACATTATTGTTCCCATTGGCACACCAATAAACAAGGTTTTGGAATTTGTAGGTGTTGACGAGGATTACGCCGAAATTATTATGGGCGGTCCTATGATGGGTGTTGATATTGTTTCGGCTGATGCACCCATTGAAAAACGCAACAATGCTATTACAGTTATGAAGGATGCTTTGCCCGACGTTTCAACAGCTTGTATCCGTTGCGGACGCTGTGCAAACACCTGTCCGATGAGCCTTTATCCCGCAAAGGTGGATTCGGTAATTAATTTTAAGCTTTACGACGAATTAAATTCACTTAACGTTAATTATTGTATGGAATGTGGTTGCTGTTCATACGTTTGTCCCGCTAAGCGACCCCTTACCCAAACAATGCGACTTGCAAAAACTATTTTAAGGAGGGCAAAATAAAATGAATAAAATTTTAAACGTTTCCTCCTCACCCCACTTGCGCCACCCCGACACCACACAGGGCATTATGCTTGATGTTTTAATTGCGTTAGTTCCCGCCGCTGTGTTTGGTTGTGTGATTTTCAGTTGGCGCGCCGCATTGGTGTTGGCAATTTGTATGGCTTCATCCTTTGCGTTTGAATATTTATGGAACCTTATTTTAAAAAAGCCGCAATCGGCATTCGACCTTTCAGCTTTGGTTACAGGCTTGCTTTTAGGCATGAATTTACCAAGCTCTATTCCATTATGGATGGCGGTTGTTGGTTGCTTTATTGCCATTATAATTGTTAAGCAATTTTTTGGCGGTATTGGTCACAACTTTGCAAATCCCGCAATTACCGCGCGTATTGCACTTATGGTTTCCTTCCCTGCCGCTATGACAAATTATATCGAGCCGTTAAGCGTTGACGCCGTTTCAAGCCCAACACCGCTTGCCGCTCTTTACAGCAACACCTTAAGCCCCGTCACCTTAAAGGACGCTTTCTTTGGTGTGCATGGAGGCTGTATTGGTGAAACCTCTACCTTTTTAATTATAATCGGTGGCTTATACCTTATTTTAAGACGAATTATAAACCCCGTTATTCCCGTTTGCTTTGTTGGTACAGTTGCTTTGGCTTCATTTATTGCAGGTCAAAACGTTGGTCTTGCCGTTTGCAGCGGCGGTTTAATGCTTGGTGCAATATTTATGGCAACCGACTATACCACCTCCCCCACAACTAATTGGGGCAAAGCAATTTTTGGTGTGGGTTGCGGTCTTATTACCTTTATTATAAGATACTTTGGCGCGTTACCCGAAGGCGTTTCATATTCAATTTTGCTTATGAATATTTTAGTGCCTTACATTAACCGCCTTACCCAGCGCAAGCCCTTTGGATATGTTAAAGCAAAGGAGGGCAAATAATTTATGAAAGAATTTTTTAAAAAGCTTTGGTATAACATATCCGCCTTTTTTAAAAAGGTTTGGAAGATTATTATCGCCTTCCTAAAAAACGAAAAGGATTCTATCGTAAAGCCCACCGTTGTTTTGCTTTTAATTTGTATTTTTATTCCTTTGGCCCTTGCGGTTACAAATAAGGTTACCGAAAAGCAAATTACAAAGCTTGAGGCTAAAAATTCAAAGGCGGCAATGGAAGAGCTTGTAAAGGCTGACAAATTTACCGAAAAAACCGCTGACGATATTACCTTTACCGTTGCCCAAAAGGACTCAACCGACGTAGCATTTATTTTCAAATCATCGTCCAAGGGTTACGGCGGTAAAGATTCAGTTACTGTTATGACAGCCATTTCGCCCGACGGCAAGGTTTTAAACCTTAAGGTTTTGGATGTTGCAAACGAAACCCCCGGTCTTGGTCAAAATGCCGCCAAGCCTGAATTTTATTCGCAGTTTAAGGGTATGTCGGGCAAAATTAAAATAACCGATATTGACACGGTTACAAGCGCAACAATTACTTCAAAAGCGGTTTTAAGCTGTGTAAACGACGCTTTGGCAAAGTATGAAAAGCTTTCAGCCATACCCACAACCCTACCTGAAATCGAAAATAACGAAACGGAGGTTATAGCCGATGAAAAGCAATAAATATTTAAGCACCTTTACAAACGGCCTTATTAAAGAAAACCCCGTTTTACGTTTAGTGCTTGGCACCTGCCCTACCCTTGCGGTTACCACCGCCGCCATTAACGGCATTGGTATGGGTGTTGCCGCTACCGTTGTGCTTATTTGTTCAAACCTTGTTATTTCATTGCTTCGCAAGGTTATTCCCGATAAGGTACGCATCCCTGCATATATCACCATTATTGCGGGCTTTGTTTCGGTTGTGCAAATGCTTGTTAAAGCATTTTTACCCGAAATTGACAAATCACTTGGTATTTATTTACCACTTATAGTTGTAAACTGCATTATTTTAGGCCGTGCCGAAATGTTTGCTTCTAAAAACGCAACCATGCTTTCAGTTCTTGACGGCTTGGGAATGGGTGTTGGCTTTACCGCAGTTTTAACCCTTATGGGCGGTATACGTGAGCTTTTTGGCGCAGGTATGCTTTTCAACTTCCCCCTTACTACCGAATTTATTGACCCAATGGTTATTTTCTTGCTTCCACCGGGTGGCTTCTTTGTATTCGGTATTTTGGTTGCCGTTTCAAACGCACTTGCTAAAAAAGCAGGCAAAAAGCCTGTGGAGCATTTAGGCTGTAAGGGCTGCCCTTCACGAAGCTTTTGCAAAAAGGAGGAATGTGTAAATGAATAATACTACCATTGCTTCCATTTTATTAGCATCAATTTTAACCAATAATATGGTGCTTGCAAAGTTTTTGGGTATTTGCCCATTTTTAGGCGTTTCTAAAAAGACAAACACCGCCTTTTCTATGAGCGTTGCCGTAATTTTAGTTATGGTAATTGCCACCGCTGTTACCCACCCGTTATACACATACCTTTTATACCCCAAATACACCTACCTTGAAACTATTGTTTTCATTTTGGTTATTGCCGCTATCGTTCAGCTTTTGGAAATAGTGCTCAAGAAGTTTTTACCACCAATTTATAAATCGCTTGGTATTTATCTTCCACTTATCACCACAAACTGTGCGGTTTTGGGTATAACTATGCTTAACATCACCGACGAGCTTAATTTTGTTCAGTCGCTTTTCAATGCTTTAGGCGCAGGTCTTGGCTTTATGCTTGCTATGCTTTTATTCTCGGGTGTGCGTGAACGCCTTGAAACTGCCGACATTCCCGAATTTATGAAGGGCTTGCCCTCTACCTTGGTTGCTGCCGCTATTGTGGCGCTTTCCTTCCTTGGTTTTGCAGGAATAGGGGGTTAAATTATGGAAATATTTATTCCCGTTTTAATTATTGCAATTATTGGTCTTGTTGCAGGCTTGGGTCTTTCACTTGCCTCAAAATATATGGCAGTGCCTATTGATGAAACCGAAGCCAAAATTCGTGAAGCCCTTCCCGGTGCTAACTGTGGCGCTTGTGGTTTTTCGGGCTGTGACGGTTATGCCGCCGCACTTGCCAATGGCGAAGCCGAGCCCAACCTTTGTGCACCCGGTGGTGAAGCTGCCGCAAAAGCTATTGCCGAGGTTTTAAAGGTTGAGGTTTCAAGCACCCCCCAGGTTGCGCTTATATCCTGTAACAACAGTTGCGAAAAAACCACCCGTGCCTTTGCTTATGAGGGCCTTCAAAGCTGCACCGCCGCTTCACTTTTACAGGGCGGACCGCTTGACTGTAAATACGGCTGTATTGGCCTTTTGGATTGTGTTTCCGCTTGCCCCTTTAACGCTATTATTGTAAACGACGGTCACCCCACCGTTTGTAAGGATTTATGCGTTGGCTGCGGTAAATGTGTAAACACTTGTCCTAAAGGTATTATTGAGCTTGTACCAAAAGACTATAAATCCGCCGTGCTTTGCAACAACAAAGAAAAGGGCGCACCCGTTGTTAAAGCCTGCAAAAGCAGTTGTATTGCCTGCACAATGTGTGAACGCACTTGTGAAAAGGGCGCAATTAAAATTGTGGACAACCTTGCAAAAATCGATTACACCCTTTGCGACGGTTGTGGTAAATGTAAAGCCGTTTGCAAGCGAAAAGTTATTATTTAAAATGAATATCCCCCAAGCTTTTGGGGGATAATTGTATTATCCTATAAAAAAGAGAGGCACCAGTTTTGAGAAGCTGCGGAATTTTAATGCCTATATTCTCCCTTGCGTCAGAGGGGGGCATTGGCACCTTTGGTAAAGAAGCTTACCATTTTGTTGATTTTTTAAAGGCTGCAAAGCAACGCTATTGGCAAATTTTGCCCCTTACCCCAACAGGTCATGGTGATTCACCCTATAGCTCGTTTTCAGCCTTTGCCGGTAACCCTTACTTTATTGATATTGAAATTTTAATTGAAGAAAAGCTTTTAAAGGAAAAGGAATTTAAAGGCTTTAATTTTGGAGACAATCCCCACAGGGTTGACTACCAAAAGCTTGAAGCAGGCCGCCTTGAGCTTTTAAAAATTGCCTTTGAAAGATTTACCCCCGACCAAGAATATGACAAATTTTTAAATGATAATGCCTGTTGGCTTGACGATTATGCATACTTTATGGCGATTAAAGCCGTAAACGGCGGGGCGGGTTGGCACAATTGGCCGCAAAGTCTTCGCCGACGCGACAGTGACGCCATGTGTGAAATTGGAAAGGACCTTGAAAAAACCATTGCCTTTTATAAGTTTTTACAGTTTAAGTTTTGTCAGCAATGGTTTAAATTAAAGGAATATGCAAACCAAAACGGCATTAAAATTATTGGCGATATTCCCATTTATGTTGCGCTTGATTCTTGCGACGTGTGGGCAAACACCGAACAATTTCAGCTAGACGAAGGCTTTATGCCAACATCGGTTGCGGGCGTTCCGCCCGATGCCTTTGCCGAAGACGGTCAGCTATGGGGCAACCCGCTTTATGATTATGACAAGATGCGCGCAGATGGCTACGGCTGGCGGATCCGCCGGATCGGCGGCGCCACAAAGCTGTTCGATGTGATCCGCATAGATCATTTCAGAGGATTTGAGAGCTATTTCGCCGTTCCTTATGGTGATACCACAGCCCGTCGCGGCCGCTGGATCAAAGGACCGGGCATCGCTCTCATAAA
>JAZKZS010000070.1:0-12989 GCA_045612765.1 Acutalibacteraceae bacterium
AGCGTTAGCGAAACTGAGGGAGAGAAAAACAGTTGATTTGCAGTATTTTTATTCTCTCCCTCCGTCTTTTTGCTTTGCAAAAATCCACCTCCCTCTCAGATGGAGGCATTGGTTTGTGCAATCATTCAGCCCCTAAACCCCAAATTTATATCCGTCGCGAAGCGACACCGAAATTCTTCATTTTTCATTATTCATCATTCATTCGCGCACCGATAAACCCCAATTTAATTGAGTGCACATCGTAGGGACAGGCCTCCCGGACTGTCCGTTAAAATTATACTATATCAATAAAGTCACCTCTAAACCCTAATTTCAGATAAAAAATATTTAAAATCAGATAAATAATACTATTTGCCCATAAAGATGGCTTATGTTATACTTTGCTTAAAGGACGGTGTGAAACTATGCACATTACAATTGGTAAAAATTATAACAAGGGTAAAATTGCCCCTGTTGAATGTATTAAAAACGGCGCATTAAATAACATTGATATTAAAAACAACTGCTTTTTGCTCATTATACTAACCAAGGGCAAGCTTGAAGTTGAAATAAACGGGCAAAAAATCACCGCTGATGCACCGTCGTTTTTATGCTTTGATGAAACCGAAAACCCACGTTTTGAATCCACACATAAGGCAAAATATAACTGTATTTATTTTCATCCTACCTTTTTAAACGTTAATATGACCTTTGAAATGCTACGTTCTAATAATTACAGCGATATTGCCACCACACACGATATGTTTTTGCTTAAGCCCTTTATTAACAAGGCTTACCTTATACCTATAGTTAATACTAGCATTGAAAAAATTGCACAATCGGCCGATTATATGCAGCAGGAGCTTACCGACCAGCGTGATTGGTATTGGTCTTGCCGTGGGCGTTCCTATTTTATGGAAATTATAATTATGCTTGAAAGAATGTACAGCCTTTTCGGTTACGGTGCTATGCTTCAAAAAACAAATAACAGTCAGGTAATTAATAACCCCAAATTGCGTGATGCCCTGCTTTATATTGAAGGTAATTACAACCAAAGCATTACCCTTGCCGATATATCACAAAGCACGGGGCTTAACCACACCACCCTTACCGCACTTACAAAGCGCGAGCTTGGCTGTACGGCAATCGAATATTTGATGAAATACCGAATTGCTATTGCAAAAAAGCAACTCGCTTTTACAGATGTTCCTATTAAAGATATTTCTAATATGGTCGGTTTTAAAACCGTACAACACTTTAATCGTATTTTTAAAGAAATATCAGGCACAACCCCTGCCGAGTTTCGTAAAACGTCTGTGCAAAAACGAAAGGAAGAGATAAAGTGAAGAGAATCATTGGCTTTTTATTAATTCTATCCATCATCGTGTCATTTGCTGCTTGTAATCTAGAAGACCGTGCTACAAAAGAGTCCATTATCTCATTTGTTTTGGAAAATGAAGAAAGCATACTAAAATGTATAGAAACAGGAGATTACACATCTATTGAAAACAACAAACTAATTACAGAAATAAATTTCGAAAAAAATTGTGTTGATTTTTATTGTGGCGGTATGGGGTTTGGATCGGGAAGTATGTATGTAGGATTTTTTTATAGCAAAGAAGATGATATTAAGGCGGTATGGTGTGCGCCCTCTTTACCTGAGCATACTTTGATCCCTTGCGATGATGGTTATATTTGGAAAGAAGTATGGACAGATGAAGGTGGCGACAATACATATTATGCAGAAAAAATATGTGAAAACATTTACTATTATGAAGCCCACTTTTAGAAACGAAAGGATGAGATTAAATGAAAAAATTTTTATTAATTGCGTTGGTGCTTAGTATACTTATGTCGTTCTCGGCTTGTGGTAATGCCGAAATAGACAACAAGGTAAGCCTGCCAATTAAAGGGCATTTTTCTGTAAAAAGTGATATTATTGTTGAAACAGATAAAATCAGTGTCACCAATGAAGTGATTCCAAATGCACAGGCTTTTACATACAAAGACGGTGAATTTTATAAACTCAAAAGATATGAAACCGAAATAACATTACCCCAAAAATATACAGCCTACGATGATGATATGACCTTAGAATTACAATATTTTATTTGTAACGGGACGGTTTATGCGTATTTGAATGTTGACAGAAAAGTGCTGGCCACTAATTCCATTGAGATATTATCTATACCGCAAAATGATGAGTGTATAATAATTCAAAGCGAAGGAATATGTCCGTTATATATAAATTTAAAAAGCAAAAAAATAACACCTGTTTTTGACAGTGAAAAACAAGGTTTTGATATGTCTGCAAGTGTTTCTTGTTTAAGCGAGGACGGCAAATATGCAGCTCTTTTAGGAACAAGAATGGATGAAATGATTCCAAAAAGTTATATTATTGACCTTGGAAATTTTGAAATTTCTGAAATTCCTATG
Organism: Acutalibacteraceae bacterium; assembly: GCA_045612765.1. Lineage (GTDB taxonomy): Bacteria > Bacillota > Clostridia > Oscillospirales > Acutalibacteraceae > UBA737. Next base: position 2,416 of record JAZKZS010000070.1, read on the forward strand.
ACACCATATAACAAAGAATTTTATAAAATCAAACATATTTACCCCTCTGTTTTTGCGGACGGGCGTTTATATATTAATTACGCACTTACTGAACTTGACATTGACGGCGGTGGAAAGGTTGGAGCTTTTTTCTATGATATAAAGAAGAAAAAATCAGAAGAATTGGCAGCACCGTTAAATGATTATACGGGCATTGACCAATTCCCATATATAAAAATGAAATTTGAACACGAAACCGGAACACTCAAAATTAAAAATTTAAAAGATATAATTGATTATTCGTTTAGTGTATATCCTTCAAACGGTTTATGGGGTTCACCGAATAAAACAGGGCAATATTTTATTGGCTCATATTTTGATATGCCTATTGCCGGATATGATGAAAATGGGCAACCTTATTATGAGAATGTTCAACAAAACCAAAAATATATTGTGGTAGATGTTAAAAACCAAAAGAGAATTGATTTATCCAAAATTGACGATAAGTTTAACTATACAACTTATGACGGTAGATCTTGCCGCTACAGTTGGATTTCAGAAACAGAATTAATAATCTTTTGTCAAGATGGGAACGAAGAATATATTCAGACGGTAATAAATGTTGATGAGGGATAAAAATGAAAAATAAAATATTATCAATTGTTTTGTTTTTAAACCTTTTGATTTTTGTTGCTCGTGCGATTCATCAAGAGGCACCATTAATAATAACAAAGAAAATCCTGACACACTAAAATACATATCTACTAAATGTCCTGACATACAAGCGCGCACAAAGATATCAGTCATTGACGGAAAAGTATATTGTATGTGGGTTGACGTTAAATACAACAACGAAGGCAGAACTTCTGAAACGTATGTTTTAGATGTGTTTGAAAACGGTGGTTGGAAAAACGTATCTAAACAAGATAATGATTTTAACGACAGTCCATATTTTGAAAAAAGCTTTAAATTTCCACTTAACGAAAAGATTGGAAATAAAACTGTTTATACAAATTCTGTTGGCGATTTTTATATCTATGATGATATTAACAAAGAAACCTATGATTTAAAAATAAACTTAAAGGAATGGCGAATGTTTGCAACCGATAATGAAAATGTATTCGCCGTTTTATCTGCATACGCAACCAAAGACTCAAACTCGGAAATTCGAATATACAACATTTCTTGAATTTTGAAACGAACTGTTAGGTGATAAAATGAAAAAACTTATATCAATAATCTTAATTTTAACCTTTTTTACATACCTTTGCGGTTGCCAAAATCCGCAAACCGATAACAAAAACAGTCGACCGTCAGATGCTGCAAACCAAAACGAAAGCAATTTACCCGAAGTTTCGCACCCACTTGACGATGACAACAATGATAAAAACAGTCAAACCACCGATGGCACTTCATCAACTGGTCCAACGATTTGTCCACCAGCTCCGAATAATAGGTTACCGGTAGTTAAATTTTCCACTAAAGATAGTGATGTTAAATTTACTGATATAGTAAATCTTCCAAATGGGGGTTTTGCTGTTTCGGGGCATCGGTATACCGAAACAAAAATTGAATCAATTATACAAATTTACGATAAAAACGTAACACTCAAAAAAGAATATACATATTACGACAGTATTAGTTATGATAAAATTGCTGCCTGTACCGATGGAGGTTATATTACCACATCACAAAATGGCCATTATTTAACCAAAATAAGTAGTGATTTTAAAATCGAGTGGTCTACACCTTGTGAAAAAGACTGTGATTATTCGGTAATACACGATATTGAAGAAATATCACCCGAGGTTATTGCCGTTTTATATATTACATTAGATTCCATAGATTTCAGTAGACGACTCAGAATCTCATATTTCAATAAAGACGGCACATTTATTGAAACTATTGACCTTATGGAAAATATTGATCCACAAGATGCAAATATAATTGCCGACGGTAACGGAGGATTTTATCTGTTATTTTCTTGTAGCGAGGAACTGGCAGAAAAATATCCGTTAGTTGCAGAAGAATATGATAATTCAAAAGCAACCGAGGCTATAATAATGCGCTTTTCTGCTAAAAGAGAACTTAAATGGGTTAAAATATTAGGCGGTAGCGGAAACGATTGGATTGAAGAAAGCATTATAGACAATGATGGTAATTTTTATCTTGCTGTAGGTACAAATTGGTACGGAACAGATTCTTTTTGGGAAATGAGCTTTGACCGCTCTATGCCTTACCGCCGTATGCTTGTAAAATTAGATAAAAACGGAAATTTAATTTATAAGCTTCCGCTTTCTAACAAGGGCATGGCGGTCGACCATATTTTTGGAATACACACAAAAAACGGTAAGACCTACGTTGTAGGTATGGCAGACTATTTTGACGGATATCAGTCCAAATACCCCTGCGAGCAAATTTCCAAGGACGAAAAAGGCGACCGTGTTTTCTGTGTATATAACCTTTGTATAGACAGTAACGGAAAAGAAATTGACAGAAAGATTTTCAGATGCGATATAAATAATGAGCCTTGTGATTCGGTAATGCTTGAAAACGGCAACCTAATAATTGCAGGCCGAGTTTCGTGTGTTGAAAATCCCTTTAATTTAAACCTACCGTCAGATTTTGACACCGCCGCCGCATTTTTCGTTTATAAATAATTAATACGCCTTCCCTTCTTGTACTGCCCCAATTTATGTGGACAGTGCAAAACACTCCCAATGGTAGTTTCTTTAATTTTATCATTGGGGGTGTCTTTTCCAACATACCACAATAATTCTAAAATAAACTGTCAGGTGATAAAATGTTTAAAACCCTATTTTTCAAAAAACTAAAAGAATTTTTAATTTTTGCCGCGTGCTTAATTGTGCCGCTAATACCGATAATATTGCATATAATCTTCTCTTTACTTTTGGCAAATTTACTTTCAGACAGTATAAGCTTTGCAGGAATTAATAACTACTTAAGAATGTTTGCTAACGATACGATTTCTTTGGTAGCATTATTTAATACTTTTATAGCACCTATAGTAATTAGCTTTTTACCGGTATCAATTTTTGCATTAATTATCTTTTTATTAAAACAAAAAATAAAAAAGCCAAGGCTAATATTTTACATAGGCGGTGCATTTTTGGGCTCCGTTGCTGCTATGGTTAATACCGCATATATTCAAACTTCAATATGGTTTGGTGTAGTCGCCAATGAAAATGCAGTAACAACCATTCTGACGCATATAGGCGATTATTCACCGGGCATTTTTGGCATAATAACCCTACCCAATATTATAACAGCGCTATATATTGGTATTTTCACAGCACTTGTTTTTTGGGTTATTGAATGTATTATTGATATTATAAAATTTTTAAAAGCAAGAAATATTAAATCATAAATATTTGCTATTTTTTATTAAAGGTCGTAATTTTATGTTTATTGAACAGTTGGAAAATTTATTAAAAAGCGAAGAATTAAATGCCGTTGTAACAAAACAATTTGAAAATGCTGTTTTAAATTGGAACAAAGAATGTCCCGAAGAAACCATTGGTATAAATTGTAACGAATTTAACGCTGACGGCTTAAACTTTGTTTCGTTAAACCTTAGCAAAGTCAACAAAAGCAATTATAAATATAAAATTGAAGCCACATATTGTAAAACCTTTTCAAATAATTTAAAGGTAATATACATTCTAAAGTTTTGGGATAATTTTACAATATATGATGATGTGTTATACGTGAAATGAAATTAGAGGCGCTGTTATGACAAAAGATGCTTTTTTTAAGGCAGGTGAAGAAAATCAGGACTTGGGATATGTACAAAGTCTAATAAAATCCGCAAGGAAATATTCAATACTGTATTATGGTCCTGAAAATGAAGGAACATTGAATGATAAAATCACTGAACCACTAGAAGAAGTTACTAAGACAAATGGTAAACTTAAAACGAAAGAAATTAATAAATATTTGTTTAATGATTTCGAAGAAGAGTAAATCTAATTATAAAATGGAGATTAATATGAAGAAATTAATAGTATTTTTATCAGTAATGTTAATAGTTGGATTGACTTTAATCTTTTTGTTGCCAAAAATGTATAACACAAAAATAGGAAGTGAAATTAATTTTCCAACGGCAGCAGATGAGACGATATTTGCAAGCACCAAAATCGACTTTGATGCTGAAAAACTAAATGCTCAAATTGGAGAGAACTCTGCTTTTGTGTATGTAAATCCAAAACTTACGGATTATAAAATTGTTTCAGATTTCGGTTTTGATATAAATGATTATACGCTTTACGAAGATGGCACTCGATTCTACAAATCGAATGGAGTCGGAGGAGAAGATAAATTCCTGAAAATTGATCAGTTTGGTTGCTTTACATATATAACAGGAGTAGAACATACAAGTCGAGAAATCACTTTAACTGAAAAAGAATGTTTTAAAATTGCTAAGCAATATCTCAAAAAATATGGACTTTTTAGCAATAGAATTGGTCAAAGATGGTCGACTAATGAATCAACAACAACGACTGATAATGGTGGAACTATTAAACTGGAAATAGGAATTAACTTTTTTCCTAAAAAGACCGATGGACTTGATGTTGGCGGAAACTCTAGAATCAGTGTAGATATTAATGCAAACGGAGAGGTATGTTCTGTTATATATAATTGGCGAGAGTATGAAAAAAAAGAAAAAGTTAAATTGATTTCTGTCGAGGAAGCTTTAAATCGTTTTAAGCAAGGCAAGGCTTTTATAGAAGTTGAAAGTCCTTCTTCAAAGCTTGTTTTCGAAAATGTTACACTCGCTTATTGGACACAAGATAGAAACCCTGAAAATCTTGTGATGCAACCGGTTTATGTGTTTCAAGGTGTTTCGTACACGAAAACGGGTGAAGTAGAAAATTTCAGCATAACTGTCCAAGCAAATAAATTTAATTAGCGCAAATACACAAACTCGTGCCTAAAAACACAACAGCAAAGTAATATATGAATACACAATTAGCAACTGTTGAACGGTACGCATTAAATTAAAATAACAATTATTTTAATCTATTGGGAGGACATGAAAATGGGCGCATTTGTCGGTATAGGCTTTTTATTATTGATCATGGTAGTGTTCATCATCGGCATGGTGATTTTTCTTGCCGGTGTTATTTCGCTGATTATCTATATTGCGGTCAAGCGTAAAAAGAAAAAAAGGATTAGACCGATCATTGCGTTGCCGATTGTCGCTGTCGTGATTGGCTTGGTGTTATCATCGCCTGTGCTTGTTGTTACAGGTTCTAATTTAAACTCTTATCTAAAAAATCAAGCAGAGCTACGAGATACCGGCGTTTTTGTTGAAATGGATGATTATTATTCATTTGAATTTGAAGGAAAAACTTATATTCAATTAGCACCATATTTAGATGAAATAGGAGATGTTCATAGCCCTTATCCACTTGAGCAATGCCCTGCTGTAGCAAATATTGTCTTTACCGAAAAAGAGGAAGAAGAGAAAGAAGAATATTTATTAACTCGATTCATATCGGGGCTTGGTAAGTTTTTCTTTTTCACACCTGAATCCGTCTATCGTCTTTACAGACCGGTTGGATTAAATGATAATAATATTTTATACAGCGAAAGAAATAACTATAACAAAGGGATATGGTGCGCGGAAGACTATTTTTTGGAAGCAAAATTATATTATAACGATCCCGATAATTATGATTATTATCTAATTCCGGAATCACCATCATATACTGAAAAAACGCGGATCAAAGTTGATTATTATGATGAAGATTTTTTATGGGATCGTTCATCATTTGATCAAGATTCTGAAAAGCTTGTACAAATAAAGAAAGAGGACATTGATACTGTCCACTTGTGTTTTTGCAGCGAAGATAATGTGATTATAAAATATATAGAAAGCAATATGGCAATATACAACGGAACTGTATATTACGTATCTCATATTAAGAATGAAATCTTTTACTGCTATCCAACGACAATTGAACTATCCGAATAATGCCTTTATAAAAAAATTAGATTAATAAATAACACAGGGGCCCGTCCCCCGTGTTACACGGCTTCGCTATCATAAATAATAAATAATTTTTCGTGAAGGAGAATATTATATGAAAAAAATATTTGTGTTATTGATGTTATTAATTTTATTTTTATCCGCTTGCGGAAAAGCAAATTCAAATAGTGATACACCTTCGGAAATAGTAAGTGGTGAAAATAACATGAATAAAAATAACAATGATGTTCTCGCTTCTATAAAACAAGAAAGTGTTAATAAAAACAAAAAGATATTATCAAGAGTTTCTAGAAAGAAAAAATCGAAGCTTATAACAGAGAACTATACCGAAGAACACATTTTCAAAAAAGGGTTTCTATATCAATTTTATAATCCTGTGTATGGATATAATCCTACTATGGATATGTTTGATGAATACTTTGGTATCAAAGTTGAATGCGTAAGAAAAGTGGATAATGAAAGCTATTATTGTGTTTTAAAAACTAAAGAAAACGGTTATGTTTATTGCTTTTTCCGTGGCAATTCTTCCCAATTGATTCTATATAATTCTTGTTATATGAAAGAATTATTAACTAAATCCCAATTTGATACATTAAAGATTGGTGATACAATAGAAAGTGTCACAAAAATCGATTCGGCTTTTTTATCACTTTATAATCATTATATCTCAGTTGAATCAACATTAACACAATCGGTGCATTTGCTTAAGGATGGATTACTAATAATCGAGTATGAAAATGATGTTATCAAAAAAATTGATTTTAATAAAGATTTCACCTATTCTGAAAATGGAATAATATATGATTATAAGATATTTAAAGATGATTATCCACCACAATAGTAAGCGATGAAGGGTCGGTTTCCTGTGTATTATGCACCAAAATAAAAGGATGGTTAATATGAAAAAGGCTAAAAACATTATTTTTCTTATAGGTATAATTTTCAATTTGCTTTATATCGTGTTGCAACTGTTTAAATTTGTCGGTAATTGTATTTCGTTTTTGCCCAATAATGATACTGCATATATAGAATATTTTTTAATGAGTGATTTATTGCCGATTTTAATAGTTTTGGTGTTAATGATTTTGCCTGTGATTTTGTTTATTTTGAATTTAAAAAACAAAGTTGGCAAAGTTTTTCCGATTATTTCGGCTATAACATGTGGAAGTTTTAGTTTATTGATGTTATTTAGTGCAGTAACACCAACAATACCGCAGTATATTATTTACAGTAAATTAGGACTTATTAATACATATTTTTCCTCTTTTTTGCATTTTCTCGATAGTTCTACGTTTGCAGGATTTATGTTGTTGACTGTCGGCAGTATAATGTCGCTTATTAAAAGTGAATAATAGTAATTCGTTCAATATGAAATCAAAAGACAGGGTACGGTCCTATCTTAATGATAATGGTAAAATATAGTGATACGATATATTTCGCGGCTTCGCTATCATAAATAATAAATAAAAATAGAACTGCCAAAAATGGCGGTTCTATTTTTTCTAAAATTTTCTTAAATTTTAAATTTAATAAATTAACTACCGCGAATTTTATTTTAAACAGCATTTCAAATTATAGTTTGTAGGGATGTTAAATTTGTATAACCTTGGCTCCCTCTGACGAGGGAGCTGTTGAGCGTTAGCGAAACTGAGGGAGAGAAAAACAGTTGATTTGCAGTATTTTTATTCTCACCCTCCGTCTTTTTGCTTTGCAAAAATCCACCTCCCTCCCAGATGGAGGCATTGGTTTGTGCAATCATTCAGCCCCTAAACCCCCAATTTATATTTCAAAAACTTTTATCAACTGTAAAGAAAAAAACTTGACAGTGAGTGGATTTTGTGTTATACTCGTTAAAGTTGAGAAAATTGTGGGGTGTATTATGTCTAAAAATTTATATATTTCCGCCCTTCTCGACGTATACGGTGACTTTTTGGGTGAAAAGCCCAAGGCTTTTTTGGAATATTATTATAATGACGATTTATCACTTTCCGAAATTGCCGAAAACGAAGGCATTACCCGTCAGGGCGCGCACGACCAAATTAAACGTGCCGAGTCAAAGCTTTTGGAATGGGAAGAAAAATGCCACTATTGTGAAAAGTTTTTAAAACTTAAAGAGCTTTCACAAAACGATAAAAGCCTAACCGAAATAAAAAAAATAATTAACGATTTATAAAGGAGTGTAGTTATGGCTTTTGACAGTTTATCAGATAAATTAGCCGGTGTGTTTAAGCGCCTACGCTCTAAGGGTAAGTTAAGTGAAAGCGACGTTAAAACCGCCATGCGCGAAGTACGTCTTGCTTTGCTTGAAGCCGACGTTAACTATAAAGTAGCTAAGGACTTTACAAACACCGTCACCGAAAAATGCATCGGTGCCAACGTTATGGAAAGCCTTACAGCGCCACAAATGGTTATTAAAATTGTTCGTGACGAATTAACCGCCTTAATGGGTAGCGAACATGCCCGTCTTAAAACCTCTAACAAGCTGCCCACAGTTATTATGATGTGCGGTCTACAAGGCTCGGGTAAAACCACCCATTCAGCTAAGCTTGCAAAGCACTTAAAAAGCCAAGGTCACAGACCAATGCTTGTTGCTTGCGATATATACCGCCCTGCCGCTATTCAGCAGTTAAAGGTTGTAGGTAGTGCAGTTGGCGCACCAGTTTACGAAGCGGGTACACAGTCCCCTGTTAAAACCGTTAAGGAAGCATTAAATTACGCCCGTGACCACGGTCACGATTTCATGATTCTTGACACCGCCGGTCGTCTTCACATTGATGAAGAATTAATGGCCGAGCTTAAAAACATTACCGAAGCGATTGAAGTTCACAACATTCTTTTGGTAATTGACTCGATGGTCGGTCAGGATGCTGTTAACATTGCAAAAGCCTTTAACGATTTATTGGAAATTGACGGTGTTATTTTAACCAAGCTTGACGGTGACACCCGTGGCGGTGCTGCCCTTTCGGTTAAAGCGGTTACAGGCAAGCCAATTATGTTTGCAGGTGTGGGCGAAAAGCTTGACCAATTGCAAGAATTTCACCCCGACCGTATGGCTTCACGTATTTTGGGCATGGGTGACGTTTTATCCCTTATCGAAAAGGTTGAAAACGAAATCGACGAAGCCAAAGCAGAAGAAACTGCAAAGCGCTTGGCTGAAAACAAATTTGATATGAACGATTTGTTAGAACAGTTCCAACAAATTAAAAAAATGGGCTCACTAAAAAGCGTTATGTCGATGATTCCTGGTATGGAACGCCAAATTCGCGATGTTGACATTGACGATAGGCAGCTTTTAAGAATTGAAGCGATAATCACTTCGATGACCAAAAAGGAACGCGCAAAGCCCGATATATTAAATGCTTCAAGAAGAAAACGTATTGCAGCAGGTGCTGGTGTTAAGGTTGAAGACGTTAACCGCCTTGTAAAGCAGTATGAACAAATGAAAAAGATGTTCAAGCAAATGAACAACAAAAACGGCAAACGCAATATGATGCGTGGCCTTGGCAATATGGGTGGTATGCCACCGGGACCTTTCGGTTTTTAAGAAAATATTTTTCTTTTAAATATTAAGTATCACATTATGGAGGTGTATTTAAATGGCAGTAAAAATCAGACTTCGTCGTATGGGTGCTAAGCGTGCTCCTTTCTACCGCGTTGTTGTAGCTGATTCTAGATTCCCTCGTGACGGTCGTTTCATCGAAGAAATCGGTACCTATGACCCCACCAAGAATCCCGCAGCAGTAAACATTGACAGCGACAAGGCTAAGAAGTGGATTGCTAACGGTGCTCAACCTACCGATACCGTAAAGGCTTTACTTAAGAAGAACGGCGTTCTTTAATTTGTAAACTTTGTGTGAGGTATTTTATGGAAGAGTTATTAGTTTCTATTGCTTCAGGCTTGGTTCAAAACCCCGAAGCAGTAAAAGTAACGGTTGACCAGCCCAATGAAAACGGTGTTACCGTGCTTCATCTTTCGGTTGCTGAAGGCGATATGGGCCGCGTTATCGGTAAGCAAGGCAGAATTGCTAAAGCTATCCGCACAGTAATGCGCGCCGCTGCTAACAAAGCCGATATGAACATTGCGGTTGAAATCGACTAAGGCTGACTCTTGTCAGCCCCAACGCGTACTACTACCCCCACGTTGTTGGGGGTATTTATATATTTTTATTTTTTATTAAGGTGAAAAAATGAAGAATAGATATCTTGAAACAGGTAAAATCGTCGGCACACACGGTGTTAAGGGTATGGCACGTGTGCAGTTGTGGGCCGATTCGCAGGATTTTCTTTCAAAATTCAAGCGTGTTTATACCGATAAAAACGGTGAAAATAAGCTTGAAATTATAAAAGCACAGGCACACGGCAACGTATGCATTGTGGCTTTTAAAGGCATTAACACCATTGAAGAGGTTGAAAAATACCGCAACATCGTGCTTTATATTGACCGTAACGATATTAAGCTACCCAAAGGTCATTACTTTATTGCCGACCTTATTGGCTGTAAGGTTTTCGACGTTGACACAAACGAAGCTTTAGGTGTTATTACCGAGGTTTCGGAAACCGGCGCTAACGACGTTTGGCATAT
>JAZKZS010000071.1:0-27217 GCA_045612765.1 Acutalibacteraceae bacterium
CTTCAATAGCGATTGCGGCAGTAACAACCTTGAATACCGAGCCAGGTTCATAAGAATCGGAAATTACCTTATTACGCCATTGACGGTTTAAAAGTTCGTTTTTAAGCTCGCTTTTCTTTGTTTCATCGGTTTCAGCGTCAACTTTTGCTTGGTCGGTGGTAGATAAAACAAAAGGCTCGTTAGGGTTAAAGTCGCCCTTTACCGCCATTGCCAAAATAGCACCTGTTTTAACATTCATAACCACAGCGGCGCCACGTTCGGCAACCTTGTTTTGTTCAATTGCAGTTTCTAAATATTTTTCAGCAGTGTACTGAATATATGAATCCAAGGTTAATACAAGCGAATTACCCTTAACCGCCTCCTCTACCTTTTCATAGGTGAAGGGCATATCGGTACCAAGGGCGTTTTTAGCGGCAACAACACGGCCTGCAATACCAGTTAATTCGTTATCGTAATAGCTTTCAAGACCCGAAAGCCCCTGTTCGTCCGAACCTACAAAGCCCAGCACAACCGATGCAAGACTGTCATTAGGATAATAACGCTTTGTTGTTTCATCTAGACCGATATATTTTGTAAGCTTATTATCAGTAATAAACTTACGTACCTCATCAGCGGTTGATTTTTCTATCTTCTTTTTAACAATTACGTAATAGGAATTTTTATCGGTATTGTTATAAACGGTTTCATAATCAACCGCTAAAATTTCACTAAGACCCCTTGCGATAGTTTCACGAACGGAGTCACGTTCATCAGCATTTTTAATTTTTTTAATTGCATTCGGTGTAACGTAAACCGTCCATGCGGTTGAGCTTGTTGCCAAAACCTGCATATTACGGTCGTAAATATCGCCACGTGGTGCAGTTACAAGGCTGTCATAAAGCTGTTGTTCGGACGCCTTGGTTTGATATTCTTCACCCTTGATTATCATTATGTTAATAAGACTTGCGCCCGAAACGCCCGAAAGCGCAACAACAACGCAAAGCATTACAATGAAAATTCGTCTAATCATTATTTTACCGGGTTTTACGGTCATTTTACGCTTCCCTCTTTCCTAAAACAATTATCTTTTATATACCCGAATACGAGAGCCGACATTTTTTCAGCTCTCGTACCCTTATTCAGTATATTAATTTTTTAAAATATTATTACTCTGCCTCTAACAACTTGCCATCAGCAGTTTTTGCTGTGTTGGTATTATTTACTTTAATATAAGTAACATCTTCCTTATCAGGTTTCTTCATACCAAGCTGTACAGCCTCGAGTTCAAGATTTGCATAAGAAATTCTTCTTTGAAGTTCAACCTCTAAAACGGTTTTTTCACTGTCAAGCTCAGCAATAGCTGCCTTAACGTCATTAATTTCAGCCTTAACCTCGTTAATTTTTAAACGTATTGCCAAATTACAGCAAATAGCTGATAAAGCAATAACGGTTATCATAACAACAGAAACTGCGGGAGAAAGACGACGGGCTGCTGCTTGGCGCTTTGCCTTTGCTTTTTTGCTAACCTTAGGCATTACAACGATATTGTCCTTAGGCTGTGCCTTTTTTTCGGGCTTTGGCATAAACATTTCAAAATCGTATGCCAAGCTGTCGTTATAATACTTAATATTGTTCATAATCTTTCTCCTTTCGTTTGGTTTTTAACAATTACACGCAATTTAGAACTTCGACTGCGCGGATTAATTTCTAATTCATCCTTTGAAGGCTCAATAGGTTTTTTGTAAAGTAAATGTCCACGTGGTGTTTTACCACAAATACAAACCGGACAATCGGGTGGACAGGTACAACCTGTGCAATATTCTTTAAAACGAAGTTTTACCATTCTGTCTTCTAAAGAATGGAAGGTTATTATCGCTAAAACGCCATCCTTATTTAAAAGATTAAATGCAACGTCTAAGGCTTCGTTTAAGCGGTCAAGCTCGGCATTGACTGCAATTCGTAATGCTTGGAAGCACTTTCTTGCGGGGTGACCATCACGACGTGCCGCCGCCGGATAAGCCGATGCAATAATTTCAGCCAACTGTGTGGTTGTTTGGATTCTCGCTTTTTGTCTTTCACTAACAATTCTATCAGCAATTTTGCGAGAAAATTTTTCTTCACCAAAGCGCCAAAAAATATCGGCAAGCTCGGTTGCGGTAAAATCGTTAACAATATCCTCGGCTGAAAGACCGCTTCGACTCATTCTCATATCAAGGCGCGATTCCTTGTGATAAGAAAAGCCACGTTCAGCGGTATCAAGCTGGTAAGACGAAACGCCCAAATCAAGCAAAATGCCGTCTACACCGGTAATACCTTCGCTCTCACAAACCTTGTCCATATTCGCAAAATTGCTTTTTATAACCTTTGCGGGCAAGCCACTAAGTCTTTCGGTTGCAACCTTAATGGCGTCTGGGTCTTGGTCAAGCGCTAAAAGCAAACCACTATTTAAACGTTTTGCAATTTCCTTTGAATGACCTGCGCCGCCTGCAGTACCGTCAATATAAATGCCGTCAGGCTTAATGCAAAGGGCTTCTATGGTTTCGTTCAACAAAACCGAAATATGATTAAATTCCATAATTAGAAGTTAAGCTCCTCAACAATCGAAGCAATTGCTTCGGGTGTATATTTGCTGTTTTCCTGTGCCCAAAGTTCAGTATTCCAAATTTCAAGGTTTGAAGCCATACCGATAATATGCGCTTCTTCACCTAACATTGAATATTCACGAAGACTTGCGGGAATTAAAATTCTTCCCTGGCTGTCAAAGCCAACAGAAAACGTACCGTCATATAAAAAGCGTTTAACGTCATTTGATTTTGTATTTGGAAGAGTGCTTATTTGCTCAACAAGCTTGTCCCATTCTTCTTTAGAATAAACACAAAGGCAGCGCTTACCGAAAATGCTGCGGCAAATGAAAAATTCTTCGCCTAATTCCTCACGAAGCTTTGCAGGAATGAAAACCCTGCCCTTTTTATCGATATTATGTTGATAGCCACCAAATAGCACGGATTTTCACCTCTTTTTTCACCACTTTAATGCACTTTTATGGTTTTTTACGCCACTTTGCACCACTACAATGATAGTATACTACCTTTTTTTGCAAAAATCAAGTGTTTTTTAATGATTTTTGAATTTTTTTGCAAAACAAAAAAGCAAGGAGAATTTTCACTCTCCTTGCCTTAAAAAGCAGCTTATTCTACTGTTTCAAAATTGAATTTTTCATCACTAAAACGGCACAAAACCTTATCCCCTGTTTTAATACTTCCGTCTAGTATTTTTTCACTTAAAGCATCCTCGATTTTATTTTGAATTTCGCGTCTTAAGGGGCGTGCGCCGTATACCACATCAAAGCCGATTTGAGCCAAAGCCGACTTAACCGACGAATCAAACAAAATTTCAATACCTATCGACATTGTTCGATTTTTAAGGTTTTCAAGCATCTTTTCGGCAATTAATTCAATTTGCGGTTTTGTAAGCTTTGAAAAAACAATAATGTCATCTACGCGGTTAATAAATTCGGGGCGGAAGGCATTTTTAAGTTCTGCTAAAACCATTGCCTTAATATCTTTATTTTCATCCGCATCCCCCTGTGAAAAACCAAAGCTTACACGTTTATCGGTTATAAGACGCGCACCTATATTTGAGGTCATAATAATTACTGTATTTTTGAAATCTACACGTCTTCCCTGCGAGTCGGTCAAAATACCGTCTTCAAGTATTTGTAAAAGAATGTTAAACACGTCGGGGTGGGCTTTTTCAATTTCGTCAAACAAAATTACCGAATACGGATTTCGCCTAACCTTTTCGGTAAGCTGTCCGCCCTCTTCAAAGCCAACGTATCCGGGTGGCGAGCCAACAAGACGTGAAACGGTATGCTTATCCATATATTCCGACATATCAAGCCGTATCATCATATTTTCATTACCGAACATTGATGATGCCAAGGCTTTGCAAAGCTCGGTTTTACCAACACCCGTCGGGCCCAAAAATATAAACGAGCCAATAGGTCGTTTAGGGTCTTTAAGACCAACGCGACCACGTCTTATTGCCTTTGCAATAGCTGCAACCGCTTCATCCTGCCCAACAATTCTGGCGTGAAGCTCATCCTCCATACGCAAAAGCCTTGCGCTTTCCTCTTCGGTAAGCTGTGAAACGGGCACACCCGTCCAGCTAGAAACAATTTCGGCAATTTCCTTTTCGGTTACACTGCCGCTGACCTGTGCGTTTTGCTTACGCCAAGCTTCTTTTTCGGTTTCCAGCTCGTTCTTTAAATTAAACAACTCATCACGTAATGCGGCGGCACGCTCAAAGGTTTGGGAAGCAATTGCTTCCTCTTTTTCGGCTTCGGTAGCATTAACCCTTTGTTCAAGCTCTTTAATTTTTTCAGGCAGGGTTGATGCCGAAAGTCTAACACGTGAAGATGCTTCATCAATTAGGTCAATTGCCTTATCGGGTAAATAGCGGTCGCTTATATAACGAGATGAAAGCCTTACAGCCGCTACGACTGCATCATCGGTAATTGAAACCTTGTGGTGTGCTTCGTATTTATCACGTATACCCTTTAAAATAAGTATGCTATCCTCTTCAGAAGGCTCATTCACTGTGACGGGCTGAAAACGGCGTTCAAGGGCTGAATCCTTTTCAATGTTTTTGCGGTATTCAGACAAGGTTGTGGCACCGATAAGCTGAAATTCACCACGGGCAAGTGACGGCTTTAATATATTAGCGGCATCGGTCGACCCTTCAGCCGAGCCCGCACCGATGATTGTATGAATTTCATCAATAAATACAATTATATCATCACTTTTTAAAACCTCTTCTATTACCGCTTTAATTCTTTCTTCAAAGTCGCCACGATATTTAGTGCCGGCAACCATACCGGTTAAATCAAGCGAAAATATACGTTTATTTAAAAGGATTTCAGGCACATTGCCATCAACAATTTGCTGTGCCAAGCCTTCAATAATTGCGGTTTTACCAACACCCGGCTCACCCACTAAGCATGGGTTGTTTTTTGTTCTGCGGCACAAAATTTGTATTACACGCTGCACCTCGTCAAATCTGCCTATTACGGGGTCAATTTTGCCGTTTTTGGCTTCTTCGGTTAAATCACGACCATACTTTGAAAGTGTTGGGGTTTTATCCTCCTTAGGCGTTTTGGTGGCTTTTTCAGCCTTGGGGTTAATATCCATACCTACTGCTTCAAAAAGCTCACGTGTTAGGTTTGCAACATCAACACCTAAATCATTTAAAAAGCGTATAGCAAAGTTGTCACCCTCACCCAAAATGCCAAGCAATATATGTTCGCTGCCTACAAACTGCTTGCCGCTTGATGCCTTACTTGAAAGCGCAATTTCAAGCACCTGTTTAGCACGTGGTGTGAAAAAATCGGGTGAAAGCCGTGTTCTTGTGCCACAGCCTATTTGACTTCGCATTAATTCTTCAACTGCATCAGCCGTAACGCCGTGTTTTTCAAGCACGGTAAAGGCTACGCCGCTTCCCACACGCAAAAGGCCCAAAAGCAAATGCTCGCTTCCGACATAGGTGTGGCCCAAAAGCTCGGCAGAATTTATTGCTTGATTCAAGGCTTCGTTGCCTTTAGCGGTGAAGCCCTTAAAGTTATATTTCATTTATATCGCCTCTCTTAAAGAAGCGCTTCCCTTATCATATTAGCACGGCTTATGTCACGGTCGGTCGCATCCATTGCACCTTTGGTCTGCATAAGCATAAAGGGTTGTGCTTCTATTAAAATTTTAATTGGTGAGCATTCCTTATTAATTATGCCCATACTAATTCCCAATTTAACACGGGATATTAAATTTATCATTTCTTCGCTTGATAATATTCGAGCATTTTGAAGTGTACCCAAAGCACGCCAGCAAATATCGTCAAGCTTTATTAAATCTAAATTTTCTCTTGCCTTTTTTTCTTTTTCAATAAGCTGTGCTGTAATTACCGTAAGATTTTCAAGCGCACTGTTTTCACTGATACCAAGGGTAATTTGATTAGATACCTGATATAATGATGCAAGTGATTTTGAGCCTTCGCCGTACATACCTCTAACAGTAAAGCCTATTTTACTAATCGAATCAATAAGCCCATTAATTTCACCATTATTTTCAAGCGCAGGTAAATGAAGCATTACCGATGCACGAAGACCTGTGCCTAAATTGGTGGGACATTCGGTTAAATAGCCTAAATCCTTATCAAATGCAAAGTGGAGTACGTCACATAAAAGGGTATCAATTCTTTCGGCTATATCGTAAGCTTTTTTTAGGTCAAGACCAGAATTTATTACCTGAATACGCAAGTGGTCTTCTTCACCTATCATAATACTTATGCTTTCATCGTCCGACAATATGATGCCGCAGTCTTCGGTTTTGGCGGCAAATTCAGGACTGATTATGTGCCTTTCAACCATTGCATAACGCTGAATTTCGGGTATGTCGCACATATTAATATATTTAAGGCTTTTAGAAAATGGTGTATTGCTGTTTAAAATTGCAGCTTTAACACGGTCATTAAGCTCTTTTCTATCATCGTCGGTCATTCGGTTTGGAAAAGGCAAGCCTTGTATATTTCGTGCCAAACGTATGCGACAGCTTACTGCAATATTGTCTTGCGCAGCTTTATCAATATACCATCTGCTCATTTTAAATCCCCTTCCATTTCCTTAATTTTATCACGAAGCTTTGCGGCCTGTTCATACTTTTCTTCGGCCACCATTCGTGTTAATTCTTGGCGTAATTCATCCACAGTTTTTTCTTTTGGTTTAACAATAAGTGGTGCACGGTTTGGAATTTTACCTGTATGATGCGTTGCACCGTGTACACGCTTTAAATATGGTAAAATTTCTTCCTTAAAGGTGTTATAGCATTCACTACAGCCCATTTTACCGTTATGAGCTATATCCGAAAAGGTTGCGCCGCATACCTGACAAGTCTTTTGGTTTTGAAGTCTAGTGGATGCCATATCACCAAACATTGAGGCTAACATACCTGTAATTGAATTTGAAGCGTAACCGTTTTGCGACGCACAAGCACTGCAAAGGTTATATTCCCTAACAATTCCATTGACAACGGTTTTTATATGAGTGGTTGCGTGATTTTTACCGCATTTTTCACAAAGCATATCATTACCTCCTATATTTGTGTCATAAGCATTTGCTTTAGTATTACCGCACGAATAGCATCCTTATGCTGTGGCGGTATATTTTGCATAACAGTGTTTGAAACCGCCGCCGCCATAACCTTGGCAACCTCTGGCGTTACTATGCCGTTTTCAATACAGTTTTCCAAAAGCACACGGGTCGAAAGGGAGTCAATTCTATCACCAATTGCATTAATAATATGCATCAGCGCCGAGGTGTGATTCATAACAACACGCTTTATTCTTATATATCCCCCGCCGCCACGTTGACTTTCAATAATATAACCATGCTCGGGTGTGAATCGTGAGGATAAAACGTAATTAATTTGGCTTGGCGCACAGCCCATTAAATTTGCAAATTCATTACGTTGAATTTCGGCAGTTTGCCCTTCCGATTCATTTAACATTCTTATAATTTCTTTGGTTATTAAATCACTTAATCTCATAACATCACCATAAATTAGTTTGACCTTTCCTGACTTTTATTATACACTAAAGTCAGGAAAAGTCAAATATTTTTTAAAAACTTTTTTTGTAACACCTTTTTGGGTTTGACATAGTATGTAACGAAAACCAAAAAGGAGGTTTGCGAATATGTGTAATAATAACGGTTGTACCTGGATTATCATCTTAATCCTCATCCTCTTCTGCTGTGGCGGTTGGGGCAACGGTGGCTGTGGCTGTGACAACGGCTGCGGTAATGGTTGCGGTAACGGTTGCTGCTAATAGCAAAAAAATCGGTGCTCGTGTGAGCACCGATTTTTAATTTTAATTAAATTTTAAAAAGTAAGTCACCATAGCTTGGGTAAGGCCAATAATTTGAAGGCATTACTGTTTCAGCACTATCGGCATATTTGCGAATATCGGACATAAGCTTTAAAATTATGTCGTGATATTCTTTAGATTTTTCCATAATATCCTTCGAACGTTCAGCAGAGGCAACCGCCATTTTAAGTGCTGAAGAAAGGCTGAAAAGTTCCTTATTGCAAGCGGTTAAGCGGCTTAAAAGCTCGTATTCAACGCTTGCGTCAACACGGATAGCGTTTTTGTTATTAATTGCTTCGCACAAACAATTTGAATATGTAGCAATTGCGGGAATTACATCACGATTTATCATTTCAAGAAGCGTTAATGCTTCAATATGTATAACCTTGGTATAATTTTCTAAAATAATATCAACACGTGAATTAATTTCAGCACGGTTGAAAACACCATGCCGTTCAAACAAGGCGATATTTTCTTCAGTTTTTAAAAGCGGCAAAGCATCTACTGTGCTGCGCAAATTTAAAAGACCGCGTTTTTCGGCTTCCTTTTCCCATTCAGCCGAATAACCGTCACCGTTAAAGATAATACGCTTGTGGTTATCTATCGCTTCCTTAACGATTGCGCTAATTTCAGCATTAAGGTCGTCGGCTTTTTCAAGGCGATTTGCATAGCTTGCAAAAACGTCGGCAACCATTGTGTTCATCATTATGTTAGTATCTGATATTGATGAAGCCGAGCCAAGCATACGGAATCCAAACTTATTACCTGTAAATGCAAAGGGTGAAGTACGGTTACGGTCGGCATTATCCTTTTTAAATTCGGGGATAATTTCAGCGCCAATTTTCATTTTAACCCTTTTTGCATCGTCGTGGTGGCAACCGCTTGCAACCGAGCAAAGCATATCGGTAAGCTCTTCCCCAAGGAAGATAGAAATAATTGCAGGTGGTGCTTCGTGACCGCCTAAACGATGGTCGTTACCGGCTGAAGCAACAGCGATACGAAGAAGGTCCTGATGCTTGTCCACCGCTTCAATAACGGCCGCCATTGTAATTAAAAAAAGCTTATTTTCGCTTGGGTTTTTACCCGCTTTTAAGAAATTAATACCTGTATCGGTAGAAATTGACCAGTTGTTATGCTTACCACTGCCGTTTACGCCATCATAGGGCTTTTCGTGCAACAAGCAAACGAGCCCGTGACGAAGTGCGGTTTTCTTCATAAATTCCATTGTAAGCTGGTTATGGTCAGCCGCAATGTTAGTGGTTGTGAAAATTGGTGCTAATTCATGCTGTGAGGGTGCGGCTTCGTTATGCTCGGTTTTAGCAAGCACACCAAGGCGCCAAAGCTCACGGTCGAGTTCTCGCATAAAAGCGGCAACACGGGGCTTTAAAACACCAAAATAATGGTCGTCCATTTCCTGACCCTTTGGTGGCATTGAGCCAATAAGGGTGCGACCGCAATATATTAGGTCGGGGCGTTTATCGTAAAGGGTTTTATCCACCAAAAAATATTCCTGTTCAGGACCAACCGTTGTAGTGGTACGTTTTACATCGTCATATCCCAAAGCCTTAACAATACGAAAGGCTTGTTTGTTTATGGCTTCCATACTGCGAAGCAAAGGGGTTTTTTGGTCAAGTGCTTCGCCCGAATAGGAACAAAATGCAGTAGGAATACAAAGGGTTTCATCCTTGATAAAAGCGTAAGAGCTAGGGTCCCACGCAGTGTAACCACGTGCTTCAAAGGTTGCGCGAAGACCACCTGACGGGAATGATGAAGCGTCAGGCTCACCCTTTATAAGCTCCTTACCCGAAAATTCCATAATAATATGACCGTCTTCAGTTGGGGAAATGAAGCCGTCATGCTTTTCGGCGGTAATACCGGTAAGTGGTTGGAACCAGTGTGTATAATGGGTTGCGCCCTTTTCAATTGCCCATTCCTTCATGGCAAAAGCAACAGTATCGGCAATACTGCTGTCAAGTGACTTTCCCTCTTTAATTGTACTTTTTAACATTTCGTATGTATCGGCAGGCAAACGTTCCTTCATAACCGAATCGTTAAAAACGTTTGTGCCAAAAAGTTCATAAACCTTTTCCAATGGTATTCCCCCAAAACAGATATATATTATAAATATACTTTAAAACAAGCGTTTTGTCAATTACTACTTATAAAATTAATATCATTAGCAATATCGTCCATAAAATCACACCAAAAATAGCAGTCGGGCATTTTTAGGTTAGTTTTGCTTTGGTTGATTATATTGTTAAAAAACTCGGCTTCTACCCCTTGCTGTGACATTTTATCAAAAATAGCGATTATTATATTTTTTCTTAGGTCTTCTGCCCCGTTGCTTGATAAAAGTTCCACTACCTGATTACCGGTATACCTAAGGGTTTCAGCTTCTATTGTAAGGTTTATGCCTTCAAAATAATCGCAAGCATCGGCAATTATGTTATAGTTTGTTTCTATGGTAAAATCAACAGCATACCCCATTTCTTGCAGTTTTTCGCAATTATACATTACAACAATTTTCGAATTTTCAAAATCTAAATATGTGTAAACAGTTTTTGTACCAAAAACAAATAAAACCCCTTTACTATCGGGTATTTGGGTATAATACGGCACCGATTCAACCTCGTTTTCAACTTTAATATCGTGTTTATCGATATAATAGTACCCCAAACCAATAAAAAGCACCAAACACCAACCGCTTATTACAAAGGTTTTTAAAAATATTTTAAAGCTTGACAACTATAATCACCTTTTTAGATTATTCCCTAAAAAGCAAAAAATAAGCACCCGAATTAACGGGTGCTTAAAATTTTATTCAGTAATTTCAGCAGGCTTATTTTCCATAATTGCGATAAATTCATTACCGTCAATTTTTTCTTTTTCAAACAAAACCTTTGCTGTTTCATGAAGCTTTGGCATATTGTTTTTAAGAATTCCAATAGCCTTATTATACTGCGACATAACGATAGCTTCGATTTCATCATCAATTAAAGCAGCGGTCTTTTCGGAATAGTTAGGTGTAGATGAGAAATCACGACCGAGGAATACCTCGTTATTGTCACTGCCATATTTAACAAGACCTAACTTTTCGCTCATACCAAAGCGTGTAACAATTGAACGGGCAATATCTGTAGCGCGTTCAATGTCGTTTGATGCGCCTGTGCAAATATCGTTTTGGGTAAGCTGTTCAGCCGCACGACCACCCAAAAGTGAACAAATTTGTTCTAAAAGCTGACTACGTGAGGTATGACCTTTTTCTTCTTCGGTGGGCAAATACATTGTATAACCTGCAGCCATACCGCGACGAATAATAGAAATTTGATGAACAGGGTCCTGGGTTGGTAAAAAGTAAGAAACCACAGCGTGACCTGCTTCATGATAAGCGGTAACCATTTTATCCTTATCGCTTACAATGTGCGATTTCTTTTCAGCGCCCATTACAACCTTAATGGTTGCTTCTTCAATTTCTTCCTGTGTGATTGCTTTTTTACCACGGCGAACTGCTAACAATGCCGATTCATTAAGAAGGTTTGCCAAGTCAGCACCAGTAAAGCCCGAGGTAGATTTTGCAATTGTTTTAAGGATAACGTCGGGACCAAGGGGCTTGCCACGTGAATGTACCTTTAAGATTTCTTCACGGCCCTTTGTATCGGGATAATTAACCATAATTTGACGGTCAAAACGGCCGGGACGTAAAAGTGCTTTATCCAATACGTCGGGGCGGTTGGTAGCAGCCATAATAATTACGCCTTCGTTATCGCCAAAGCCGTCCATTTCAACAAGTAATTGGTTAAGGGTTTGTTCACGCTCGTCATGACCACCACCAAGGCCTGTACCACGTTGACGACCAACAGCATCGATTTCGTCGATAAATACAATAGCAGGAGCTTCCTTTTTTGCCTGTGCAAACAAATCGCGCACACGGGAAGCACCAACACCAACAAACATTTCAACAAAGTCAGAGCCTGAAATTGAGAAGAACGGAACACCCGCTTCACCTGCAACTGCACGAGCTAACAGGGTTTTACCTGTACCGGGAGGGCCCATCAAAAGCACACCACGTGGGATTTTTGCACCCATTTCACCGAAACGTGTGGGGTTTTTAAGGAAGTCAACAATTTCAGCCATTTCTTCCTTTTCTTCATCGGCACCGGCAACGTCAGCAAAGGTGGTTTTGCGCTTGCCTGTATCCTTACGGGCACGTGATTTACCAAAGCTCATGGTTTTATCGGCACCCATAGTGTCGCCCATTTTCTTAAACAATAGGAAACCTAAAACGCCCATAACGCCAACCATTAAAATTATTGGCAAGAATGACGCTATCCACGCACCGCTGTCGCCACGTTTATAATGGTATTTGATTTTTTGATCTTCGGTTTTGGCATCTTTGTTAATTTCCTCAACGGCTTCGTGCACGTCGTACCAAAACATTTGAGTGTCAGCAATTGTAAAACGGTATTTTTTGCCGTCCTCACGAAGTGTATAGGTTAGCTGACCGCTGTAATTATTAAGCTCATATTCTGAAATTTTATTTTCTTTTATAAGCGCAACAATTTGGTAATACTTCTTTTCGGCTGTGTTTTTGTTTAAAAATGAAATCGTGGCAACCGTTGCAATAAGTATAAGCGGTATACCCAAATACAAAAGCACATTTTTAAAATTCTTTTTCAAAGGTATTCTCCTTAAACTATTTATTCAGAGTAAATTTTAGGTGAAAGCACACCTACAAAACTCAAATTTCTATATTTTTCGTTATAATCAAGACCGTAACCAATTACAAATTCGTTAGGAATTGACTTGCCGATATATTCGGCGGTGATATCAACCCTGCGGTTTTCAGGCTTATCAAGGAAGGTACAAATACTAACACTTGCAGGGTTTCTTGCAATTAAAACGTTTTTAAGGTAAGAAAGTGTAAGACCTGAATCTAAAATATCCTCAACTATAAGTATGTCACGTCCTTCAGGATTTATATCCAAATCCTTTTTAAAGGCTACACTGCCTGTGGTTTGTGTACCCGAATATGAAGAAACCGACATAAAATCGATTTGACAGTCAAGGTCAATATTTTTAATAAGGTCAGCCATAAAAGGAACGCTGCCCTTTAAAATACCAACAATTAAGAGGTTTTTATCCTTATAATCTTCAGTGATTTGTTCACCTAAACGCTTACAAATTTGTTTAATTTCTTCCTCGTCAATTAAGACCTTTTCTAAAAAATCCTTTTCCATAAAATCCCCTTTATTCAATAACGCTTGTGCGCACTTCTAAAATATTTTCACTCTTGTTGTTTGGTGCACACCTTTGAGACACACCCATACCATAAACCCAAATTACACCCTTGTCATCCGCTATTACAGGTATACTGTCACGAATGGCAGGGTCAACCTTGGTTTCGGTAAAAAGCTTATTTAAGGTTTTTGTACATCCGCGGTTTTTAAGGCGAATAGAATCCCCCTCTTGTCTTGTGCGGATTATAGGACTGCCAATTATTTTATCACAGTCAATTAAATTAATTGATAATAAATTGTTAATTTTTTCTACTTTTACAAGTTCGGCGTAAAATTCGGCTTTTTCGTCTTCGTTTTCACTACTTATTACCAAAACACCGTTTTTAACCACACCGTAAAGGTTTAAAGGCAAGCTTATTTTACCGCCGATTTTACAAATTTCATACAAAGCATTAAGGTGCAAATAATCAAGCTGTAAACCACACATTTCGGCGTATTTTACAATAACACGCTTTGCAACAGCAGTTGGCATGCTGATAATGCTTTCGCACAATAAGCCGTCATCATTTAAGGCTTTAAACATGGCTTCATTTGTGAAAAATTCAAGCGCATCGTTATCCTCACGCAAAATATCAGTAGCACGTACAACCGCATCCTCAAGCGAAGGATTAATTTCCTTCAAAGCGGTTACAACCTTATGTCTGATTTTATTGCGTGTATAGTCATCCTCTAAATTTGTGCTGTCGGTAACGTAGGAAAGCGAATTGTCAATACAATACTTTTCAATATCATACCTGCTGCAAAAAATAAGCGGCCTTATAAAATTATCCCTTTGAGGAGGTATACCACAAAGCCCCTTGGTGCCGCTTCCCCTTGTCAAATTAAACAAAAGTGTTTCGGTATTATCGCTTGCGGTGTGAGCCGTCGCAATTAAACCGTCGGCATTACGGCTTAAAAAGTCATACCGCACTTCACGGGCACAAAGCTCAAGGCTTTGTCCTCTTTCCTTTGCAAGTGTTGGGATGTCAACCTTTTCGCAAACAATGGGTATATCAAATTTCAAACACAACCATTTTACAAAGGCTTCATCACGGTCAGCCTCCGCCCCACGTATACCGTGGTTTAAGTGTGCCGCCTTAACCGTCATTGAAAGCTTATCCTTCAATGACCACAATGCGTGTAAAAGAGCTACCGAATCTGCCCCGCCCGAAAGTGCAACGGTTACGGTATCACCTTTATTTATAAGCGAAAAGCGGTCAATAGCGTTTAATAATTTTTCTAACATTATCTATAACTATCCAAAGACGTAAAACGGGTAAACTGACCATTCCAATAAAGGTCAACACTGCCGATTTCACCGTGACGGTTCTTAGCCACGATACATTCAGCCTTGTTGGGGTCACCCTTGTCCTCGTCGTCCTTCTTTTCGTTGTCGTAATATTTTTCGCGGTATAAGAACATTACAATATCTGCATCCTGTTCGATAGAGCCCGATTCACGCAAATCCGCAAGTGCAGGCTTATGTGAGCCTCCCTTGCTTTCAGTACCACGGGAAAGCTGTGCGCAAACAAGAAGTGGTATTTTAAGGTCCTTTGCCATTATTTTAAGATTTCGTGTAATTTCCGAAACTTCTTGAACACGGTTTTCGGTACGCTTTGCTGACTTCATAAGACCCAAATAGTCGACAACCACCAAATCAACCTTTTTCATTCTTAAAAGCTTTGCCTTCATTTCCTGAACGGTTATACCCGAAGTTTCATCTAAATAAATATGAGCCTTTGAAAGCACGTCGCCTGCTTGGGCAAGGCGTGTCCATTCATCTGGGTCAAGCTCACCCGTGCGAAGCTTAGAGCTTGGGATACCCGCTTCACTTGAAAGCAAGCGTTGTGCCAACTGGTCACGTGACATTTCAAGCGAGAAAAAGCAAACCGTTTTCTTTTCATTTACTGCAACATTGCGTGCAATATTAAGTGCAAATGCAGTTTTACCCATACCGGGACGGGCACCCAAGATTAAAAGGTCGGATTTATTAAGACCAGTAATCATTTTATCAAGCTCGCCAAGACCCGTAGGTATACCGATATAGTCACTACGAGTTTCGGGATTTGACATATTATTTAAACGAGTATAGGTTTCGTTTTCAATAACGCTTTTAATGTGGGTAAGACCGCTAATCTCTCTACCCTGACGGATATCATAAATTTTTTGTTCGGCAGCGCTTATAAGCTTATCAGCATCCTCGCTGTCGTCGTTAATATCCTTAATAATATCCTGTGCGGCGGTCATTAAAGCACGTGCATAATAACGGTCACGCACAATAGCGGCGTATGTAAGCACGTTAGCCGAAGTTGGTACGGTTTGTACCAACTGGGTTAAATATGCTTTTCCGCCTGCATCGTCATAAACGCCGTTTTTCTTTAACTTTTCCAAAAGCGAAACAAAGTCAACCGTTTGACTTAATTCATACATTGCGGCAAGGGTTTTATAAATTTCCTTATGCTGTGGAATGTAGAAAAAGTCA
The DNA here is from genome assembly GCA_045612765.1 of Acutalibacteraceae bacterium. GTDB lineage: Bacteria > Bacillota > Clostridia > Oscillospirales > Acutalibacteraceae > UBA737. The sequence continues at coordinate 15,649 of JAZKZS010000071.1, forward strand.
CTTTTCATATTGACGGCAATATCATTAAAGCAAGCGGGGTCAATAATAATCGAGCCTAAAACCGCCTGTTCAGCCTCAACCGAATATGGAAGCCTTACGCCACCCAAATCATAAATTAGTTTATTTTCAGCCATATTATTCAGTAACCTTTACAGTGATTTTTGCGCTGATTCCTTGATATAACTTAATTTCTGCGGTGTATTCACCAAAGTTTTTAATATCGGCAACTGACATTTTCTTTTTGTCAATTTCAATGCCTAATTTATTTTTAATTTCAGCAGCGATTTCCTTAGAGGTTACCGAGCCGAAAAGCTTACCGTTAGAGCCCGCTTTTGCTTTAATAACAACTTCCTTGCCATTTAAAGCCTGTGCAGTAGCATTAGCGGCATTAATTTCTTCTTGCTTGTGGTGTGCGGCTGCTTGTTCACGATTTTTAAGTTCGTTTAAAGCGGCATTATCAGCTTCAACTGCCAATTTTTTAGGAAACAAGAAGTTTCTTGCATATCCGTCAGAAACGTTGCAAAGCTCACCCTTTTTGCCGTGACCCTTAACGTCCTGTAATAAAACAACCTTCATAGTAATTCTCCTTTAAACTTCCATAATAATGGGTAATACCATAGGACTGCGCTTTGTTTTGGTAAACAAGAATTTAGAAACGCCGTCCTTAATTTTATTTTTAATTGTTGCCCAGTCACGAATATTTTGGTAATAACAGCGTTCCAAAATATCCCAAACCAAATCGCTTATTTCCTGTATAAGCTCTTCAGATTCCTTCATATAAATGAAGCCACGTGAAACAATATCAGGCCCTGCAACAATTTCACGTGTGACAGAATCAATAGTAACACCGACAATAATTATACCACCGTCGGATAAAAGCTTACGGTCACGAAGCACAATGCTTCCAACGTCGCCGACGCCAAGACCGTCAACCATTACCCTACCTGCAGTTACAGCCTCGTTACACTTAACAGCCTTTTGTGATAATTCAATAACCGAGCCGTTTTGCGCAATAATTATATTATCCTTAGGTATTCCCATAAGCTGTGCAAGCTCGGCATGCTTCATAAGGTGCTTTTGTTCACCGTGAAGTGGTATGAAGTACTGGGGCTTAACAATGCTCATAATAAGCTTTAGTTCTTCGGCACAGGCGTGACCCGAAACATGCACGTCATACATTCTTTCATATACAACGTTAGCGCCACGTTTCATAAGTTCGTTTATAACCTTGGTAACCAGCTTTTCGTTACCTGGTATTGGTGTTGCTGAAATAATTATCATATCACCCGGTGCAATTTCAACTTGGCGATGGTCAGAAAATGCCATTCTATGAAGGGCAGATAACGGCTCGCCCTGACTGCCTGTTGTAACAATTACAACTTGACCGGGGGTATAGTTTTTAATAGATTCAATCGGAGTTAAAACGTCTTTAGGCACCTTTAAGTAGCCCAATTCTTCCGCAACCGTTACAACGTTTATCATACTTCGGCCCGAAACTGCAACCTTGCGATTACAGCGTGCGGCTTCATCAATGATTTGCTGTATACGGTGAATATTTGAAGAAAAGGTAGCAACTATAATTCGTTTACCCTCTGCCTTTGCAAAAAGGTTTGAAAAGGAGCCGCCAACCAAACGTTCACTTGCTGTAAAGCCGGGGCGTTCAGCGTTGGTCGAATCGGCAAGTAATGCCAAAACACCTTCTTTGCCAAGCTCGGCAAAACGGGCAATATCAATAACCTTGTCATCAATAGGGGTTGTATCAATTTTAAAGTCACCGGTATGCACAACCGTACCACCGGCACATTTAATTGCAAAAGCTGCCGCGTCAGGTATTGAATGGTTGACGTGAATAAATTCAACCGTAAACTTGCCAAGTTTTACAACACTTCCCGCCTTAACAACGTTAAGCTTTGCGCTTTCAAAAAGCTTGTGTTCTTTGAGCTTGCCTTCAATTAAACCAATTGTTAGCCTTGTTGCATAAATAGGAAGGTTAAAATGCCTTAAAAGATAAGGTATTGCACCTATATGGTCTTCGTGACCGTGGGTTACTACCAAGCCTTTAATTTTATCCTTGTTTTCTAAAATATAGGTAAAATCAGGTATTACAATATCAATACCCGGCATTTCTTCGTCCGGAAAAGACATACCACAGTCAACTAAAAACATATCCCCATCAAATTCATAAAGGGTTATATTTTTACCAATTTCGCCTAAGCCGCCAAGCGGAATTATTTTTATTGGCTTTTTAGTTGTTTTTTTATTGCTTTGTGTTTTATTGTTTTTAACATCTTTTTTAGGCGCATTTTTCTTTGGCGCTGTTTGTTTTTGTGTTGGTTTTTTTTGTGTATTCTTGTTTTGAGTCTTATTATTAGTTTTCTTAAAATGCTTATTTGACTCTTTATTATCAGCCATTAATTTACCTCCATTAAAAATTATGTAAATACGCTTTGCATAGCGTAAAAAGTTTAAAATAAGTGACATTATCCCTTATACTTATATCTCATAACATTTTACTATTTTACCCGCCTTATGTCAAGTGCAATAGTAATATTATTATATATATTTTCCAAATTTATGCAAAAAAGACCGCCTAATTAAAGGCGGTCAAATTTTTAATTGCTTTTTAAATATTCATCAATTGCTTTTGCGGCGGTTTTACCTGCACCCATGGCGCTTATAACAGTTGCGGCGCCTGTGACGGCATCGCCACCTGCATAAACACCCTTAAGCGAAGTTAATGCGGTATCCTCATCAACAATAATTCCGCCGTATTTATTAACCTCAAGACCCTTTGTGGTATCCTTAATCAAGGGGTTTGGTGATGTACCAATAGACATAATTACACAGTCGGTTTTAATTTCGTATTCACTGTTAGGAATTTTAACGGGACGTGCACGACCCGATTCATCAGGCTCGGAAAGCTCCATTCTATCGCAAACAATTCCACTTACCCAACCGCTTTCATTACCCAAAATTTTAACTGGGTTTGTAAGCATTGCAAAGTTAATACCTTCTTCTTTGGCGTGGTGTACCTCTTCCAAACGGGCAGGTAATTCTTTTTCGGTACGGCGATAAACAATAGTAACCTCACTACCAAGGCGCTTTGCAGTACGTGCGGCATCCATAGCAACGTTACCGCCACCAACAACCACGGTATGCTTTGCCTTCATTATTGGGGTGTCGCTACCCTCTATATAGGCTTTCATAAGGTTGTTTCTTGTTAAAAATTCGTTAGCCGAATATACACCGTTAAGCGATTCACCTTCAATGCTCATAAACCTTGGTAAACCTGCACCCGAGCCAATGAATACAGCCTTATAGCCGTCTTCAAAAAGCTCTTCAATAGTAAGTGTTTTGCCAATAACAACATTGGTTTGCAAATCCACACCAAGTGCTATTAAGGCATCAACCTCTTTTTGAACTATTGCTTTTGGTAAACGAAATTCAGGAATACCGTAAACAAGCACGCCGCCTGCTGTATGTAATGCTTCAAAAATGGTTACCACATAGCCTTTTTTAGCAAGCTCGCCCGCACAGGTAAGACCTGATGGACCAGAGCCGATAACCGCAACCTTAATGCCATTACTTTCAGGCTTTTGAAGGCTTTCGGTAGCGTATGCATTGTGCCAGTCAGCAACAAAGCGTTCAAGACGTCCAATACCAACGCTTTCACCCTTTATGCCACGAATACAACGTTCTTCACATTGCTTTTCTTGTGGGCAAACACGACCACAAACAGCAGGTAGTGAGGATGATTTATAAATCGCTTGATAAGCGCCTTCAAAATCCCCCTCTTTTACCTTTGATAAAAATTCAGGGATATGTATATTAACAGGGCAACCCGCAACACAGGGTGCATTTTTACAATTAAGACAACGAAGTGCTTCGTCAATTGCGGTTTCTTCGCTATAACCCAAAGCCACCTCGTTAAAATTAGTAGCACGAATTACCGCATCCTGTGTGGGCATTTCGTTTCGTTTTAAAGACATATTCGCTGCCATTACTTTGCTTCCTTTTTGAATAAATTACAAGTATCTTCATAAGCGTGGCGTTCAAACTCACGATAGGTTGTGCCACGCTTCATTGCTTCATCAAAATCAATTAAAAAACCGTCAAAATCAGGCCCGTCAACGCAAGCAAACTTGGTTTGTCCACCAACGGTTAAACGGCAACCGCCGCACATACCTGTACCATCAATCATAATAGGGTTCATTGAAACGGTTGTAGGAATATTATAAGGCTTAGTTGTAGCAACCACAAACTTCATCATAACAAGCGGACCAACGGTTATTACTTCGTCATAAACCGTACCATTTTCAAGAGCTTCCTTTAAGGGCATTGTAACGTTGCCCTTAAGACCATAAGAACCATCGTCGGTAGTGACAATTAAGCTGTCAGAAGCGGCTTTAAACTCATCCTCTAAAATAAGTAAATCCTTATTTCTAAATCCGATTATTGAATCAACCTGCACGCCCTTTTCCTTAAGCTTTTGCGCAATGGGTAATGCAATAGCGCAGCCAACGCCACCGCCGATAATGCAAACCTTTTTAAGACCTTCTACCTTTGTTGCTTTACCTAATGGACCAACAAAATCGCTTATGTAATCGCCAACGTTTTTTTGGTTTAATTTATTGGTTGTAGCACCAACAATTTGAAAAATAATTTTAACAAGGCCTTTTTCACGGTCGTACCCTGCAACTGTTAAAGGAATTCTTTCACCTTCGCTGTCAACACGCAAAATTATAAACTGACCGGGCTCGGCCTTTTTTGCAACCATTGGCGCTTCAATTTCCATTTGTGTAACAAAGGAATTAAGTATTTTTTTACTTGCTATTTTGTACAATTTATTCACCTGATTTAGTAATTTTTGTTACAGTTAAAAGGTTGTCCACAACCTTAAATTCAATATGATATTTTGCAAATTCAAAAGCATAAATACGGTCGGGGTCGTTTTGATAATGCGGTCTTGGGTCCCCTTCTAAAACAGCTATGGTTTTAGCCAAATCTTCCCCTAAAATTGCTTTAAAATCGCTAGGTATTTCAACCTTTAAATTGTCCTTTAAAACCTCGTCCGAAAAGCCGCCTTTAGCATCAAAATGACAGTCGGCATAAGGAATATATGGTTTAATATCGTAAATGGGGGTACCGTCTAACAAATCGGCGCCCTTTACATATATTTCACCGTTTTTTATATCCAAAATTTCAACGCTTGAAAGACCAATGGGGTTGGGTCTAAAGGGCGAACGGGTTGCAAACACCCCTACCCTTTTGTTACCACCAAGACGTGGTGGACGTACAGTCGGTGACCAATCGGTTTTATTAACCTCGGAAAAGCCCCAAATCAACCATAAATGTGAAAATTCCTCAAGCCCACGCAAGGCATCAAGATTTTTATATTTATCTTCAAAAACAATTTTACCCACAGTATCCACCAAACCGCTTTGACGTGGTATGCCGAATTTTGTGGGAAAATCGGTTCTTATTTTCGCAATAATTTTCAGTTCACGCATAAATTAAAATTCGTAATTCTTAATAAAATCTTCCCATTCGGGCTTTTCGTTATCAGGAAGAGCATTATATTCGTCATACACAATTTCCATAACCCTGTTATAAGCCTTTTTGGTTTTGAAATACGCCCCAAAAATAATAACCGTCAAGCCAATTGTGGCAACGCATACTATCATAAATGGAACTAAATGACGCCAATAATAACTCAATTGAACACCATCTTTGCTATACTCCTGCATCCGAAAAAACGTTTCTGAAAGTACCACAGCACCTGCCACGTTAACACCACCAAAAACTCCAGCAGCAATTAAGTTATCATTAAATTTTAACGTTATCAAAGTCATAAACATAATCAATGTACAAACAGACACGGTAATAAAATTTGGAAGCTCACTACTTGTTAACATTTCTTCGCTGAATATTATAGCCGCTAATATGTAAAGCAAACTCCAAATATTTGCAAATATAAATGCCACGACATAAAAGAATTCAAAGAAATTATAAAGCTTGCCATCCTTTTTGGGATAACTAATACCTTCCTTAATTTGTTTTTCCCTTGCACGTTTTAAGATATTTTCATAAAAAACCATAAATACACTCCAAAAAAGTTTTTTACATTATACTACCAATTTTTAAAGTTGACAAGTGCCATTTTGCAATTATAATAGATTTTGGTGATGAAAATGGCAAAATTAAACATAGTTATGGTAGAACCTGAAATTCCGCAAAACACAGGCAACGTTGCGCGTACCTGTGCCGCAACAGGGGCCAGACTTCATTTAGTGGGACCAATGGGCTTTAAAATTGATGATAAAAAGCTTAAACGTGCAGGGCTTGACTATTGGCAATATCTTGATATTACTTATTATGATTCGCTTAACGAATTTTTCGAGAAAAACCAAGGAGAATTTTATTATTTCACAACAAAGGGCCGTCACGTACACAGCGACGTTGAATATCCTGATAATTGCTATCTTTTATTTGGTAAAGAAACCAAGGGCTTACCCGAAGAACTTTTAATAAAAAATCCCGACACATGCGTAAGAATTCCAATGGAGGGCGAAATCAGAAGCCTTAATCTTTCAAATTCGGTTGCCATTGCCACTTACGAGGTTTTAAGGCAGTGGAATTATCCCGCTTTGCAAAATTTGGGGCAATTACACAACTATAAATGGGAAGAAATTTAAAATTTCTACATATAAATATTTAAATAAATATTGAAAAACGAAAAATTTGTGGTAAAATAGTATTTGTAAAAATTTTAACAAACTTTGAAAGGATTGTTTTAAATGAGTGCACTTAACAAAAAAACAGTTGACGACATTAATGTAAAAGGCCAAAAGGTGCTTGTACGTTGCGACTTTAACGTTCCCCTTAAAAACGGCGTTATTACCGACGAAAACCGCATTAATGCTGCTCTCCCCACTATTGAAAAATTAATTGCTGACGACGGCAAGGTTATTCTTTGCTCACACCTTGGCAAGCCCAAGGGTGAACCCAAGCCCGAACTTTCACTTGAACCCGTTGCAAAGCGTCTTTCCGAAAAGCTCGGCAAAGAAGTTGTTTTTGCTGCTGATGATTGTGTTGTTGGCGAAAACGCAAAAGCTGCTGTTGCTAATATGAAGGATGGCGACGTTGTTCTTTTACAAAACACACGTTACCGTCCTGAAGAAACCAAGAACGGTGAAGCTTTATCTGCTGAACTTGGCGAACTTGCTGACATTTTCGTAAATGATGCATTCGGTACTGCTCACCGTGCTCACTGCTCAACCGTTGGTGTTGTTTCACACGTTAAGGAAGCTGTTGCAGGCTATCTTATCGGTAAAGAACTTAAATACCTCGGCGCTGCTGTTGAAGAACCTGTTCGTCCCTTCGTTTGCATTTTAGGCGGTGCTAAGGTTGACAGCAAGCTCCCCGTTATTGAAAACCTTTTAACCAAGGCTGACACCCTTATTATTGGCGGCGGTATGGCTTATACCTTCCTTGCTGCTAAGGGCTTTGGTGTTGGCAAATCTCTTATTGATGAAAGCAAGATTGACTACTGCAAGGAAATGATGGCTAAGGCTGAAGCTAACGGCGTTAAGATTTTACTTCCTATCGACTGCACCGTTGTTTCTGGCTTCCCCAACCCCATCGACGCTCCTATCCACGTTGAATTTGTTGACGCTGATAAAATTCCTGCTGACAAAGAAAGTCTTGACATTGGTCCCAAGACTGCTGAACTTTATGCTAACGAAGTTAAGAACGCTAAAACTGTTGTTTGGAACGGTCCTATGGGCGTTTTCGAAAACCCCACTTTAGCTGCAGGTACTTTAGCAGTTGCTAAGGCTTTAGCTGAAACCGATGCTGTAACCGTTATCGGTGGTGGCGACTCTGCTGCTGCTGTAAATAACTTGGGCTTTGGCGACAAGATGACCCACATTTCTACCGGTGGTGGCGCTTCACTTGAATTCCTTGAAGGTAAAGAACTTCCCGGTATTGCAGCACTTAACGATAAATAATAATTTTTAATTTGTAGGGCGGCAACGCCCTACATTTATGTAAAAAGGAGATTTAAAAATGAACAAAGCAACTAGACAAGCAGTTATCGCAGGTAACTGGAAAATGAACAAAACACCCGCACAGGCTACTGCACTTATTAACGAAATGAAGCCTTTAGTAGCAGACGCTGACTGCAAGGTTGTACTTTGCGTTCCCTTCATTGACATCCCCGCTGCTGTAGAAGCTGCAAAGGGCTCTAACATTGAAATTGGTGCTGAAAACGTTCACTTCAAGGCAAATGGTGCTTACACAGGCGAAATTTCAGCTGAAATGCTTGTTGAAGCTGGCGTTAAGTACGTTGTTATCGGTCACAGCGAACGTCGTCAATACTTCGGCGAAACCGACCAAACCGTTAACCTTCGCACCCTTGCTGCTGTAAATGCAGGTCTTACCGCTATTGTTTGCGTTGGTGAAACACTTGAACAACGTGAGCTTGGCTACACCGAAACCTTACTTAAATTCCAAACAAAAATGGCTCTTACAAACGTAACTGCTGACCAACTTAAGAACATTATCGTAGCTTATGAACCCGTTTGGGCTATCGGCACAGGCGTTACCGCTACTGCTGAACAGGCTGACGAAGGCAACGGCTTTGTTCGTGAAGCTATTGCTGAAGTTTACGGCAAGGAAATTGCTGAAACCGTTACTATTCAATACGGCGGTTCTATGAACGCTAAAAACGCCGACGAATTAGTTGCTAAAGTAAATGTTGACGGTGGTCTTATCGGTGGCGCTTCACTTAAGGCTGAAGATTTTGCAGTTATCGTTAAAGCTGCAAGCAAATAAAATTTGACTTCATCAAATTTTATAATGAAAATTGAATAATGAAGAATGAAAAATTAATGTGTCGGCTTTGCCGACGATTAATATTAGGTTCGCATTCGCGAACACCTAAATTATTCACTATTCATTATTAATCATTCATTTTTTATAGGAGATTTATAATGAAAAAACCTATTGTTTTAACTATTATGGACGGCTTTGGTTTTAACAGCGAAGTTAATGGCAACGCTATTAAAGCCGCTAAAACCCCCCGTCTTGATAATATTTTTGCTACCTGCCCCACAACCGAAATTGGTGCTTCGGGTATGGACGTTGGTCTTCCCGACGGTCAAATGGGTAACAGTGAAGTTGGTCATACCAACATTGGTGCAGGTCGTGTTGTTTATCAAGAACTTACACGTATTACCAAATCAATTGCTGACGGCGACTTTTTTGCAAACGAAACCTTTATAAAGGCTGTTGAAAACTGCAAAAAGAATAACAGTGCGCTTCACCTTATGGGGCTTTTGTCAGATGGTGGCGTTCACTCTCACATTGAACATTTATACGCTTTGGTTGAACTTGCAAAGCGCAACGGTCTTGAACGTGTTTATATTCACGCTTTACTTGACGGCCGTGACGTCCCCCCCGCAAGCGCTGCTGATTTTATTGACGCTTTAAACAATAAGCTCGCTGAAATTGGCTGTGGTAAGCTTGCAACCGTTTTAGGTCGCTTCTACGGTATGGACCGTGACAACCGTTGGGGCCGTGTAAACAAGGCTTATGCCGCTTTAGTTTACGGCGAAGGCATTAAAACCGACAATGCTGCCGCTGCTGTAAGATATTCTTACACACAAATTGATGAAGACGGCAAAAACATTACTGACGAATTTGTGCTTCCTACCGTTGTTGAAGGCACTGAAAGAATTAAGTCAGGCGACAGTATGATTTTCTTCAACTTCCGTCCCGACCGTGCACGTGAAATTACACGCACCTTCGTTGACGAAGCATTTGACGGCTTTGAACGTATTGGCGGCAAGCTTGATTTATTCTACGTTTGTATGACACAGTACGACGCTTCAATGCCTAACGTTGAAGTTGCCTTCAAGCCTCAATCATTGGTTAACACCCTTGGTGAATACTTAAGCGTTAAGGGTCTTTCACAGCTCCGTATTGCTGAAACCGAAAAATATGCTCACGTAACCTTCTTCTTTAACGGCGGTCGTGAAGTTATGTTTGAAGGTGAAGACAGAATTCTTGTTAACTCACCCAAGGTTGCAACCTATGATTTACAACCCGAAATGAGCGCTAATGAAGTTTGCGACAAGGTATGTGAAGCTATTGAAACCGGCAAGTACGACGTTGTTATCTTAAACTTTGCTAACTGTGATATGGTTGGTCACACAGGCTTTTTTGATGCGGCTGTAAAGGCTGTTGAAACTGTTGACAACTGCGTTGGTCGCGTACAGGACAGCGTGCTTAAAATGGGCGGCATAATGCTTCTTACAGCCGACCACGGTAATGCTGATAAAATGCTTGATACCGACGGCTCGCCCTTTACCGCACACACTACATTCCCTGTTCCCTTTGCGGTTATCGGTAAGGAATGTGAGCTTCGCGAAGGCGGTAAGCTTTGCGACATTTCACCCACAATTATTAAACTTTTAGGTTTAGAACAACCTACAGAAATGTCAGGCGAATCAATCATTAAATAATTCACAAAAAAAGAACTAGCGTTGGATTAACGTTAGTTCTTTTTATTTAAACAGAATTTATAAAATTTTTAACGACTCTATATCATCTGCATGTTTGCTTATCGAAATTTGGGTTGAATGCGTAAAAGTTTTTGCTGTTTAGTCGGTCGGTGGTTAAACGCAACGCTTCAGCGATTTTACCAAATCAAAAAGATGCCCAAAAAACCTTGATACATAAGGGTTTTTGAGCATTTTACATTTTAACCGTTTTTTGTGGTTTTTGCCCTTTTTCGATGCAAAAACCTTTGATGTAGATAGTATAGCACAAAAGGACGAAAAAAACAATAGTTCCTTCCGACCGACCAAACACATAGGAAAGATGTTGAATAAAGTTACAAATAAATTCTTTAATTCTTTTCTGTTTTATGGTATAATCAGTTCGATAAATAAGAATTTTTCGAACATAAATCCATATTTTTTCTCAAAAGGGTATTGACTCTCACGTTCCGTCATAGTGTATGCTATCCTAGTGAGGTGATAAAATTGAAAATGCAGATTAAAGAATTTGCTGATTTTACGGGTGTAAGTGTGCGCACACTGCATTATTACGATGAAATAGGATTGTTACGGCCTGCCTTTGTTGACAGGGCTACTGGCTATCGTTTTTACGATGAAAACTCTCTTCTTCGTATGCAAGAAATTCTCTTTTACCGCGAACTTGACTTTTCCTTAAAAAGCATTGGTGAGATTTTGTCATCCCCGAATTATGACAAAAGCAAGGCACTCAATGAGCAAAAACAACTTCTCACACTCAAAAAAGAACGATTAGAGAGGTTAATTTCTGCTATAGACAGTGCCGTGAAAGGAAAAAATGTTATGAAAGCATTTGACAACAGCGAATTTGAAAAGCATAAGGCTGAAGCTAGAGAAAAATGGGGCAAAACAGATGCATACAAAGAACATGCGCAGCGGACTAAGAACTACTCCAAGCAGAAGTGGAATGACCTTGCCGAGGGAATGGACCATATTATGGCAGAGTTTGCTGTCTGCATGAGAAAGGGCGA
>JAZKZS010000072.1:0-4283 GCA_045612765.1 Acutalibacteraceae bacterium
CTCGCACTGCGGTGCTCGGTCCCTCTGCGGCTCTAACAGTCCACCGGACTGTTATTCACTACCGCCTCGCCCGTTTCACTAACCTCGTCAGAGGGAGCCAATGATGTATCAATCCAACCGAGCGATAAACCCCAATTTATATCCGTAGCGAAGCGACACCGAAATTCTTCATTTTTCATTATTCATCATTCATTCGCGCAGCGATAAACTCCCAATTTATTTATTTTTCTTGCAAAGCTTTTTGATAAGGTCTGCAAGGAAGTAGTAAATAGGAATGGTTAAAAATATAATCCAACTCGGATGCCACCATTCTTTTACCATGCCAAAATACATATAAACCATAACAACAAGCACGGGGTAGGCAAATTCGCCTGCGTTTTTACGGGCAATGGCATCAATAAGGGTGTAATAAAGCGGTATGGTTAAAAACACTAACCAACCAAGTCCCCAACCGCCGCAAATTTCTAAACATCCAAACAAGAGATATGCAATAACTGTAACTATTGGATAAGGGAAGCGCTTAAAAAAGCGGTATGCACGTGAATTGATTTGCTTTTTCGGAAAAACAATATGGCCGTTTTCGGTATTATTCATTTTTTTCATAACGCCTTCAACTATAACTTTTTTGCTTGGAATGCCACGGCTATTATTTGTGGTTACTTCTTGCTTGGGTGTTGCTTCACCTAAAACCAATTCATCAAGTGATATATTATAAAGCTTTGCAAGTGCAATAAGGTTATTAGTATCGGGCGAGCTTTCGTCCCTTTCCCATTTACTTACCGCTTGGCGTGACACACCAATTTTTTCGGCAAGCTCTTCTTGCGAAAGCCCCGCGTTTTTGCGGTGGTTATATAATTTTTCGCCAATGCTGTTATTCATAAACATCATCCCTTTCCTTTTTTACAAGGATATTATAGCAGTTTATAAGCAGTTACGCCACCAAAATTGGTAGTCAATTCCGCAACTTTAGGTTGACGAGGGGGTTACTGTTCCTTGTAACGCAAATATTTTTGAAGTACTTCTTCTATATTGTTTTCATTCATATTATCACCTAAATAATTATAGCATAAAAAAAGAAAAACCGCAACTTGTTGCGGCGGGAAATCAACACGAAGTGTTGCATGGAATTATTTTCGAAGAAAATGTATGTAATCCGACAAGGTCGGCATGTAATCAAGCCGAAAATGATTTTAATACAATGCTTACGCATTGATGGCATACAGTTCACCTTGCGAACTGATTACATTCCGCTAATGCGGATTACATACCAATCCTTCGGCTTGTATAAAAATAAGACGGTCTTTTGACCGTCTTATTTTTGGCGCAGAGAGAGGGATACTCTGCGCTCTCGGTTTGTGTCGACGGCTCCGAGCCGTTAGCGACAAAACCTTCGTGCTCGAGACTTTGGCGGTTAACACCACCTATCGCGGTGCTGTTACCGCGTCGCCGAACCCTTCGGGTTCTCATCCCGTTCTAAACACAAAATAATAAAAGCACTAACGCAAGGTTAGTGCTTTTTATTATTGGCGCAGAGAGAGGGATTCGAACCCTCGGTACAGTATTAGTGTACACACGATTTCCAATCGTGCGCCTTAGACCAGCTCAGCCATCTCTGCATACGTCTTATTAACGCCATAATAGTATAACAAATAGAAATGAAAAAATCAAGTATAAAATTTAATCTTGTATAAAAAAGATATTTATGGTATAGTTATAATATTAAACCTTAGGAGGTTATTATGGAGAGAGAAAAGCTTTCAAGCCGTTTAGGCTTTATATTGCTCAGCGCAGGCTGTGCAATAGGTATTGGCAACGTTTGGAAATTTCCTTGGATGGTTGGCCAATACGGCGGCGCAATTTTTGTACTTATTTATTTGTTCTTCCTTATTGTTATGGGTCTTCCCGTTATGACAATGGAATTTGCACTTGGTCGTGCTTCGCAAAAAAGCCCTGCCGCAATGTACAAGCAGTTAGAACCTAAAGGCTCAAAATGGCATTGGCACGGTTATGCCGCCTTTGCCGGCAACTACATTTTAATGATGTTTTACACCACCGTTACCGGTTGGATGATTAATTACTTCGTTAAAATGGCAAGTGGCAAATTTGTTGGCACCACACCTGAAACAGTACCTAATATATTTGGTGATATGGTTTCTGACCCTGTTCAAATGGTACTATTTATGGCTATTGCCGTTATTATCGGTATTGGTGTTTGCGCATTGGGTGTAAACAAGGGTGTTGAAAAGGTAAGCAAATACTTAATGCTTGCACTTTTGGCAATTATGGTTGTACTTGCAATTAACAGCTGCTTCCTTAATGGTGGCAATGCAGGTCTTAAGTTCTATTTATTGCCCGATTGGAACAAGTTTATTAACAACAACCCCGGCTCTGTTGTGGTTGGTGCTATGAATCAGGCCTTCTTCACCTTGTCACTCGGTATCGGTTCAATGGCTATTTTCGGTAGCTATCTTGATAAAAAGCGTTCACTTTTGGGTGAAGCAATCAACGTTGCATCGCTTGATACCTTTGTTGCACTTACTTCAGGTCTTATTATTTTCCCTGCAGCATTTGCATTTAATATTCCTGTTGATGCAGGCCCTAACCTTATTTTTATTACCTTACCTAACGTATTCAACAATTTGCCCGGTGGCAGAATTTGGGGTACACTTTTCTTCGTATTTATGTCATTTGCGGCGCTTTCAACCGTTATTGCGGTGTTTGAAAACATTATTGCCTGCAGTATGGATATGTTTAAGTGGACACGTAAAAAAGCTTGTCTTATTAACGGTATTTTACTCTTTGTGCTTTCACTTCCCTGTGCACTTGGCTTTAACGTTTGGTCGGGCTTTGTTCCCTTTAAGTCGGGTACAAACTTCTTAGATTTGGAAGACTTTATAGTTAACTTTATTTTACTTCCTGTTGGCGCATTCCTCTTTATCGTTTTCTGTACCTGGAAATTCGGTTGGGGTTGGAAAAGCTTTAAGGAAGAAGCAAACACAGGTAAAGGCGCAAAGGTTCAAAACTGGATGCGTATTTATATGCAATTTATATTACCAATTTTCGTACTTGTGATTTTGCTTTACGGTCTTTTAACCTTTGAATATATCGACGGTAAAACCGGTGTTGATTTAATTGTTGGCTTATTTAAATAAATAACAAAAATTAACTGCGAGGTAGTGCTACCTCGCAGTTTTTATTATTTTAATTACACATATTAAAATGTAATCGAGTTTTTTTGAGGTCTAACAAAATTGCAACATTGTTTGGCCGCGAAGATTTTAGGCAGTATATTAATAAACAGGTGCAAAACGGCAATATGGTTAGGATAAAAAATAAGAGTGGTAAATCCAGTGAAGGTGACGCACTAATCGCGCCAGCTTATAGAAATACCACTCTTAATAAGAGTATATCCAAAAACGGCGAAAATGTCAATGAAAAGTTTTCCGTCGCAAGTGAAGCGTTTTCGCAAAAACTTGCGGAATTAAATGGTGCATATTATATTATTTTCTTGCCACCTATAAGCCTTGAAGTATAAAAAGCCAAAACACAAAGTGGTATATCTTTTAGTAAATATGGTAAGGACGCTATTAAAAAGCTTTCAAAAAATCCGTTTGCTGAAACAGCGCAAAACTGTAAAACCCCTATTAAATGACAAATTAAGACGCCAATAACACCAAAGATAATTTTAAGCAAATTAGATTTTGATTTTATTAAAACACCACAACAAAACGAAAGTGGTAAAAAGCCAAATATAAACCCGCCTGTAAGGGAGAAAAGGTGGTGTGCCCCACCTTGAAAGCCGTAAAAAACAGGAAGCCCCACCGCACCCAATAATATGTAACATAAAACCGATAAAAGCGAAAATTTAGCCCCTAAAAGATACCCGCAAAGACACACGGCAAAAACCTGTAAGGTAACGGGTAAAACGGGTGTGGGCAATGCAATTTGTGAAAAAACGCAAATTACTGCTGTAAAAAGCGCCGCAAATATTAAAGATTTTATATTTTTGTTGAAATGCTTTGCCATTTCCCCACCCCTTTATAAATTCTAAATAGATAAAAAACGACTTGTCAAAACAAGTCGTTTTATGGTCGAGGCGACAGGATTCGAACCTGCGGCCTCTGCGTCCCGAACGCAGCGCTCTACCAAACTGAGCCACGCCTCGACATTTGAATATTAATTTTTAGTTAAACTGTGCTAACAATTTCTCCGCGCTGCTACTCCGCTTACTCTTGCGGTGCCCAAAGTTTATAACGGCTTATATCGCCTATAAACTTTGACCG
>JAZKZS010000073.1:0-42092 GCA_045612765.1 Acutalibacteraceae bacterium
CGCGCATAGATAACTATGTGCGGTTGTTTGAAATCCTAATTTTCATATAATTCAAACCATTTTTTATTGTAAGCAACAATGATTTTCCTTTTAATACTTACCAAATAAAATTCATCATTTAAAGATGTTCTTTCATAAACTTTATCATCTTGCATTGAAACTAAATCAGACCATTCGTAATTTACACAACTAGGAATAGAGTAGGGGAGACAAGGGGACGGTTCTCTTGTCTCCTTTTAATTTAAATATTATTCTCCACTATTTTTCGCGATAAACCCGTCAAACGACTAATTTATCTTATGGAGACACAGAACCGTCCCCTGTGTTCTCGTTTGTCTTTCTGTCTTGCCTATTTTCCGAAAAAGAATTGATAAGCCCATGCAATTAAAATAAGAATTATAGCGGGTAAAACCTTATTAAAGATAAATCTTTTTATTTTGATTTTCTTGATTTCTTCTGGTGTACGTTCTTTTGACTCAAGAGATATCCCCTCAATCTTTTTCATTTCTTCAACAGTAAAATGACGATGACAAATATCACACTCAAATTCTTTCCAAACATATTTAATGTCACCTATATAGTTATAACTTCTGAATTTGATTCCTCTACTCCCAATTCTTGTTTTAGAAAACATCTTAGGCATATTCTTTGCCTCATCAGAATCACTGTTTACAACCTTAGAAACCTCAACCTTTCGCAACTCACATTTACAATCAGGACAAAAATGTTTTTTTGATACGTAAGCAATATCATTATTGATATATCTAATTCCGTGCGCCATAAAATTTCTCCCACAAATATTTATTATCAAAAAACCGCAAGGATACTCCTTGCGGTTTAATTTTGAACAAAAATCCTCGGCCAAACCGCCAAAAACCTTTTCATTTATTATAACATATTAATCCTCAACATTCAACCAATATATTTTCATAAAAAATGTAGAAAACACTTGCAAAAATACAATTTAAGTGTTATTATATTTAAGATAAATGCGATGACAAAGGAAAGTAAGTAACTTATCCACTTTCAGAGAGTGTCCGCCAAGGCTGAAAACGGGCATAAGCGTGAATTTTACCGAAGTTCCCTTTTGAGCAGCAACCTTGAACTTACAGTAGGGGTTGACGGGAAATCCCGTTACAGATTACAAGAGTGTTTGCTTTTGGCAAAAATTACGGGTGGTACCGCGGATTAATTGTATTTTTTACTCCGTCCTGTTTATGCAGGGCGGAGTTTATTTATTTTTGGAGGAATTTTAATGAAAGCACAACTTGAGGCTATTAAATCAGCCGCTATTGCGGCGGTTAATGCTGCAAACGACCAAGCCGAAATTGAAGCATTACGTGTTCAATATCTCGGTAAAAAGGGCGAGCTTACCGCTATTTTAAAGCAAATGGGTTCACTCTCTCCTGAAGAACGTCCCGTTATGGGTCAGCTTGTTAACGAAGCTAAGGCTGTTGTTGAAAACCTTATTGCAGAAAAAACAACCGCTATGAAAGCAAAGGCACAGGAAGAAAAATTAAAGGCTGAAACTATTGATATTACCTTGCCTGCAAAACCTGTTAATAAGGGCAAATTACACCCACTTAACACCGTTTTGGACGATATGATTGATATTTTCGTTTCAATGGGCTTTGACGTTGTTGACGGCCCCGAGGTTGAAACCGACCACTACAACTTTGAATGCTTAAACGTTCCTGCTGATCACCCCGCACGTGATATGCAGGATACCTTCTACCTTGGTGAAAACCTTCTTCTTCGCACACAAACATCTGCCGCACAAATTAGAACAATGGAAAACCGCAAGCCACCTATTCGTGTTATTTGCCCCGGTCGTGTTTTCCGTGCTGACGAGGTTGACGCAACACACTCACCCGTTTTCCACCAAATTGAAGGTCTTGTTGTTGACAAGGGTGTTACAATGTGTGACCTTAAGGGTGTTTTAGAACAATTCGCTCAAGAAATTTACGGTAAAGACACTCAGGTTAAATTCCGTCCTTCCTTCTTCCCCTTTACTGAGCCTTCAGTTGAGGTTGACGTTACCTGTTCGGAATGTGGCGGCAAGGGTTGCCGTGTATGTAAAGGCAGCGGTTGGATTGAAATTTTAGGCGCAGGTATGGTTCACCCCAACGTGCTTCGCAGCTGCGGCATTGACCCTGAAGAATATTCGGGCTTTGCGTTTGGTATCGGTCTTGATCGTTTAACCACCACCCGTTACAAAATTAGTGATATTCGTTTGTTGTTCGAAAACGACAAGCGTTTCTTGGAACAATTTTAAAGGAGGGCTGTAACTTATGAAAATTTCACTTAATACTTTAAAATATTACGTTGACATCAACACATCTGTTGAAGAACTTTGCGACAAAATGGTTATGGCCGGCTTTGAGGTTGAAAGCATTGAAAAGCAAGGCGACAACCTTGTAAACGTTGTTGTTGGTAGAATTGAAAAAATTGAACCCCACCAAGACAGTGACCACTTACAAATTTGCCAAATTAACGTTGGTAAGGACGAGCTTGTTCAAATCGTAACAGGTGCACAAAACGTTTTTGAAGGCGCTCTAGTTCCCGCCGCTTTAGATGACAGTTATCTTCCCTGCGGTGCTCACATTGTAAAGGGTAAGCTTCGCGGTGTACCCTCAAACGGTATGCTTTGCTCGGGTGAAGAGCTTTGCATTACTGAAAACGATTATGAAGGCGCATCAGTTAACGGCATTTTAATTTTAAAGGATACCGAGGTTATCGGTACTGATATGCGTGAAGTTCTTGGTATGGACGATTATATTATCGACTTTAAAATTACCGCTAACCGTCCCGACTGCAACTGCTTTATTGGTGTAGCTAAGGAAATTTCGGTTGTTTTAGGCACCGAATTTAAAGCACCCGTTCCCACCTATAAGACTGTTGGCGGCGACATTAACGACTGTGTTTCAATCAAGGTTGAAAACTATGATTTATGCCCCCGTTACATCGGCCGTGTTGTTAAGAATTTAAGAATTAAGGAATCACCCGACTGGATGCAAAAAGCACTTATTGCTTCGGGTATGCGCCCCATTAACAACATTGTTGACATTACAAACTTTGTAATGCTTGAAACAGGTCAGCCCATGCATGCTTTCAACTATAACGATTTAGCAAACAAGCAAATTATTGTTAGAAACGCAAAGATTGGCGAAAAAATAACTACACTTGACGGTAAAGATTATGATTTGACACCCGATATGCTTGTAATTGCCGACGGCGAAAAGCCCTCCTGCCTTGCAGGTATTATGGGCGGTAAGGAAAGCGAAATTGAAGCTGATACTACCGACTTGTTCCTTGAATGTGCTAAATTCCGTCGTGATAACGTTCGTCATACAGGACGTGCGCTTGGTATTCGTACCGAATCAAGCGGACGCTTTGAAAAGGGCGTTGATATTGTAAACGTTGAATACGCTATGGAACGTGCTTTACAGCTTATTAGTGACCTTGACGCAGGTGACATTGTTGACGGTGTTATTGACTGCAACAACGGTCTTCCCGAAGAACGTATTTTAACCGTTACCACCGACAGTATTGTTGAACTTTTGGGCGTTGACGTTCCCGACAGTGATATCGTTCGTATTTTAAATGCTTTAGGTCTTGAAACCACTATTGACGGTAAAACTTTAACTACCAAGGTTCCTTCAATCCGTGACGATATTGAAGGTCGTGCTGATTTAGCAGAAGAAGTTATGCGAATTTACGGCTATGACAAGATTGTAAGCACCGCTATGAACGGTAGCGTTATGCGTGGCCGCAAGCTTCCCGAAAGAATTAAGACCGATAAAATTAAGGCATTAATGCTAACTGCCGGCGCTTATGAAATTGCGACCTATTCATTTATTGCTTCAAAGGCTATTGATACGTTACTTTTAGCTGACGATGATGCACGCCGCAACCAAATTAAGATTATCAATCCCCTCGGTGACGAATACTCAACAATGCGCACACAGTTAACCACTTCCCTTTTAACTGTTTTAGCTACCAACATTAACAAGAAAATTGCTGAAGGCCGTTTCTTTGAAATTTCAAAACGCTTTATTGCAAAATCACTTCCCTTAACCGAACAACCCGACGAAATTCCTACAATGTCTATCGGTATTTACGGCAAGGATGAAGACTTCTTCACGCTTAAGGGCATTATTGAAGCTATTTATCAGTTAAGCGGTGCGCACACACAATATGAACGCTCAAGTGAGCCTTACCTCCACCCCGGCAGACAAGCGCTTGTAAAAGCAAATAACGTAGAATGTGCTGTATTCGGTGAATTACACCCCACGGTTGCCGCAACCTATGGCATTGATACAAAGGTTTATATTGCTGAAATTAAGCTTGACGTGCTTTTGGGCATTAATAAGCGCAAGACCGTTTATAAGCCGCTTCCTAAATTCCCCGCTGTTGAACGTGACTTTGCTATGCTTTGTGACGCTGATATTCCTGTTGGCAATCTTGAAAAAGCAATTTCACAGGGTGCAGGTCGCTTACTTGAAAAAATCGAGCTTTTCGACATTTATCAAGGTGCTCAAATTCCCGAAGGTAAAAAGAGTGTTGCATTCAGCGTATATCTCCGTTCGGCTGATTCTACCCTTACCGATAAGGAAATTGAAGAAATCAGCAGTAAGATTATTAAGAAATTAGAGTCTATCGGTGCTGAACTCAGAAAATAATACTTGAAATTTTCATATTTTCGTTATAAAATAGAATAAATAAGATAATAAGAGGTGTTAATTATGAATGATAGGACGATGACCTTCTCTATTGGTGACCAAACCGAGCGTGAAATACGAATGATTTTAACAACGGTTTACGATGCACTTAAGGAAAAAGGCTATAACCCCATTAACCAAATTGTTGGTTATATTCTTTCGGAAGACCCAACCTATATCACCACACATAATAATGCCCGTATTCTTATTAGAAAAATTGACCGTGACACACTTTTGCAGTCACTTGTTAAGTATTATTTAACTGCATAATTTATAAGCCCAAACGATTTTTTCGTTTGGGCTTTATATTTTTTAAAAAAGCGTCAATAATATTTTGCAGGTGAATTATATGGTAATTTTACTGTCAAACAGAAAAAGTAAATACGAAAAAGAAATAATCGAAATACTTAAAAAATACGGCGGTCAACATATATCTGACAAATTTATAGGCAAAGACAGCAAATTTACAATTTTAAGCATTTATAAAAAAAGTGAATTGCAAATAAGCAAGGGTGTTGTCGTATTTTTGGACGAGGGTGAAAGATTCATAAATCAAGAAATACCGCTGGGATTTATAGGCGTGTGTGATGAAGAAAATCGTCAGGCACTTTCAATTTTCAAAAAGAACAAGATTGCTGTTATTTGCTGTGGACTTGGTAACAAAAATTCAATTACCCTTTCAAGTCTTGGCGATAATCTGTTATTTACCTGCTTGCAACGAAATTTGCAAAAAAGTAACGGTGAAATAATAGAACCGGGTGAATTTAAAATTAAATTAACAAAAAATTATTTACCTTTTTCAATCATGGCATCTGTCGCAATTTTACTTTTAAATGATATTACCCCTTTAGAATTTTAAAGAATAAAACTGCAAAAATTGGTAATGCTTTATTTACGAGGTGTTAGTTTTGGATAAAATATTAAATAAAAAGGCATTCGGATTAGGGATAATATTAAGTATTTTTTTAATTGCAATAATAATTGCATCGATGTTTTCTATAAAATGCAAACAAGAAAATCCAAACAGTTGGATTTTACAAAGCTATGACAATACCGTTGTATTATTAAATAACGGCGAGGTTGTTGAGGTTTTTGGCAACATATCACTTGATACACTGCCACAAGAAGACCTGAAACACCTTGAAAATGGTATTGCTTTTTTAACAAAGGAAGAAGCCTTGATAGCGGTAGAAGATTATGACGGATAAAATAAACGCCTTTCCTAAAACAGAAAGGCGTTTATTATTTATTCTAAAAATTCTCTTGGGTCCATTCCGTAAAGCTGAACTACCTCAAGCTTGTCAGAATGTAAAATATCATAGCTTGTAACTATTCTTCCTTTATCGGAATCAATATCGACACCAAATTGCTGCCATGCATACCACGGCAAATACGAACAGTGAAGCTTTAAATTATCATTTAAATAATTTGGGGCTTTATTAATGCCAAAGCCCGCTAACAAGCTATATTCTCTTCCTACAAGATGTTTTTCAGCAAATTCAGCAACTGCTTTACCGTCTTCAAGGCTTTTATCCTTTACACGTAAAACCGCAACACCGCCGTAATCCTTCCAATAAAAAATATTTTCCTTTGAAGAATCAACACCCATTGCAATACTTTCAATTACCAAGCAATCATCGAAAACCAAACCTGCATGTCCATGGTGCCAACCCCACGTATGTGTTGAAAGGGTAACCAAAATATCTCCCGGTTGTAAGTCGTAAAATTCATAGCTCACATTTTCAAGGCGTTCTTCCCTTGTAAACCATTTTATCATTGGCGAGCATACAATCTTGTCATTAGCAAAAAAGTCTTCCTGAGCCTGTAAAATTTCATTAAAACGCCCATCATCAATCATTTTTTGCGCGGTTTTTTCACTAATACCCGTCTGCAAAAATATAGTTTTTAAATCGGTTTTTGTGGTAAGCTTTACCTTATCATAATTAGGTACAAAATTTGGTTTAGAATGCGCTATCAAATGCTGTGTAAAATGATTAGCCCCTGTAAAAAGAAAAATACATATTAAAACTGCCGCGAATATTTTAACGATTTTTTTAATGATTTTTTTCTTCAACATAATTACTGCCTTATTTTATCATTTCTTTAAATTCATTTTCGTCAATAACCTTAACGCCTAAGGCATTTGCCTTGTCAAGCTTACTGCCCGCTTCCTCACCCGCTAAAACAATGCTTGTTTTTTTAGAAACCGATGAAGAAGTTTTACCGCCAAAGCTTTCAATAATTGCGGCTGCTTCACTTCTTTGATAGGTCGGCAAAGTACCTGTTAAAACAAAGGTCATACCTGCAAAACGGTTGTCCTTAACCTCTTTAAGCGATTTTGTATTTACACCAAGTTCTTTAAGCTTTTTAACCATTTCTTTAGTATCATCAAGCGAGAAAAATTCAGTAGCCGACTGTGTCAAAATAGCGCCAAAGCCTTCAATACCTTCAAAATCGAAAACGCTTGCATTTAAAATGGTGTCAATATCGCCAAAATGTTCGGCTAAAAGTTTTCCTGCCTTCGAGCCGATATGACGTATGCCAAAGGCAAAAAGAAGCTTAGAGAGGTCGTTTTCCTTTGATTTTTCAATAGCATTTTTAAGGTTTTGAACAGTTTTTTCACCCGTGCGTTCAAGCAAAGCTACCTTATCATAATCTAGTGAATAAATATCAACAATATTATGAAGCAAGTCAGCATTTACGAGTTGCTCAAGCATTGCAGGGCCTAAGCCTTCAATATCCATTGCATCACGTGAAGTAAAATGAATTAAATGTCGCAAAAGCTGTGCAGGACATTCGGCGTTAGTGCAACGAATAACTGCCTCATCATTTTCACGGAATACGGGAGAATTACAAGAAGGGCATCTATCGGGCATTTTATAAACAGTTGACCCCTCACCCTTTTTGGCAACCGCTAAAACCTCTGGTATAATATCCCCTGCTTTACGCACAATTATGGTATCACCAATACCAATTCCCTTCGAGGTGATAAAATCTTCATTGTGAAGTGTAGCACGGCTAACAGTTGTACCCGCAAGCTGTATGGGGTCAAAAACGGCGGTAGGGGTTAATGCACCCGTTCTACCAACATTAATTTCAATTTCTTTTAAAACGGTTTCCTTTTCTTCGGGTGGGTATTTAAATGCGACCGCCCATTTGGGAAATTTTGAAGTGCTTCCCATTGTTTCGCGGTAGCTTAAATTATCAGCCTTTACAACTGCGCCGTCAATATCATAAGGCAAATTACCACGACTGTCACCAATGCGATTAATTTCATCGATAACACCGTCAACGGTTTTGCATTTAAGATAGGTTGGTAATGTATTAAAGCCCAAATCCTTTAAAAAGTCAAGTGTTTCAATATGGGAAGAAAATTCTTTATCAGTAATTCGCTGAACGTTAAAAATAAATATATCAAGCTCACGTTCTTTGGTGATTTTAGGATTTTTTTGTCTAAGCGAGCCCGACGCCGCATTACGTGGATTTTTAGCAGGAGCTTCACCTAAATTTTCTTGACGTTCACGAAGGCGAAAAAAGCTGTCGCGCGGCATATAAACCTCGCCTCTAACCTCTAATTCGCCCATAAACTTAATTGCCTTGGGAACATTTTTTATTTGTAAAAGGTTAGCGGTAACGTCTTCGCCCGTAACACCATCACCACGGGTAGAGCCACGGAAGAAAAGTCCATCACGGTATTCAAGTGAAACCGATAAACCGTCGATTTTTGGCTCAACCGAAAGCTCAGTTTTTTCTAAATCAATTTTAGATAAAAAGGCTCTTAATTCATCAAAATTAAAAACGTCCTGAAGACTTTCCATTTTAACGGTGTGAACCACCTCGGAAAATAATTTAGAAGCCGCACCACCAACCATTTGTGTGGGAGAATCCTCGTATTTAAACTGTGGGAATTCAGCTTCTAAATCCTCAAGTTCACGAAGCATTGCATCATATTCAAAATCCGAAATTTCGGGTGAATCTTCAATATAATACTTACGGTTGTGATATTTTAAGGTATCACTTAATTCTTTAATTCTTTTTTCTGCTAAAATAATATCCATATTATTCTCCTGTCAATGCTCCGTAATCATTTATAAGACCTGCTGTATTATCGTTAATATCTTCAATAACGTTTGTAAAGGCGTCGGGTGTGGCACCAACAATAACAGTTTGCGCCGCTATTGCGGTGGTTTTTACATTAATACTACCTGTATACCAAGCGGTAACAAAGCTGCCTTTAATTTCAATTTCAATGTGAATAAGGTGTAGTGTTTGGTTAATCCCCGCCGACCGAAATTCGTGCTTAAAATCAACAAATGCGGTGGTGGTTAGTTGCATGTTAAACGGCACCTTAGGGCCAATACCCGACGTATAAGGCGTATTAAAAAAACTGCCAAACGGTATTTCAACCTTAAAGTCTTCCCTGCTTGCGACAATTCTTGAAATTTCATTAGAAATTTTGCCCTTAAGACTGTTAATTTTATAAACGTCAATCTCCAAACTTTGCACCAAGCCTTCATCATTAGTTGAAAGCTTTGCAATTTCATTATAAGAAACACTTTCGTTTTCTAACACCTTGACAATTGCTTCATTTGCCGAATTTAACATAACCGTTTCGGCAACGCTTTCAGCATAGCGCTTAATGACGGGCAACATTTTGTAATAACAAAGCCCCATAATTAAAAGTAACACTAAAAATAAGCAAAGCCACGCTTTTAAAACAATTATTAAAGATTTTCGTTTATTTACCATAATTTTGCCCCATTTCATAATACATTTTACGAAATTCGGGCAAAAATGGTTAATTACTATTTAAGGCGGCCGTCTAGAATATACTGCGCTAATAAATCGCGGGCGTATACGTCTGGACCATATCTGGAAATTTCGGTTAAATTATTCCACTTATAAGGTGAAGACCAGCTATCAGTCACTATGTAATACGTTTTATTGGGTTCAATATTGTTTTTAACACTTTGACCATAGCTGCTGTAATATATGGTATAATCATCATTATTAAAGAAACGGCTTTGTAAGTCCTTGCCCTTTATACTGCAAAGCACCAATTCATTATCGAATGGTAAAATGCTTAAAAGGTCGGAATACCTCACTTCGCCTGCATATATGTAATATGGGTTACGCACATTAATTTGGCCACCGCCCAAAACAATATCATACTTGTCGCCCCATTTTTTTAAGCCTTCCTCGTAATAAAGCTGAGCTACAAGCTTGCTGATTTCATTGCTGTTTTTACGTGAAGGATTATTACCAAGCGCTTTATTTGAAATTTCAAGCTGGTCTTTATATTTATTAAGCAATTTAGTAACAATATCATCATCTTCAACATACTGATATATTGTGTTTGATACAATTTCAGACTCGGTTATGCGTTTATTGTTATTAACCGCATTTAAAGCAATTTCAATGTGTGAAATACCCTTATTTTCGCCACCACCCTGCAAATGATATATACCATATGCATCTTTTAAAACATAGCTTTGGTGTGTGTGGGCTTCAAAAACAATATCAACATACCCGCCCGATGACAGCGAAACGTCATAATAACCCTTTAAGGTATCGTCAGCTATCATACCTGTACCGCTTGAGGATTTATTATGACCATCGTGAAGCGAATAAACAATAATTTGTGCGCCTTGTTTTCTAAGCTTTTCACTTTCAGCCTTTACAAGCGCAGTTAAATCCTTACCGGTTTTAAAATATACGTCCTCCGACATATCAGAAGCAATAGATGAATAATTATCACCCGCCGCACCAATTATGCCAATTTTTACGCCATTTCTTTCAATTAAAACCGAAGATTGCGCATAATCAACACGCTGATTATCATCTTTTGCATAAATGTTAATTGCTAAAAAAGGAAAATCAGCAATTTTTTCATTAGCAATAATGTCGTCGCTTCCCCAATCAAATTCATGATTGCCAACGGTCATACTTTCAAAGCCGAGATGATTCATCCATTCGGTTGTTAAATTACCCTTAGTTAAATTAGATTCAGCGCTTCCCTGCCACATATCACCGCTTGAAAGCAAAACCATATTGCTTTCATTTTTATACATCATTTTTAAATATGTAGTAAGCTCGTCAACACCGGGTTGAGAATTACTGTCATTAATTTTACCGTGAAGGTCGTTAATAACAAAAAAATCAATTTTAATTAAAACCGATTCATCACATTCGTCGCAACGACCGTTGTTGTCATCATCTTTATGGTTTTGCTTAATTTCTTCAAACGATTCACTCGTACCAGAACTTCCGTTTTGAATTTGTGACTGTGCTTGTGTGCCGGTTGAATTACCATTAGAATTCACACCTGTATCATCATTTAATGAATTATTACAAGCGGACAATAAAAGTACAAATACAATAAGTAATGAAATTATTGACTTTTTAACACCCTTAAAATTAAACATAAAAATTCCCTTTTTATATAAATATATATAATTTATTTTATCATAGAATATTAACATTAGCAAGATTAAAAACCACAAAATTATACTTGACTTTTCACACTAAAACGGATATTATATTAGATATGCGGGTGTGGCGGAATTGGCAGCTTTGAGTTTGAGCGCGTCCTGTGGACGATTCAGCAAAAACGAAAAGGCGCAGCGGTCAAAACTTTTGGGCGCTACAAGCCCTGAAAAAGTTTTGGGTACCGCAAGAGTCACGCAGAGTGCGGCTGCAATATAGCAGTTGCATAAAACTTAATAACTTATATTTGCGGGTGTGGCGGAATTGGCAGACGCACTAGCCTTAGGAGCTAGCGCTTACGCGTGCAGGTTCAAGTCCTGTCACCCGCACCATATCGAGTGTTGATAACGGATTTGAGTTATGGACACTCGATTTTTTGTAATTTCGAGTTTCTTCGTTATGTATGGAGCAGGTTTTAAGCCTGCTCTTTTGTTTTATGCGAATTTGGTAATATACTCGACGGCTACACCTTTTCGGGTGTCTGCCTTGTAATTACTTCCGCATTCGGGTATTTCAATATACCCAATGAATTTGTAATGGATCATAATCCTCTGACTGCGATTTTTACCAACGCCCTCGGTTTCATAAACCGTTATCTCGTCTATGAGTTCCCGAAGAAGTGGTGCAGTCAGTTTTTGCATTTCCATAAATCTTCGCATTGCGCTATCTTCATAATAATTCTCCTTAAAATAAAAAAATACTGTTGATAGCATTTGTGCCGTCAACAGTACAATAAAAAGTTTAGTTTCTTTTCATCATTCGTTTAGGCACAAAGCGAAATAAGCCTGTACCTAAATCAGATACAAGCCTTTATCGTCTGCGTCGAATGATAATATTAAGGAGTATTTGTTATGACTAATATTAGAAACGGCGCTGGAAAAGATAATATAGGTTTACTTTGAGCTTTTAAAAGGGATATTCCTTGGAGATGGTATGACTTTGCAGATAAATGAGCAACAAGCAAAAGCACGATGACTAATTTCACCTACACTAAACGTATTTTCGAAATCACTGTGGGGTTACAGCAAGTAATCGTAAAATTTATATGAGAATAACATCTTGTTGTAGAAGTTTTTACAAAGTTTTTTATATAACCAAAATCCCCTCGTATCTTTTCAAGATACGAGGGGATTTTTCACATATAAAATTATTAGATTATTTAGTAAAAATGCGAAGGTCGCCGTTGAAATCTAATTGAAGTTCATTTTCGTTACACTTAACAATTTTAATAACAGTAACCATATCATCTGTTGTTTCAATACAATCTAATGTGATGGTTTTTGTGGTGTCATCATAAGTATAACCTTCACACAAATCAGAATCATTAACCGAATCACCGCAAGCACAAGAATAGGTGAAGCTGCCATCAGCACCGAAGCGAATTGTTTCGGTATCGCTTTCGGTTTCACGTGTCCATGAAGCGTCTACGAACGAATACTGACTGTAATCCACAACGTTTTTGTCGGAATTAGTACAACCAATAAATAATACGGCACAAACCAATGTTAAAGAAATTAAAGAAACTAGCTTTTTCATTATTATTTCCCCTTTTATAATTAATTTTAAGGATTTGGTAAATTCATTCAATGATTTTCAGCAGAATTACATCTAACAGTTATACGACTGCCACCACCTGATGTGCAGGTATACAAGGATAGGTCAAACCCGCTGGTAATCATTTCTTTAGTTGCATTTTTATGTAAGGTTTCTAATAATGACACTTCATAATAGTGTTCTATTCCGGTTGCATCAGTAAAGACAACAATATCACCCTTTTGTAATTGGGATAATCTGCCAAAATGCGCTTTGTAATTATGAGCTGCAATAACAAAATCCTTTTCATAGTACGAGCCATAATAATGACAAGGGGCTTTTTTTAACTTTGTATAGCTCCAATCCGTCAAAACAGGTAATTTTAAATCCAAAGCGGGAATTGAAACAATACCGATACACTCGTATCCATCCACTTTAATTGTAGACATCTTCGTTTGAAAATTATTTTGTTCGGCATTTTGCTGGTTAATTGCAGTTTGAACGTCTTCTAGCAAAGACTCGGTAACCTTTGCGGCATTTTCTGATTCCCAGCGATTATACAGCACAAAACCAACAGAACAGAGAAGGCAAACTACGCCAAGCAAAACACAGATTACACCCATCCATTTACGCATTTGTTTTCCTCTTTTTCTGCAATAGCACAATCCCTGCCGCAATTAAAAGCATACCACTGACTGCCAACACAGGAATCGGCCACATTAACTGACCGGTTTGTATTAAGGTTGAGGTATTAGTAACTGTGAAAACGTAATTGTTTTGCTTATAGGTCGCAGTAAAACCTTTGGGCACGTCCACCTCTTGGATGCTGTAGGCATCACTTTCGGGCATATCATTATAGGTTATCTGCCAATTGTTTTGCGCATTAAGTACAGCAGTTTTAACTACAATATCATTTTTTAGTAGCTGCACGGTAACACTATCAGTTGCTTTAGCTGCTTCATCGGTATTCCACACCTTTTTTATGGTGATAGAAGTCATCCTTGAAACCTCTGTTTTTGGTGAAGCGTTTACTTCATATATATATTCACCATTATTTTCCTTAGGAACAGTTACAGTAAACGGTGTGCAGGGTGCAAAACCAGCCACAGCACCCGTTTGCTTAACAAAATACAATCCTAAAGGAAGGTCAGAACACGACGCTGTACCCTCTTCATTAGTTGTTATTTTAACAAAAGGCTCACTGTGCTGTGATACGAATGCATCTATCCTTGTTACAAGCACCGCATCGTCAATTTCAATATCAAGCTGTTTGAAATCTTGTGTGTAGTCATATATTAATTTTCCATCCTCATCCATTGCAACTGTTGCAATACGATACACACTAAGCTCAGCGTTGACAATTGGCTCCTTTTGTTTCGGCTCAATGAGTGTGACAGATATAGCGCCGGTTTTATCCAGGTTAAACTCTTCGGCAAAAACCGTATAAGAACAGGTTAAAAGCAATAATATTATTACACAAAATGATATAATTTTACGGTTCAATTTCTATATCTCCTTCCTCTTTTGTGGTATTTTGAACATTTTGCGGTGGCTTTCTATACTTTATAAGTAAGTGGATTAAAAACACTAAAAGCATTGGTGCCGCAACCGCAGGAGTAACTACCAAGGGCTCTATGCGAAATGCCTCGTTAGAAACATAGATAACGGGCTTTTCCTTGATGGTTTCAATTCTAACACCACGTACTAACAAGCGATGAGTATTAATTCCATAGGGTGTACAGGTAAACAAAGTGCAGTAATCTTTACCTTCAATTATTTGCAAATTTGAAATATCATTAGGCTCTATTACTTCAATAAAGTCAACCTGATAGGTCAAAACTTGGTCTAACACAACAATTTGGAAGGTGTCCCCTATTTCTACACGGTCAAGATGAGTAAACAGCATAGAGCTTGGTAAACCTCTATGCGCCGACATCACAGAATGCGTACTCTCACCGCCAATTGGCAAGCTGCTACCCTCCAAATGGCCTACACCCTTGTTTAGCACATCCTCCGACGTACCGTGGTAAATTGGTAATTCTAGGTTAATTCGGTCAATCTTAAGGTAACCTATCATACCGTTTTGGGTCACATTAAGTGCATCATCATAACCATACACCTGTGAATAATTGACCATTGGAAGATTTGTTTCATACAATGCCTTATTGTATGCATTGGCACGATTAAAAATTTCGGTATAATCTTCCTGCTGCATATCTTCCAGCACCGATTCATAGTCAACAATAGCACGGCTTTGTGTTTTACTATTCCAATAATCGCTGACAACCGGATATAACAGCATGCAGATACCTACCAAAAAACCAAGCGTTAAAAATATTACGGTTTTATGCTTTCTCATAGGCATCTCCCTTCTGTTATATTATATATGGGAGAAGAGGAGAAATCCTCTCCTCCCATATCGGATAGGTTAAGATATTAAATTAGTCGGTATAAACAGACATCTTCTTATGAGTGATTAGGAACACCGCAAAGCCGATAGCAAGCAATGTACCGATTGTAATAAACCAGAAGGTGCCTGCACCACCGGTAGAGGGTAATTCCTCGCCCTTGCTGTTTTGAACAATAACTGTTGAAAGATTATAATTCACTTCTGAATATGTACCGTCAGCCTGTTGAATATCAGCTACTTCACCGGTTGTTTCATTTGCAAAAATGGTGAATGTAGAGGAATTATTATCAACAGTTACCTTTTGATGCTTTCTTAAAGCATTATAACCGCCGGGTGCTTCAGTTTCAACCAAATAGTAGTCGCCATCTTTAAGACCTAAAATAATAAGACGACCATTGATTTGAGACACAACCTGATTTTTCTGTGTAGCGCCACCAAGATACTCGGTAAGTCGCTGTAGGTCACCGTCTGTATCTGTACCATACATTGCTCTGGCATTTTGCATTGCTAAGCCTGTAATGTTTTCACTTGGACAATTCAAGCTATCAACAATATAAACACCGTCGACATTGGTAGGAATAACATAAACGGGGACTTTATGTTCTTCATCGGCATAAATTTCAAAAACTGCATCTTTAAGATTTTCACGTGTAACGGAATCTTCCTTAATTAAACCAATACCATATGTGGTGGTTGTAACTCTGTCTTCTTCACCGGAGAAAACATCGTGAGGAGTTACCCATGAAAGATAAACTGTATTATAAAGATTTGTATCGCTGGTTTGACCGATTTTAGCAGTAGGTTCGATAGCGGCTTCATAATATATTTCAACTGTTGAGATTGAATTAGTAAATCTTGATTGAGCATTATCAGGAAATTTAAGAGTGTAAGGGCCAGGTTTTATTTGTAAGGTATCATCGCCTTCAATAGTGTGACCCTCTAACCACGGAATTGTGATACGGAATTGGTCATAACCAAGGTGCACAAGATACCAATCGGCATCGTTGCGATTTCTTTCGGCTTCGGGTGTTTTTCCCCAGTCACCTAACCACTTCCATTCGCCAGTATTGTCAACGTCACCAACAGGCAAATAATAACCCTTTTTCAACTCTTTGCCGCCAACCTTAACAGTAAAGCTATCAAACTCTGCCCAAATAGCGTCGCCCTTGACATCATTAATCTGATAGTATTTAATTGCCTGGTCGCCATCATAGTTAGTAGCGTTAAAAGAAATTTTATAAGTAACCAAATCGCCGATATTTGCAGTGCTTGATTCAGCAAATACGTATTTTACAGGATCTTCTAAAACGTCATCCTTAGCGCCTGTAACAACCTGCTTATCAATAACGCCAGGCTTTTGGTTTTTATCAATAATTTCTACATTTGGTGTGTTAGAGTCAAGAGATACTGCAGCACCTAAGCTACTGGTAATAAGATAATAGCCATGTGGTAAGTTTTCAAACACAACTCTAGAAGACTGTACGTTCTTTTGTTCCTGTGTATAAGCAACAGTAACACCCTGCTGAGTATCATCGCCTAAAACAAGCTTTGTTAAATAGCTAATAAGCTCAGAATCATTTATATCCTTTTGCTTAATTACAGACTTATTTGAAGCTACGTAAGTAAGATATTCGTTTGCTGATTCACCATTAAGACCAAACAAAGCTTCGAAAAGTTCAGGGTCCTTTTCGGGGTCAATAGTGTAGGAAACACCTGTGCCATCAAGGGTTTTAGCGGCATCAAAAATCTTATAGATTTTATAATCCTTGCCAATAGTTGCATTGCTGATAGTTATTGTACCGTCATTGTTTGCCGCAAAAGCAGGAACGCTCATAGAAATAACAAGTACCATCATTACTAAAACGATAGATAAAAACTTTTTCATAAAAATTTTCCCTTTCTTAAACAACTTTTATATTACAAAAATTAGTTGGGCGCACATTAGGGTTACGCCATGTACAGAGGCCTATTTGCTTGACCTCCTTCTGTACCTGCGCCTCAAGCCAAATAGAAATACAAGTGATAAAACCACAAGTATCAATCCAAATAGTATATAAATCAAAGGTCCAATACCGCCAGTGCTAGGCAACTCGTAAGCATCTGTCCAACGATATGTATTAGTGACAGTTGTTGTATAGGTTGGAACATCGCCACCTACAACTGAAATGACTCCGTATGAAGGAATCCAATCTGAAGTTTCCCAGCTTTCCACAACCGTATAGATAATAGCATTACCTTCTTCATCCAGATAAGGTAGACCACTAAATACTGCAGTCCAGTTATTTTTTAGATTTACCGTTTCTGTTCGACCTGAATCTATACCATTAGCCAACAGCCTAATGGTGACCTGTTCTTTTTCATAAATGGTAGAGTCACCAAACGGATAATCCCAAACCTTAACTACCTTTAAGGAGGTTTCCAGCGTTAGCGGTGTATTAACAATGGAATATCCATAACCTTCAAGCTTAACCGTAGTGGTTGTAACGGTTTTAACCATAGGATATATTGTCAAAGCTGCGCCAGAAGAATCTTCAGCTTTTGCATAATTATTATTGTTCAAATCACCAAGATAGTATTTTCTTGAGCCTGAGCTATAATAAAGTCTTATACCATTAGAATAGGTAGATGTAGTAAGGTTTTGGGTATTTGCTGTGCCTGTTGTAGCACTAAAATACCTGTTTGAGTTAAAGCCCGAATAAGCAAGGCTTTGGCCCGCTTGATTGGTTAGCTTAACCTTTCCGGAGCTTACGGTAGCAGTCCAAAGTGACAAATCCGAGTTCTTTGCAGTTGCCTCATCCACAAAGCAAAGTGTGTTTTTACTGGCTGAAACTGTTGAAAGATAACCCTTTGAGGTTTTTAAAAGATATTTTTCACCATTTGTAAACTTTTCTGATTCGGCCCACTCTTCTACAACATAGGTTCCGCTTTCTAGCTTGTTTATCGTTGGTGAATAACCTGATATATAAGCTTCCGACACGCTATATACTAGCAGCACATCAGATTCAAGCATTGTTTCAGTATCGATGGCGTATTTGGGAAGATTTGTCCAAGTGTACTTCCAATCGTTTTCCTCACTAAGAATGATTTCACGTATTCTTCGAACCGTCCCGTTAGAATCGGTAACATTTAGATAAACCGTAACCTCATCCTGATTATGATTCTTATTATCGTCCCACTTCTTTTGGACATAAACCGAGGTGGTTTCGGTTACCCAGTTTTGTGCATTAGTAATCACAATATAAGCAGCCTGATTTTCCTCGTCTATTCTAAATCCATGTATAGTAAATCCATGCGAAACAGGAATCTTATTGCCGTTTTCATCCTCGCCATCTAAGATGGTTGCACTGTACGAGTTAAGGCCGTTTTTATCCAGCGTTAGCTGAATTACACCCTTAGCAGGGTCATAACCGGGCGCATTCGGCGGTGCTACTTCCTTAATGTAATAAGTTCGTGATGGGCTAAGACCCCAAATATAAGCTTGTCCGTTTTCAATAGTAAACACGTTAGTGGGCTTATCAC
Source organism: Acutalibacteraceae bacterium (assembly GCA_045612765.1). Lineage (GTDB taxonomy): Bacteria > Bacillota > Clostridia > Oscillospirales > Acutalibacteraceae > UBA737. The sequence goes on from JAZKZS010000073.1 coordinate 18,670, forward strand.
CGTTCTTGTAGGATTGCTGACTTGTCCACAGCTCACAAGGATCGGTACATTTAAGGTCGTTATAGAAGCCAAACTGTGCACCATTAAGAATTTCTTGAGTTAAAACATCTTCTTTTTGAAGTGTTAAAGAGAAACGTGGGGCAAGGTTAAAGTAAATTGCGCAGTTCGACATCGAACCTCCACGTTCCAAATAAAGAATTGTAAGAGTATGCTCGCCGGGATCGATATCGCTAAGTGTTCCTGCACTTTTACCGTTTACACGTATCTCGCCGGTTGAGAAGTTAATATCACCCTCAGCAGCCTGGTGAATACCGCCAAGGTCTAAAACAACCTTACCGTCTACAAGAATCCAAACATCATCATCACCCGCGAACTCAAAGTGCATATCATTGCCGTAAAGGTCTTTATTACCGTATTCGCCGTTTGCCAGCTTTTTGCCCGGAACATCGGAAAGACCAAATTGTACGTCAACGCTCATGCCAAACCAAAGATTTGACATAATTTGATTGGTTGCACTTCCGTCTGAATTATAGCGTGCATCATATGTATAATGTAACACGCCCGAATATTCGCCGTTTTCACCATTATAGGTATAGGTCTTTATCGTTTGGTCATTTGTATTTACATATGGTGAGTTAAGCGGCAAAAAGTCGGAATATTTTCCCGAACCGCTATTGCTTGCCGAGTCGGAAGTTCTAGCCAAATAATCGTAAACGTAAAATCTTTGGTCGGTTTGATTATATGAAGCAGCATTTAGCTTAGCATCATAATAGTAATAACCATAGTGTTCGCTATTGGGGTCGTTATCGATTTGGAAAAGATGATCACCTTCGCCCAAATAATGCTTACCTATAACACCTTCGCCTGTTTCTGCATTAAACAAGTTATCAGTTGAGAATAAAGCTTCACCCAACGTCTCGTTATAAATTCCAGAGTATACAGCCGTGCCGCCTGTATATTTATTGGGGTTGTTAAGGCTATTTAGGTTACCGAGCGAACCGCTACTGTCATGGTCATTAAAAGAGAAGTTTAATGTTGATTGTCCTTTATAAGAAACGTTACCGCTCGCTATGTGAGACCACGACTCACTATGACTGCTTGAAGAAACATTAACCGACACCTTAGATGAAAGCAGGTTAATCAGCGAACTGTAATCGAATACTTTTGTTGTAATAAAATCATTAGTGCTTACCGTGTTGGCAACATAGGTATTATAACGTCCGACATCATAGGTTGTTGCCACCCAATCCGCATACAGCACAGTATTTTCAGTTATTGTAATATTTGCGCCGGGTTTGTAATAATCGCCTGTTTTAATATTTACCCAGCCTGCCAGCTTATAGCTGTATTTGGTGGGGCTCTTCCACTGACTTGGTAATTGAGCTTCAACACCACTATAAACGGTATACTTAGTATTATCCGAGCCTCTATAGCTCATAATATTTCCGTTTGTGCCGTCCAACCAAAGCGACACTTCGGTAGAGCCGGTGGCATACATCATAACACGACTTTCAGGCGAAGTTATGCCGTAACCGACTACAATGCTATCGTTTATGGCGTAAACGCTTTGCGCAACTGCATTATCTACATCACCCTCAATTACTGTTAGGTTGCCCTTATTAAGTGATACCACAATTGCTGTCGTATCAACCGAACCATTAGAGTTTTTATCTAAGAAAACCACATCACCAGCAATTGGCTCATAGGACTGAGCATTACGATATAGTTTGCTTTCGTCCCATTTGGCAAGCATAACCTCTGCGCCGGAGTTTACCAGTTCTTCCTCTACACCGGCATATCTTAGGCAAAACGAAGTAAACATATTTGCCCAATCGCCATAAGGGTTTCCGTACCACTGACCATATCGTGTAATACCTCGTCTGTAGCCACCCTCCTTTGACATGGTGTAATTTTTCTCGCTTTCAGTATAGCCAAGCTGTGATTGAGCAATTGAAAGCGCATCGACATCCTTTTGGCCGATAAGTTCAGGAAGAGTTGCCTCCCAATCCTCTGCTGTTTCGACATCCGCTGTTATATCAGAAAAGCAGGATATAGCATGTGCGTGTTCCTTAAGCCCGCATATCAAGGTGCTTTCTTCATAGCATTTATCTATATGTAAATGCTCTTCATAGCCGCAGGTGGCACCGTTGGCAATTGTAACACCAGTTATACGCAAATTCCATATGGTAACAAGCGCAACAATTAGTGATAAGACAGTTAAAATTATTACTGCGCATCGCCATCGCCGTTTTTCGGTATTCAATTGTAACAAGTATTGTTCAATGAAACTCATAACGCTTGTCCTTTCGTTAAATTTGCGTCTTGTATTTTAGAAAAAGCTAATATCTTTAAAGGGCCAAATTCGGAAAAAAACCTTACCTACAATTTGTTCCTTAGGTATACAACCAATTACGGTATTGCGAGAATCGATAGAGCTTTCACGCATATCACCTATTACAAAGTACTGTTCCTGCGGTACTTGAAAAGGAAATTCTATATCGCATTCTCCTAAAGCCTTATGCTCTACATAAGGTTCATCAAATTTTTCGCCATTGAGATATACGTTCCCGTCGGCATCGATTTCTATCCAATCGCCGGGTAAACCAATTACTCGTTTTATCAAGAGCTTATTATTCCAAGTGAATCCGCAAAGATCGCCACGATCAAAGCGGGGTGTTTTTGTTAGCAACACAATATCACCGTTTGATAACGTTGGCTCCATACTGGTTCCCTCAATTTGAAGCACGGGTAATATTAGGGTTGCAATTAACACAGCAACGGCAGCAACGATTGTTAAAACATAAACTGTGCCACGCAAAGCTTTGTTATACGCCTTTTGGCGACGATAACGCTTTCGTTCAGTCTCAACCTGCATTTTCGTAGGAAGTGATACTTCCCTTTCCTTTTTATGCAACATACATTTCACCCGTTATCCGATTGACTCTGCTCAATTTCTTTTTTAATTTCCTTCATTGCAGAATCATATCCGTCTTGCGCTTTTGCAGCGTTAAAAATAATTTTTGACGCTTCTTCACGGGCCTGTGCAATAATTTGCTTTCGTTCTGCTTCTACCTCAGCACGAATTAGCTTAATTTCGTTTAAGTATTGCTCCGCAGCATTTTGAGCATTACGGAAGCAGTCGTTAATTTCAAGGGCGGCTTGTGCAAGGTTACCGGCATTACTAATACGCAAACGCTTATCCGCAAGCGCATTTTCAAGCGATTTGTTTTGCTCAGCCAATTCATCAAGCTTTAACTGTAATTGGTATATAATTTCTATCAACTGTGCTCTAGTCAGTCGTTTAAATTCCTTATCGGTCATCCTGCAAAGCCTCCCTTCATTGTTTTGCATATTTAAAGCAATATTTTATCATAAACAGTATGACAAACTTCTTACAAATATCGTTAATTTTGACTAAATATATTTATTATTTGCCAAACTTTGAAAACACAAAGCACCACATTCAAAATTTATCCCAATATAGTTTTTGTCGTTTTACAAAGGATTTACTTTTACATTAAACCTGCACAAGCGCTGATAATCATAATCACCGCAAACACCGCCGGAGATATAAACTGAACAATTAGTGCACTCTTACCATATAATTTGCGGCGCAAGCCGATCGAAGCGGTAATGCAAAGGATTGTCAACGCAGGAAGCAAGTAAGAGAGCAAATTCATAACATTTCCAATGTCGCCCAACGCACTAAGAAGAAGTGCAATAATTGTAAAAAATGGAAACGCTGTTAATCCGATAATAAAATTGAATACGATTGTAATTATGTTTATTGGCTTACTAACATAATCCTTATCCTTTTTAACAAAAATAAGGGTTGATATCATTGCTAAGAAAGCGATTAGTATCGAAGGAAATATAACTTCGCTTTCCGGAAATACAAGATGTGAAAAAGCCAATGAATTTTTAATCGGTTCGGGATATTCAAAGTTGATAAGCTTTACACCTTGTTTAGCCAAAGTTTCTTCATCGTGATACTCAGTCTCCTGAGCATCATAATAATAAATTCTCGGTTCAAAAGCCTCATCATCAAAATAATCGTACTCGGAGTCTCCCATCAAATAGTCAGGATGAAAATGCGTCCACAACTCAATTCTACCGGTTTCTTCCGTTTTGAGAGTGTAAATAGTATTGCTTTCTCCCATATCGCCAATCTCACCGACATACATGCGTTGCTTATATTGTTTATCCTCGTCATAACGTACTTTGTAAACGTCATTGATTGTTACGGTTTCTCCATCCAATTCATATGTGATAGAAAACGGAAATTCACTTTCGGTAACCTTTGGTTTTAACGCTATACCGGCAATAATAACAGAAATCATTGTAAGAACAATTGCTGTGACAAGAATTATGCTTGGTAAAAATAATTTTTTATTTTTCATGATGAAATCCCTTTCTGCAGTTTACAAAATATATTCTATTACAGTAATTATTACTTCTATCGCAGGCGCTAAGAATTGAATATAAAATCCGCTTTTTCTGAATCCTTTACGGCGTAAAGAGACCGATGCAGCAATTGAGAACGGAATAATCTGAGGAATACACAAATAAGCTTGATATAGCCAATCGGGACCTATCGGATATGCCTGAACAAAAACCGAAGCTATAAAAATTATGGGAAGTGCAAATAAAATAGCTGCAAAATTCAAAGCTATGCCAACTATATCAAGTGCACGATATTTGAGACCAACACCCTTCCTTACAAAAATCATACAAAGAATAAGGGTTAAAATGCCGACAAGGGTCATTACTCCCGTACCAGTAACATAGAGTCCTGAAAAGCCCGTAAAGTAAAATGAGTTTTCAATCGGCTCGGGATAATCAAAGCTGATTATCTCGGCATCAAAAACGTCGGGTAATTCCGTTTCATCGTATTGATTGCCGTCCTTATCCTCTGCTTCAAGAGTAGGGCCTTCACTGTAAGAATTATACGAATCGTTATCCTTATCGCCCATAAGGTAGGAATCATTTAAAAGGGCCACAATGTAAAGCGTATAGCCATCCATTTCAGCGATTGTAAAGCAACGGTCACCATCGATCTCGCCTTCCACTTTATATCTGTTCTCGTAATATCTGCAAAGCGGGTCTATACCATTGGCTCCAAAACCTGTAAAACGACAACTATAAACACCGTTTATTGTTTTTGTTTCGCCGTCGAGTTTATAGGTTATTGAAAAGTCAAAATCTTGTTTTGTTACTGTAGGCATTTTTTGCATTGAGACTAGTAAATTCGCCGCAATTGCAATAATTATGCCGATTGAAATAATGATTGCTGGAACTTTTAAAACTTTAATTTTCACTATATCTTACTCCTTAACAATCAAAGCAGATGCTATCAGTTTTTTCGAGAAGTATAGCGAGCATTTCCTTGCATCTTGCAATTCTTACAGAGCTTTCAGCCTCATTAGGACGGCGAAGCGCACGTCGAAGCATACGAGTATAGCCAATAATCATCGCCTTTTCCGCAACACTTTTGCATACTGCCTCATCATCAGTGCCGAGATACATTTTAAGTGATATATTCCAAAATTCACTAGCAGTTTCAAAGCTATAACCAAAGAAATCCATCACATTTTGATGGTCGTGTTCGGCGTATCCAACAAAAGCATTAAACATTGAACCAAGTTCAAATACTGGGTGACCCATACATAACGTATCCATATCGATAAGCAAGGGCTCGCCGTTTTGTACCATAATATTATTAGTGTGGTAGTCACCGTGCATTAAATTATTTGTCTTGGGCACTTCCTCTATCAAAGCACGAAGCTTTTTAGCTTGTTCTATTGGAAGATGAGGAAAAACAAAATCTGCCCACTGGAGCGCAATTTCCTTCATATCGGGTACTACGCCGTCTTCAACTTGTATTGCATGTATGCTTTTAAGCATATCAATGTAATATTTAGCCGCTTCGGACATATCATTAGGGTTATTGCGAATAAGCTTAGTAACACTTACAGCATTTAAAAGCTCGGTAACAGTACCGTATCCGTCATCAACACGAACAATACCGTAAGGAATTGCAGTATTGATACCTAAAACAAAGGCACGTCTTGCATTTTCACGTTCCTGTTTGATTTCAGGAAGCGCATCCTTTGCAAAATAGGTTTTAAGAATAGTTTCATCATCATAACGATAAACAGCGCCGTTAGCACCCTTTGCAATAAATTCACAGCCATCAACGCTCATTCTTTGATATGCCTTTTCAACCGTAACCATATCAGTAAAGCCGGTCATATCGAAAACCTCGTAAACGTCAGATGCCACGTTTATAATAGCAAGCTTTGGTTCTTCTTTTCTAAGTCTTAAAATTACACGAAGCCCCGCCGAAGATATGTACTCTAATTTATCGGCATCAAGCACTGTATGCTTTTCGGGATTATCATTTTTAATGCTAAAAATTTTCTCTTCCGCCTCAGCCGCATTTGATGCATCAATTCTGCCTTCCATAGCGATATACAAAATATCCTTATCTATACGAAAAGTAACGTTCATTTATAAATTCTCCTTTTATAAACACAATCCTGCGTGGTTAAATTTAAGCCGGTTATAAAATTTATTATTCGATAACTAAAATATCGGCAAAACCGGTCATTTCGAATACTTCCATAACCTCTTCACAAACGTTTACAACCTTCATAGAACCGATTTTTTGCATTTTCTTTTGTGCGCCAAGAAGCACACGAAGTCCTGCGCTGGAGATATACTCCATACCCTTTACATCAAGAACAAGGTTTTTAGTATCGCCAATATCCTCGTTAATAGTTTTGTCAAGTGCCGGGGCTGTAACAGTATCCAATCTTCCCACAATTTCAATAATGGTTTCTTGAGCGTTTTTCTTGATTTCAATAGTCATATTAGTAAATCTCCTTAAATTTTCTTAATCATAGTTAAAATGTTTTCGTCGTTTTCATAGGCATAATCGAGTGAATCCATAGTTTTCTTGGCAATAAATATGCCAAGACCGCCAATTTCACGTTCCTCTGCCGAAAGGGTTATGTCTGGGTCAGGTTTCTTTAACGGATTAAAAGGAACACCCTTATCAGTCATACGGAAGGTGACCTCACGGCTTTGCTCATCAAAGCCAATGTAAAGTGTCATATCACCCTCACTATTGGGATAAGCATAGTGAGCGACATTGACAAATACTTCTTCAATGGCGACACAAATTGCCGTTTGAATTTTCATAGAACATTCATAGCTTTCAAGTGTTTCCTCTACAAAGCCGAGTATGTCAGACAAGCTTTCGGTTTTTGCTGAAAAGGTTTTATTGGTCATGCGCTCACCTCCTTTTTTAAGTTTATAATCGAGCATAAGCATAGTAATATCATCAAATTGAGGCGCTTCGCCCACAAATTCATCAATATTAGCTTTCAATGAGGGCAAAAGTAAAGTTGATTCCATAGAAGCGTTTTGATTCATAAAGGTAAGAAGTCTTTCTTCACCATAAAGCTTGTTATCAGAGTTTGTAGCTTCGGGCACGCCGTCAGTATATAAGAACAATCGGTCACCCGGTGTAAGTGTAATATCACCAACGCGGTAACGAACACCCTCCATACCTGCAATCACAAATCCTGCACGCGTTTTCAAATATTCAAACGAACCGTCAGCACGCTTTAGAAGCGGTGGATTATGACCCGCATTAGCAAACTGAACATTGCCTGTGGTTAAATCTAAAATACCCATCCAAGCGGTAACAAACATACCGGATTCATTATTTTCACAAAGCTTTTCATTTGCCTTTGTAAAAATATCGTTTACTGCCATACCGCTTTCGGCCAAGTCTTTAATGATGGTTTTTGCGGTCATCATAAACATTGCCGCAGGTATTCCCTTACCCGAAACGTCAGCGGCAAGGAAAGCTACGGTGGTATCGTTTAATTTATAGAAATCATAGAAGTCGCCGCCAACCTCTTTAGCCGCAATCATTTCGGCATAAATACTGTAATCCTCACCATTGGGAAAGTTCGTCGGTAAAGCCGAAAGCTGAATTTGCTTTGCATATTCAAGTTCTTTATCTATACGTGCCGCAGCTTCGGCAATATAACGCTTCAAGGTCGAAACGGTTGAATTAATATCATCCGAAAGGGAGGAAAATTCCTCGTTTGAACGAACGTCTACGGTAACGTTCAAATCGCCTTCGGTTATTCTTCCAAGCGTATCGTTAATTTTCTTTAGGTTGTTAATAATTACACGTTTAATTAATATGTAAATAAACACAAACAATGCGGCAAATATAAGCACCTGCATAAAGATGCTTGTGTAAAGCGAAGCATCACGCATAAACATTGCTTCGGCTTCGGGCATAGCCGCAATAATGCAGTAGCCTTCAACAAATTTGAAAACATACATATATTTAATGCTTGCGGTAGTTTTGCCGTCTACAATATCGGCATAATAAAGCGCTGTAGCCGTTTTGCCGTTTTTCATTTCTTCGGGTGGTTCTATACCAATAGTAGCAATAGGAAGTCCCGAATAGTCATTATCAATTACCATAGTTAGCTTATCATCGCAAACGGCAACGAAACCGCCTGTGCCAACGTGGCGATTTTTGGTGACGTCAACCACAAATTCATTAAGCATTTCATGGAACTGCTCAGCATCATAACCTACTTGGATAAATCCGCCGCTGTTTAAATTAATAGCCGCATATTTTCTCCAAACAGATTCATCTTTTCCTCTTGGGCTATATTGTTGCACAAACGAATTTTGTGTTTTTAATATGTCAATAAATTCCTTAGATTGCGCCTTGCTGTTCATATCATAATTATTAATAACGTCCGCTTCGGTAGAATTAATAATTAAACCATTAGCGTCAACAACGTTAATTTCTTTAATATCATATTTTTGCGTAAGACTATGTAATGAAATTTTTGTGTTAGCTTCATATTCGTATTTTACCTTTTCGGCAATGCTTAAAAGCTCAGCGTCGGATTTACCTTTAATATCTGCCTCGACATCATTAATTGCGGCGGTAAATACTTCCTGTGTTTCAATTTGCACCATTCCGTTTTGAAGAATAAAGGTAAAGCTACTTGTAACCAAATAGGCAACCACAATGCATAAAAGCAACCAACGCTGAAAGGTATTGGCAATTCGTTCACTACTCTTGTTTCTGGTAAAGCGTTCATGGCTTAAAAGCGACACGATAATAATAGCAAAGCCAACCGCTACTGCGTTACCTAAAATCATTGGTAAGGTAGCGCCCTTAACAAATTCAAACGCGTAAGATGAATCGTCCATATTTGTAAGGAAGATTAAAATCATATGTATTACTTCACAAACAACGGCAATGCAAATACCGTAGCCCCATGTTGGCTTTTTATTGTCAAACATAAGTTTTCTAAGCCCTGCTGCCATAAAGCCCGCAAGAATAGTTGCTATACTGCAAGCAAGTTGGGTGTATACACCGCCGCCCCAATAAACAGAAAACCAACGGTAAATAGCGCCTATAAAACCTGATATAATACCAGCGGGCGCACCAAAAATTAAACCTGCCGATAAAGGCGCCGCATCACGAACGTTTACGGTAGTACCAAGCAATTCAACACCATAGCTTGAAGCAAATGCAGAAACACCGCCAAACATAAGACCAATAATAATTTGTTTTACTATGTATGGCATTTTTTTAGCAGGAGTATACTTGTCGATAAGGTAAACGGCAAGAACAAGAATACAGTTAAGTAATATTGGAATAATTAATCTCATTTAGCCGCCCCCTTTATAGATACATACGTATTAATGCTTTAACTATTTCAGACAAAAGGTCACCCACAATACCAATACCCAAAAGCAATACCATATACAAAAACATACTGCTTTTACTTATTGAATTTTTGGCAATATCATAATAAAAATTAAAATGACCTTTTAAATTATCATTTCTGTTTTGCTGCCATTGATAAGTGATTACGTCCTCACACTTATACCCATTAGGCAGAAAACCCTTATATAAATTTTCTTCTAAACGGCGAATACGATAGCAGCCCGCATCGTTAAGCTCGTAATTTTCATCAATTGAAAGCGTGATGACCGCCTTCTTTAACTTTTGACGATGAAAAACACCAATTCTGGTTATTTCTTCAGGCAAAAGTCTTGCTTCGTTAATTCGAATAGAATAACCGTATTTTTCAGAAACGACAGGGGTGGTAATTAAATCACGCAACCTGTCAACTGCATTCCCCACATCAACACGGGGTTTGAAAATTGCATCAACGGTTTTATGTGGCATACGCCAAATAAAATAAGCTTCGTCATTATCAAGAAATTGCTGTAATTTATCCAAATCAATACCGATAACGGTTCCATCCGGAAGTGAAGAAATTCCACATTTCAAAGTGCTTATGTGCACAATATCTATTGTTTTACCGTTATAGGCAATTTCAGACGTGTGCTTATTTTTCATATAATCAATAATACAGGTAGAACTAAAGGTTGCCTGTAAAATTTTTGTATCATTAAAAAGCAAAGATATGTCTTCTATTTCAGTTAAAGAAATATCAAACGGTACATATACAGATAAAAACCTGCTTGATTTTATACCACGTATACGAACTGCCAAATCCACATAGCTTTTGCCTTTTGGATTAAGCCAATCATTAATATAGACCGTACTGGTATCATCACCATCAACCCAAATAGCCCAGCCATCATCGGCAAACTTTTTCTGTTTTTTAGGCATTATCAATGCTCCTTTCTTATATAATTTTTCTTCCCGCTACAAACTTGGCGGTAATATTTTTTTCATCTAAACCAAGATAAACAGCACGTTCCATTCGTTCTGCAAGGCTTAAGCTTTGCGGATGAGAAAGAATACTGTCATCAAGTACAACAGCATCAAATTCAAAACCATCCTCAAAACTGCCAACCTTACCGAAAAATGCTCCCCCGCCCTTAGTGGCAAGATAAAAAGCCTCTGAAAAAATAAGCGGTTTATACGCTTCATCAACCATTCTAAAATACATTTTAGAAGCCTGAATAGTATCGGTAATTGCCCTGAAAATTGATTCGCTATGGCCACCCGCAATATCACTACCCAAGCCAATATTTAAACTCTTATCTAAATATTTGCGAATGGGTGCAATACCTGAGGTAAGATTCATATTAGAAGCAGGACAATGCGCAATGAACACACCGTTTTTCTTCATTAATTCTACCTCGTCAGCGGTTGACCAAACACAATGCGCCATAACTGTTTTTACGTAGGTGTTAATATCGTCATTTTTTCCAAACAGGTCATATTCGTTATATGAATCACCATAAAAAGCATTTTTGGGACGAAGTGATTTTACAAAATCTATTTCACCCTTGCTTTCTGAAAGATGCGACTGAACAGGAATTCCGTAAGCCATTTGAATTTCGCGAAGCTCCTCCATTAGCTTATCGGTACAGCATGGAATAAATCTGGGTGTTAAAATAGGCTTTGTATTAATAAACTTATCCTTTACTTCATTAATCCAACCAAACGTATCGTAAGCGGATATATCGGCACTTTGCTCAGTAAGAGCCTTACTAGACTCCCTGTCCATATTTACCTTACCAACAAAGCTGACAAGGCCGCTTTCTTCCATTAGCTGCATCAAAAGCTCGGTCGCATAGCGGTGGCGTGTTGCAAAAATACAGCTTCTTGTGGTAGCGCTATTTTTAATGGCATTAACAAACATACCATACGCTTTTTTAGCGTATTCTAAATTTTCATATTTTTCTTCTTCGGGAAAGGTATAGCTATTAAGCCAATCCATAAGCTCCAAATCCATACACATTCCACGAAAGGCATACTGCGGTGCGTGAACGTGTAGGTCAACCATACCCGGAAAAATAAGCGCATCACCATAATCGTAAAGCGGCAAATTTGCATATTCTTCAGGCAAAAGGTCAAAAACACCTTTACTAACCCCATTTACACATACCACAAATGCATTTGGGTGTAAATCAAGTTTAGTTGAAATTTTGGTTTGACATATATCGCCTTTAATAACAAAACCTTTTTTCATAGTTTTATTCTCCCTTTGGGTGTCTAACCATTGCATAATGTGTAACCGAAGTTTTTGGGATAATTTCTTCCTTCATCAGTTCAAACCCATAATGCTTGTACAAGCCAACATTAGTTTCTTTGTTGGTTTCCAAATAGGAGACCATTCTTTCATCATCACAAAACTGAAGCATTGGTCGCATTAGTTTACTGGCAATACCTTTGCCCTGGGCAGCTTTTTTAATTGATAAGTTGTATAAATACCAATCATAATTGTCGGTAAATTCTTTTTTAAGATTCATTGCATAGGTTTCATAGGTTAAAAGTCTGCCAATAATGCCAAGACCCGAATGAAGTATAAGACTTAAACCGCCATTTATTAAAAACGGAAGGGTTTTACTGCCCGTAAAACCAAAAGGTAGCCAAACCGCAAAACCGTTGATTTCTTCACTGTCAGCATAAATAACAGCATCCTCTGTCATTGTTTTAAGTGAAATTTGCATAATAAGCTTAGAGGCTTTAGCATCGTATTTACCTTTAGTAAACCAATTATGTAAGGGATAGTCACGGTAGGCGTCTGCTGCAACCTCTGCCAAACGGTCAAGATCCTTTTTTTGCACAATATAAAGCCCTGCTTTTTCTATTGTTTTTTTTGCAAGCGGAATTTCTATTTTTCTTACTAACTTGTCCATTTCTACTACCTACGCTATTTATCTAAAATTTAGGCCTTTTTAGTGGCAATTAACTTATGAACAAACAAAACAACAAGTAACAAAATAAACAATGCGGCGCTTACCTTGTGGAGAATAGCAAATGCGGCAATACCGTAAAAATTCAAAATTACAACGCCAGTTACCAAGGCAATGCCATAGAATGCTCTCATAATTACTTCAAGCGCAGGGATTTTCCAACCCTTTTTAGACAAAACGGTATATGCGGCTAAAACCAAAATTCCAACTATCGAAATGGCGATATGCGCATTCATACCTGTTGTTCTAAGTAAGAATAACATAGCGCCAATCACAAGCATTACAGGGGTAAAAATTAAATCGTTTTTCATTTTATTATCTCCAAAATATATTATTTTTTATCATTTTTCTTTCCAAGCTTGTCAATTCCAAAGAACAAAAAACCAACTATTACAAATGCCGCCGCAAGAATACCAATCCACATTAAAACGCCTGAAACACCCTGTATATCAATATTTACAAAAAAGTAAGGATAAATTAGCGGTGTAGTTGTGGTAGGAATCATAATTGAAGCGTCAAACTTCAAAATAATTGCTTGTATAAGCAAGAAGATTACATAAACAAGCGGAAAAGCAATTGAAGCTATGGGGAAAAACCATTTGCATTTTTTACGTTCGTAGAACAAGAACCAGTCAGCTATGTACATAATTGGAAGAACAACGTGGAAAATTAAGCTTCCGACACGCCAGTTAGCCTGAGGATCACGTCCTTCAGCGCCGGCAAGCATAATATTAAACACAAGGAAGGTAAGTAAAATGCCAAGCATACCGATAAACTTCAAAATAGGTACTGCCGAAACAAAGCTGTCTTCTTTTTTCTTTGCTGTTTGAATAAGGGCTGCAAGCATAACACCAATACACAAGAAATTACTAATGTTGGTGAAATGAACGTAGAAATCCCAACGAATAGTATTAATGTTGTCAAAAATTCCAAGGCATGCGATAAAACCCACAAACCCAAGGGTGACGTAGATTGTTTGGTAAATTAATTGCACCGTTCTGTTTTTAATCATAATCATTCTCCTGTTTTAAAAATATATATTTTTTGTCTTAACAACAAATTAAAACCTATGTAAAAAACACATTTTAAATTCAAAAAAGTATGTTTATATAATATACCCATAATATCTTATATATTATATAATTGGGGGTATGACAAACTTCTTACAAATAAAACAAAAAAGCCGTCAAAAAGACGGCTTTTTCAAATATTCGTTTATTTTGTTTTTATTTTCCAAAGCAAACCGCAAGTGTCTTCTGCCCAACTGTATTGGGACATATACTCGCCAATAAATTCAGGTTTACCATTTTTTAAATAATTAAAGTAATCACAATCGATTTTTTTGGGGTTTATAGAATACAAATAATTATTCCTTTCAAAGATGTCCCCCATTCCAACAGCTTCAAGGGTTTGTCGCAAATCACGAAATAATTGGTGGATATAATTTTGGTTTTTTTGTTCGACATCGCTTTCCCAAAGCATAGCGCCAATTTCCGCAACGGTAACACCAGCGCCGTTTCTATCGACTAAATATGCAAATAATTCCTTAGTTTTAGAACGCTTAAAGGTTAGTTTTTCACCTTTTGCGTAAACCTCGAAGTTGCCAAAGCATTTCACGCTAAGTGGCTTTTCTTTTTGACGAATACCTTTTATATTATCAATTTCACCTTGTACGTCCTTTGCCGATACAGGCTTCATTAAATATCCCGAAGCGTGAAGCTTGAAGGCAGGAATTGCATATTCTTCATAACCGGTGCAAAATACAATTTTACAGTCAGGGCATACGCCAAGAATTTTTTCAGCAAGTGCAAGACCACCCATACCGCGCATATTAATATCTAAAAAGGCAATATCCACCGAATTTTCTTTTACAAAATCAAGTGCTTCATCACAATTAGAAAACTTTGCGATCTTTGTAATATCGGGTGAAGCATTAATTGCCGCTACTAATGCGCCAAGCATTAATATTTCGTCATCAACCGCTATGGCAAGCATTATTCCACCTCCTTAGGAATTTTTATAATTACCTTAGTACCAACACCCTCAGTGCTTTCAATTTTCAGGGTGCCGTTTACCATGGCCTTTAATCTTCCGCGAATATTGCGAATACCCACGTGCTTTCTTTCATCAAGTAATACATTTGTATCAAATCCTACGCCGTCATCCTCTACACAAACGTAATAATGGGTATCACTTTCGTAAGAAGCAACGCGGATTTTTCCGCCCTTTTGCAATTTCATTAAACCATGCTTAATAGCATTTTCTACAACGGGCTGAATGGTTAAAGCAGGAATATGAAAATCGTCCGAATTCATTTCAAATGAGAAGGTCATATCCGGAAAACGCACGTTTTCAATACTAATATAATGGCGCACGTGTTCCATTTCCTGTGACATTAAAATCGGCTTAGGATTATCCAATTCACCAAAATTGCCACGAAGATATTTAGCAAAGTTATGCACAAGCTCACCCGCTTTTGCAGGGTCTATAACACAAAGCTGTTCAATACTGCCAAGCGTATTATAAATAAAGTGAGGACGAATTTGGCTCATCATAGTAGAAACTCTGCTTTCGGTAAGCTGAGCATTTAACATTATTTTTTCGGTTTCTAATTCTTTAGCTTTTGCAATAGTATTAATGCTGTTTGGTATAACCTTAAGTATCGCCACCATTGCAGCAATAAAGAAAACAACAA
Organism: Acutalibacteraceae bacterium; assembly: GCA_045612765.1. GTDB lineage: Bacteria > Bacillota > Clostridia > Oscillospirales > Acutalibacteraceae > UBA737. Next base: position 34,100 of record JAZKZS010000073.1, read on the forward strand.
AAATGTATTTAGAAGCAAGACCATTCTTCCAAAAGCCAATATCAATCATAATAACATCTATTATAAAAGCAATAAGCGGTAAAATTGAACCTATATAAAGCCAACGTTCTTTTCCTTTTGTAACTAAAAATTCTCGCACAAGGCAACCAAACAAAATGATATTAGTAAGCATTTGCGCGGCAACCCAATAAAGCCACATATCATAAAAAAGCAGGTCCGTTAATACAGGCAAAACAAGAAGTACGGCATTTGCAATACCTAATAACACAACAGTAATCGTGCCAATCTTTTTAGTATTTTTCAGGAAATAAACAAGTGCAATCGAAATGAAAAACATATAAAATAGCATTGAGCATCCCAAAATCGTCGTATTGGATACAATGGATTCACTCCAAAACGAAACACCATCTGCACTATATGATAAGTAGGTACCAGCAAACATTATTACGATACCCTGCACCCAAATAATCTTACTGTTATTAATATGTATCAGTGTCGAGAACAAAGCCGTTCCCAAAACAACAAGAGAAATGATAACAAACAACAAGCCAATGCTTCTTTGGGTTTCTCCGCTTTCAAGCACGCCTTTTTCAAAATCAATATTTGCCCAAAACGCAGTGTTGGACAACAGTTCATCAATTGCGGTTTCATTTCCAAAGCTATGGGGGTTGTGGATTAGTATTTCTATGGTTTCCTCAGGGTCGCTCAAAAACGTATATGCATTCCAACACGTTCCACAAGCAGAATCTTTATACAAAGAGTTTTCTGCATCCATGACATAAGGCTCCTGACCCTTTTCATAAAACGTTAAATTGATATGGTTTGTATAGAATGCGATGGGTAAATCACCTCTATAAATACCAACATACTGACCATCAGGTGCCAACATATGAAAATTCCCTCGTAGGGTTACGTCCCCTTCAGTAGAAGAAATGTGTTGCCCCTTTACAATCTTCTGCCATTCGCCATCGGCAATGCGATACTCGCCATCAAAATATACATCTGCCATCAATGCTGGAACAGCTTGCATACTGTTGGCATTGCCGTTCCATAATAACATGATTGCTAAAAGAAATACAAGTATAACGCCAACAATTTTTAATCCTGTAATGTAAAAAACACACGACTTACCTTCTTTTATGTTCATTATTGTGCCCCTTTATTATAACTATTTATTATGGGATTTTTGTATCACAAAGAGTATAACGCTCTTCTCCAACAAGGCTGACGGGTATACCAAAGCTTTTAAACTGTTCGATAAAGGCATTAACGTACCTGTCACCACGACCGCTTTGCATAAAATTTAAGGAAAAATCCTCCCCAACGGTCATAACCTCAATTAAAAGCATATTTTGTGTATTCTTTTCGCCAATATAGGCGTGTAAATCCTCAACGTATTGGTCCAATCCGCACCAATCCATTTTTCCTACGTAACTAATACCAAACGTCTTACCGCAAATACTTTTTTCAACATATTCGCACATCGCTTGTTTCTTTTTTTCTAGGCTTAAAGCTTTATCATTTTTAAAAACCGAAACCAAGCGATTAACCGAGCGTAAATCCGCTTCGGGTTCACTGCCAACAATAACCTGACCACGTATTATGGTATTTTGCAGCTCAACACGACGTTCCCTTATGCGTGGAGAAAGGGTAACCGGAATATATGACACCAAACTATGTCGATTAAATGGCGCGTTTATAGCCGCACGGTATTGATGCTGTACGTGTACGACAACAGGTTTGTTAATTCCCTTATCAAGACTGCAAAAAGCACGGTATAGCATTACCGACAAAAATGAAACAGGACTTCCGTCCGACGGATTGGCAACACCCATCATAGCACTTTGCGGAATACGCAAATGATATGCATAAAGCCCCTGATCATCAAACGCATCCGAACTCAATAAATAAGGTTGATTTTGTGAATTGTTTTGCACCTCTTCATCATCCGATAAAATTGCTTTTTCGGGAAAAGGATAGGTGTATTCCTCGTTCATAACAAGGTCATTAGGCATTAAAATACGCTTAGAATTGAGTCCCTGTGTTCCGTACCTTTGTGAAACATAAAGGTATAATACCGTCATCAACAAGGGGCTTATTCCCATACCGTCTGCTATGTAGTGGCTTGCATGCAAAATAATTTTTTTACCCTCTAAGCCAAAGGCTAACAAATGCCCGTTGCTTTCAGGCGTTCCCAAAACCACGCAACGATCGTCTTCAAATACCGGTACGGGTAATTCATTAAATTGAAGCCTTATACTCTCCCCCGTTTTCTTGGGATAAACACAAAAATACGGATATCGCTTAATTGCATTTTCAACCGCTTGCAAAAAGATATTGCGGTCAACAACATCACACATTGTCACAACCAGCTTAAAGCTACTGAAAAAACCATCGTGAGCACCATACAAAAGTGGATTAGGTCTAAAATCCATTAAAAAACCCGCCTTATTATCAATCCTTAAAATAATCAAATCATAAAACATTATAGCTATTTAACATTTTTACAGAATATTATAAATCATTTAGGTGATTTTTTCAATAGTTCGATTTACTGGTAAAAATATTTGCAACACACTATCCTTTATGATATAATTAGCTTGGTGATAATAATGCAAAATTTTTACAAAACCGACTATACCGTAAAAAGCACCGAGGTTGATTCTAACTGGAAGATGCGAATTGACCGTATTGTCGAGATTTTTCAAGCGGTTACAGGCATTCATTCAATAGCGCTGGGTGTTGACGGACCAACACTTTTAGAAAAATCTAACGCATTTTGGGTTTTAACCAAATTTAAAATTAAAGTTACCGATTTTCCGATGATGGACGATAAACTAACGGTAGAAACTTGGCCTACAATTGTTAAAGGTGTGCGCTTCGGTCGTGATTTTCTTCTTCAAAAAGACGGTAAAACCTGTGTTATGGGCAGCAGCGAATGGTGTACACTTGACTATACAACCAAAGAGCTTCGCCGCACAAATACTGTATGTTACCCCACCGATATGCCACACCGCGATTATTTAAGTGGTGCGGGTGATTTTCTAAGGGTGCGTGAAACAGTTTGTGAGGATGACTATAACCACACCCACAAATGCTTATTTGTTGATATTGACACCAATAAGCACACAAATAACATTGCTTATCTTAGAATGGCGTTAAACTGCTTTACACCCGATGAATTTGAGGCGTTTAACCTTGAAGATATGCAAATAACATTCTTATCACAAACCTTTTATGGTGATGAAATTAATATTTATAAAAAACGATTTGATAACGGCTTTTATATTGAAGGTAAACTGAACGACAAGGCAGTTTTTAACTGCATTTTTACACACAAGGGTGATTAAATGGAAGGCTTTGAACCTAAAAAATTAGCATTACTTCGCACGTTGGAAATTTTAGAAAAATACAGTGATTGCGACCACCCCCTAAAGCAAGAGGATATTATTAAATATTTATCGGACGATTACGGTATTGAGGTTGAACGTAAGACAATCGGCCGTAACCTTGCGCTTTTAAAGGAAGCAGGATATGAAATTGAATCGGTAAAGCAAGGCAGTTATCTTGTAGAACGTCGTTTTGAGGATAGCGAGCTTCGTTTGCTTATTGACGGTGTTTTGGCAAGTAAATACATTACCGCCAAGCATTCAAAGGAGCTTATTGACAAGCTGTGCGGTCTTTCAAACAAATACTTCCGTCGCCATGTTAAAAATATATATTCGGTTGGTGACTGGGGCAAAACCGACAACCAATCACTATTTTACAGTATTGAAATTATTGACGAAGCAATTGAAAGCGGTAAAATGGTGCAGTACGATTACAATAAGTACGGCGCCGATAAAGCACTTCATAAATCGTCCTTTCAGCGTGTAAGCCCTTATCAGTTAATTTTACATAACCAGCGTTATTATTTAATGGGTTACAGCAAATATTGGGAGCATATGGTTTTCCACCGCCTTGACCATATTACAAACATTAAAGTGTCCGACCGTGACGCTATTCCGATTAGAGAGGTTGAAGGCTATAAAAACGGTATAAACTACCAAGAGCTTACAACCGCTATGCCCTATATGTATAACGACAAACCAGAACGTATTGTATTTACAGCCAATGAAAAAACCATTGACCACGTTATTGACTGGTTTGGTAAAGAGGTTGATATTAAACCCGACGGCGATAAAATGAAATTCACATTAAATGCAAGTCCAAAAGCGATGCTTTATTGGGCGGTGCAATATGCCGATGAGGTTGAAATTTTAAAGCCCGCGACTTTGCGAGAAGAAATAAAAGCGTTTTTAAATAAAGCGATAGACAAATATAACTAAAAATGTTATATTAAATTTAGGGAAATAATTTCCCATTTAATAAAAGGAGGATTATGTATGAAAAAATTTAATGCACAAAAAATATTTATTTGTATGTTGATTTTGCTAATTGCATTTGCATTAGCAGGTTGTGGCAAAGGTATGGATTCTTTTGCAGAAAATAACGCACCTGGTGGTAACTATACCAATGAGGAAATTGCAAGTGACAGTGAAACTACTCCCTCTGATTTACCGGATGACCGCAAGCTTATTCAAAAGGTTAATATGTCTGTCGAAACCGAAGATTTAGACAAATTGCTTTCTAATTTAGATAAACGCGTTTCAGAGCTTGGGGGATATGTTGAAACCTCTAATATAGAAAACGGAAGTGCTTATAGCAATCATCGTTTCCGCAGTGCCACTATGACCATTCGTATTCCTGCCAAATCATTTGATTCCTTTATAAACAAGGTTAGCGAGCTTTCAAACGTTGTTTCTTCTCAAAAAACGGTTGAGGACATTACCCTTAACTACGTTGCAACCGAAGGTCGTATGAAGGCTTTACAAGCTGAAGAAGCACGCCTTTTGCAGTTTATGGCAAAAGCCGAAACAATGAATGATTTATTGACCGTTGAAAAACGTTTGACCGAAGTTCGTGCCGAGCTTGAAACCGTCACCTCCGCTTTGCGTGTATATGATAATCAGGTTAATTATTCCACAATTAATTTAACTATTAACGAAGTAAAGGAATATACAGACGTTACCGAACCCGAAACCGTATGGCAACGAATTTGCAAGGGCTTTGTAAACAGTCTTAAAAATATCGGTAATTTCTTTAAGGAATTGTTTGTATTTATAATTGTTGCAAGTCCATATCTAGCACTTCTAGCGCTTATACCATTAAGTATCATTGCGATAATTAAATTAGAAATTCGTAAAAGCAAAAAGAAAAACAAACAAAACAACAAAGAATAATTTATAATGCAAAAAATCCACCCAAACGGGTGGATTTTTTAATTTACATTTTTTCAATTGTTTCCATTACGTATTCGCCAAACTGTGAACAGGTTGCGCTGTTTTCGCTATCATCAACAACAATCTTCTTTTCAGTTTCGGTGCAAATAGTAAGTGCTTTCGAAAGCTTGTCTGCTTTATCAATAAAACCAATATGGCGAAGCATCATTTCGGTCGCTTTAAACATACTTGTAGGGTTTGCATAATCTCCCCTACCGGCTTCAATAAGGCGGGGTGCCGAGCCGTGAATAGGTTCGAACATTGCGTATTTATCACCGATATTTGCACTGCCGGCAGTACCAACACCGCCCTGAATTTGAGCAGCCTCGTCAGTGATAATATCACCGTACAAATTAGGCATTACAAACACCTGGAACTTGCTGCGAATATTTTCGTTAACAAGATTTGCGGTCATAATATCGATATACCATTCTTCAGCGGTGATTTCGGGATATTCGGCCGCTATTTCGTGTGCAATTTGCGAGAATTTACCGTCGGTTTTCTTCATAATATTTGCTTTGGTAACAATTGCAACGTTGGTCTTGCCGTTTTTACGGGCAAATTCAAAGGCGGCACGGCAAATACGACGTGTACCTGCATTTGTAGTTACCTTAAAATCAAACGCTAATGTGTCGGGAATTTCTACGCCTTTACTGCCAAGCACATATTCACCTTCGGTATTTTCACGGTAGAAGGTCCAATCAATGTTTTGCTCAGGAACCTGAACAGGACGAACGTTAGCGTACAAGTCAAGCTCACGGCGCATAGCAACGTTTGCGCTTTCAAGCGTGCCACCCTTTAATGTAGTGGTGGGTGCTTTTAAAATTACGTTACAAGCCTTAATTTCAGACAAAACATCATCGGGAATTGCTTTATTTTTAGCAATTCTATTTTCAATAGTTAAACCCTCAATAGTGCGAAGCTCAACCTTACCCGCATTAATTTCATCTTTTAAAATATAGTTTAAAATGCGTTCGCTTTCCTTTGAAATAATTGGTCCAATGCCGTCGCCCGAGCAAATACCAATAATAATTTTATCTAGCGCTTGGTAATCGGTAACATCACTATTCTTTTCCATTGCTTGTTGGCGTTCAATTTGCTGTGTTAAAAGTGTTTTAAACTGCTCGACAGCGTTATCAATATACTGTTGCATATTATTCACACTCCTTTGTGTACTGCAAAAGGCTACCTGCCTTTAAAATACCCTTTTGTCTTTCTGTAAAGCTGCAGCAAAGTGCAAATTCTTCGCCTGTGGTTTCATTTTTAAGGGTAATTTCACCCTTGTCCATACCTTCGAAAACATTAGTTAATGAAAGCTTATCGCCTTGGTTAAGCTTATCATAATCATCAGCATTTTTAAAGGTCAAAGGCATAATACCCGAATTTATAAGGTTAGCAATATGAATACGGGCAAAGCTTTTTGTAATAACTGCACGAACACCTAAATACATAGGTACAAGTGCGGCATGCTCACGAGAAGAACCTTGACCATAGTTGCTGCCACCCACAATAATTGACTGACCAAGCGCCTTTGCACGTTCTGGGAAGGTGCTGTCGCAAACACCAAAGCAGAACTGTGAAAGGTGTGGTATATTTGAACGGTAAGGAAGAATTTTAGCGCCTGCAGGCATAATATGGTCGGTTGTAATATTGTCGCCAACCTTTAATACCAATTCAGCCGAAAGGGTGTCTTGTTGGGGTTTTGCCTCGGGGAAGGGTTTAATATTAGGACCACGTAAAACCTCTAAATCAGCAGCCTCAGCCTCGCTTGCGGGGGCAATAACTGCACTGTCGTCAATCTTAAAGCTTTCGGGCATTTTAATTTCAGGCATATCACCTAATAATCTTGGGTCGGTTATGTAACCTGTAATAGCCGCCGCAACCGCAGTTTCGGGTGAGACAAGATAAACGCTAGCATCAGCAGTACCGCTTCTGCCAATAAAGTTGCGGTTAAAGGTACGAAGTGATACGCCTGCCGAATTAGGTGAAAAGCCCATACCGATACAAGGGCCGCAAGCACATTCGAGCACACGCGCGCCGCTTGCTAAAATGTCACTTAATGCGCCACAGTCAGCAAGCATTGTTAAAACCTGTTTAGAACCGGGCGAAATTGAAAGGCTAACACTGGGGTCAATGGTTTTACCCTTTAAAAGTGCAGCAACCTTTAACATATCAAAAAGTGATGAATTGGTGCAAGAGCCAATGCAAACCTGGTCAACCTTTGTACCCTTAAGTGATTCAACAGTAACAATATTATCAGGGCTGTGAGGACAAGCAATAAGTGGCTTTAATTCGTTTAAGTAAATATCAATAACCTTATCATAAACGGCGTCGGGGTCGCTTGCTAAGGGAATGTAATCTTCTCCCCTGCCTTCAGCCTCTAAAAAGGCTTTTGTAACTTCGTCAGACGGGAAAATTGAGGTTGTAGCGCCAAGCTCGGTACCCATATTAGTAATGGTTGCACGTTCGGGAACTGATAAATACTTAATACCCTCGCCGCCCCATTCGATTATAGCGCCAACACCGCCCTTAACCGACAAAATGCGTAGAATTTCAAGGCTTATATCCTTTGCGGTAACAAAGGGATTTAATTTACCTATAAGGTTTACCTTATACATTTTAGGCATTGTAATATAATAAGCGCCACCGCCCATCGCAACTGCAACGTCAAG